>CAZTAS010000093.1:0-22691 GCA_964611635.1 uncultured Thermodesulfobacteriota bacterium
AAAAATGTTCGTGCTGTACCACTCAAAAAATGTTACTCTGATTTATACAAGTAAGTACTAGATATACCTCCTTGTGACTTTTTTCTACGTCAATATCACGTCAACAAGATGGACTCCCCGCATCGAAGCTTTTTCTAGTTTGGCCATGAAAAAACTCTCCATTAAGACAAAAAGAACTGATATCACTTGTTTTACTAATGTTGTGAGAAATGCGGGTTAGGGGCATTCATATCATGACCACACCCACCATGGCGCATGAGAGCAGTCGCCGTAAGCGATAATGTCGAAGCAGGCGTGTGCAGCCAAGGGAGGCAGAATGCTTCCGGTATGTTGGCGCAGGGCTCCGAAGGCAAAGCCAACCATAAAAGTGCAAGTCCCAAAGAATGCTAAGTTTATCTGCATCGGGAATGGTGTAAAGGCGAAAAGTGCACACTTATACGACGTATGGCACAGCGAAGCGCAAGTTATCGCCGGGAGAGGACTGAGGCTGCATAAACGTCCCTGGATGTACCCGCGATAGAGAATTTCTTCCGTGGCGCCGATCAGGGCAGCAAGGGGAGCGAATCCTCCGAAGGCGGACAACTGGAACTCCAATCCGTAACCACAGCGATAGAGGAATCCCAAGGCGACACCGATGAGAGATCCGAAGACAAAGTAAACTGCCACAACTCGTGAGAAGTAGTGCAGACCCAGTACAGCAGCCGGCGAAATTTCAGTTTTTAGACCCTTGAGGATAGCAATCGTCGCCAAGAACAAACCACCGGCTGATAGAAGCTTAAAAGGCAGGGCGCTATGAGAGAACAAGGCAAATAGACACATCCCGGCCGCTACTATGCCAACCTCAACGAGCGGTGACCATTTTCCTTTCATGGTGCGGTCCGTTTTAGGCATTCCTCTTGGCCAGCTTCGACCTGTTTTTCGAGAGTCGATCAGATAGCAACCACGCCAGCGACACGGCTGGCCATAGTAGCAAGATCCACCCAGAGCCCATACAGAAAGGCTCAGCCTGAACGATCAGACATTCGGGAAGAGCTTTCTGTAACTCCCCTGCGTTGAAAGATTTTCGAAATGCTTCCTTGGAGAGTGCCAGAAAACGCAAACTCTTCATTTCACGCAACAGAGTGTAGTCCGTCTCGCCGTTAAGCAGAACCAGGCTTTCAAGTTTGCCAAGGCTGCGAAGCAGGCTAAGGTCCTTTATGCTTTCGCATTTGATGAGTTCGAGTTCACGCAAGTCAGGATGCCCGCGGATGATGTTGTCAAATTGTTCCTGGGAGGTACTTGGCGGCAGACTGAGCCATTTGATTTCTTTCAACTTGCTCAGAACCGAAAGGTCGGACACTTCTTTGCAACCGGTCAGATTGACCGCCTTCATTGACGGAAAGCCTGAAAGTGCACTGATATCGGATAAGTCCGCACATGATATGAGGTGCAATTCCTCAAGCCCTTGCAACGATGCAATGCCTGAAAGATCCTTGATTGCGGAATCGAATACCGTGAGTGATCGCAGAGACTCGCAGTCACCGGGCAAGGGGCCGGTTTCCTCCGGATTCCAGTTTGATATCCCCAAGATGCCCAGCCTCTTGGAGCAGGATAGAGGTTTCATACTCTTAAGCTTCTCAGCGTTGAGCCATAGGTACTCCAGCGCCGGTTCCTTTGATATCATTCTCAAATCATTTTCTTCTAATAATACATCGTCGCCAATCAAAAGCCACCGCGGATCGAAGAGGCCAAGAACATGATGCAGCACTTCCGATTCTTCAACCATCCATCCGGTGTTCGGATTGATCTTGGATAGTCTTTGGAGCGCTGAATATAAAGGTGACTTGGCTTCGGCAATAGGACCGTCCAGGGCGCACATTCGCAAAGCCTCGAGTTTCTCCGGCTCTGCTTTGCTTATCCATTCCAGTGCTGCCGAGTCTTCCGATAGGGTGACCATAATGCGCTTGCCCTCCAACAGGAATCCATAATCATCCTGTTTAAACGAGAGTATCGTCCCGTCGCTCGGGAGATAAGGGAAAAGCATTTCGTTGTCGCCCGAAAAGTCCACGGACAGGATATCTCCCTCGCGCACGAGAAGCACCACAGGGCCTTCTCCATCCGATCCGGAAACCCACGTTCTCAGGGAGCAATTGATGCCCTGTTTACCCCTTTCAATAGTGACGACACGGGGAGGTTTCCATTGGCTTACTGCGCTCCCTTTCATCAGAGGCAAGAGAGTGCAAGATACTATGCCGATCAGCGCGATAAAAGTTACAAGCATAAACGCTAGGGATAATTTCGCACCTTCCTTCATTCTTAGATCTCCTAATTATCGGGGGGCATTAGCCAGTCCATCCGGAAACTCATGTTTTATCAGGATCTGCAGGGAGCATACAGTGTGACTAATAGTTAACCTTTGTGGTTGCCTTTTAAGCATCGCATTTTACAGTCTGTTATGGGCAAGGGCGTTCATGAATTTTTTGTACATGCGAATACGGGAAATATCGCCAAAACTCTCATCTTCCACTATCTTTTTGCAGATTTTCTCGCTTGCCTCCATCATATCCTCCAGAACCTCTTGATAGTGGTCGTTGAAAGCCAGCCTCCGGTTCTCTTCGAATGGGTTGATTTCAGGGTCTAAGGCCTGCATGCACATTCAGACGAAAGACCTCGACCCGTAGCTCGCTGAATCGTAACGCGTTGCCGGCTCTGCAGTGGAGGCGAGCCTTCAAGGCCCCAGGGAGGAAGCCGTAGCTATTGTTGATTGTACCAGAGATGATCGTCAACACATGGGTTTTAAACTTTGGGATGGAAATGATAACATCTGCCTCCAGCACCGCACGCGAAAGGCTCACTCTGCTGATGAACTCCTGTGGGAAATCTACCTCAATGGCCTCTGCGCTTATGTTTTGGTAGTGACTTTTGGCCGCCTCCATGAGTCCGCTCTTGCGGAAAGACTTTTCGTTGGCGCCGTAGTTTATCATCCCAAGATTATCGCCAGTCCCCTCACACGCATTTGGTATGTAACCGCAACCCCAATCTTTTTCAATCAATCTGAATACATAACTTTAAATCGATAATCCCTCATAATACCTTTCTGTACTTGTTTGAGGGTTTGCACTACTTAAATACTGCTTAAAAGCACAAGCCAGTATTTATTTTCGCATTTTCCTACAATTCGGTGGTAGAATGCTCACGATCAGCTCAAATAAACTGCAGGTGAAAACCGCCAATCACCGCATTAACAATTCGTCAAAGCATGTTTAGTAACGAGTAAACGCACCAGCATCTCGTCTTGATCCCTCGGAAGATGAGAATTCCTTGTTCCGCCCGACAAGGCTATTGCAATTTCTTAAGCATCTCTATAAGCTCTTCCTTTGTGAAAGCCCTGAGGGTCTTTGTCCTAACATCTCCCGCGGTCCCTAACCTCAGAAGGAAGGTCATAGCCACCTCATCACTAGGAGCTTCACCAATGGCTACATAGTCATATTCTCCCATAGTTGCGTAGAAACCAATCACTTTGCCTCCCATCTCTTCAAAGTTCTTGATTGCTTTGTCAATTCGGTTAGGTGAGATCTTGATGGCCTTTATCGCCTCATCAGTCAAATTGGCTAAAAGAATATAGGTCGGCATAGAGCTATCCTCCTTTAAATAAATTATGCTACTTTTTTGGATATCCCACCGATTGAGCAAGGATAATCTTCTGATCCGGTCTTAACTTCATAACTTTCGTCATTGATGTCCTGTCAAGAAGGCCGCGAACACCAGTAGCCAGCCCTTCGGAAGCGCAATACAAATATACATTCTGGCTAATGAAACCAGTGTCTGTCGCCGAGTAAAAAGCCTTATCGGCTTCTGACGCATTCTTCATCTTCGAAAGATCCGCAACATAGATGAGGCTCACCGGTGCTTCCTGCACAAACGGCTGACGACCTGTCACTGCCCGGATATCTCCTGCCAGAATCGGATTTAATGTGTGGGTCTTTGCATCATAAAGGTAAAGGCCATCGGTGGTGGCCACGTAAATGTCGATTTCCTGCCAATTCCTCGCAGATGGCGCAGTGCGCTTTCCGGAATCAGATCGATTCACTCCGCAGGCCGCCCAGAGCATATTAGAAAGAACCTGCAAGGGCAACTTCTCAGCATTGAATTCTCGCGAAGTCCTCCTGTACTTCAGTGCCTGCATCAGGGGTTTACCCCCATCGATCTGGGGCTCTAAGAGCTTGATTTGCTTGAGTTCCTCTGCAAAAGATAAAGCAGAGCACGTGAGCAGCACCGCCATTACAACGCTAATGGCTGAAAACCAAATCTTGTTCATTGCAGTCCTCCTCTGATAATCATGCCTTTCTCCGTTGCTCAATACTATTTGACTCTATGTCTTTTCCTTATTTTGCGATGCGGGATAAAAGCCTTAATCAGGTGATTGATCAGGCCTGCGACGATAAATGAAAATGTAACGCCTCATGGTCCTCGCATCTTCTTCTGCACTCGAATGAAGCGGTTGACCTTATAGAAGGACACGACAATTTCTGTGACTTTCTTCTCGCATGACCTACTCTTACCCTTGGGTCAATCTTGTTTTCGGTGTGCTTTGCGCACTCCCTCCAGTGCCCAATGAATCAAAATTCAACTTTATGTGGAGGCAACCGGGTCTCGCAGCTTCGGTACTCTTGGCGCCCACCGGATTCTCAGCGCTATCTTATATAAAAATGAGGCTAATCACAGCCCCCGCAAATGTTTTTGTAAGTGACCATGGTACTATTTCTCTTGCTAATGTCAAGAAAGTTTTTGAAAACTGCCTTGTGGGAGCCAGATCTGAAGGATTCATGGTTACCCCTATAAGATTCTTAGTGGTTGTCGCAAACATAATCCAGAAAAAATTTGAAAACAGATTGCCGCCCGGAAAGAAGGAATAATCAGGTACGACAAGAAGATCCAAGTGGCTGTGAAAATAAAGGCAATTCATAGGGCGCCTGGTCTGGGAAATCGAATCCGGCCTGTGCCCTGGCCTTTGCCGCCTGTGCCCTGGGCCGCCGGGTCCATTTCTACACGGCCACCGGCCTTCTCACAAAGCTTTTGGAATGCCGGGAGGAAAGAGGGCTCCAGCGCCCGTACAAACCACTGGAACGCCTCCACCTCCTATTGTTCTATGAGCTGGGATACGTCTCGCTTTCCAAGGCAGGGGCTGAACTGCTCTTTGATGTGGTGAGCCGGGCCTACGAGCACAACTGCCTCATGGTTACCACCAACCTGCCCTTTGAGGAATGGACCGAGATCTTTGGCTCCGAACGCCTCACCGGCGAGCTGCTGGACCTCCTCACCTATCGGGTCCATATCCTGGAGGCCAACGGAGAGAGCTATCGCTTGCGCCAGGCCAAAAAGCACTCCCAAGGCCAGTAAACCAAATACCACCCATGAAAGGAGTGCTCTCGTGATCCCAAACAAAGGCAAAACAAACGGAAGAAAAACAAGGGGCCTTCGCTTCTTTTCCTTTTCAAGTGTCTTCGATCTTGCCCTCACGGGCAAGACGGCCTTCGGCCGCCCAAGGCATTCTCAGTCCCCTTAAGACCATTTCGTAATGTAGCGCACTCATTAAATAATTTTGAGATTCCAAATAGATAGCTCTTTGAGCTTTATACCTGGATATACCTCCTTGTGACTTTTTTCTACGTCAATACCACGTCAACGACTAAGAGGCATTTTCTTTCAGAAATGGTTGAACATGTTGTTGGGGATTGTGATTCCATCTTCAGAAAATATTTGGAATTCTTTTGTTGTAAAATTCAAGGACTTGAGCCAACAGACGATTTCAGATTCTGGCAATACCCTTAGTTGCTGATGCCCTCATGGAGTACTTCCTGTAATGGAGAGCCACACAATTTTGCGAA
This sequence comes from uncultured Thermodesulfobacteriota bacterium, assembly GCA_964611635.1. Lineage (GTDB taxonomy): Bacteria > Desulfobacterota > JAFDED01 > JAFDED01 > JAFDED01 > JAFDED01. Next base: position 5,868 of record CAZTAS010000093.1, read on the forward strand.
GCATGCTCGATTTCATTCGATAATCAATAGAAGTTCTCCGTTCTTTTTGATTTCGAGGAATAGAGAATCCAAGCGATAAGACCTCTACAATAAGGGCTTACTTCTCAGAAGACAGGATAGAGATTAGTGTTTAATATACTAACTGGGGTACCTGCCTGACATTAGGTCATTCACGGCATCATCTTCTCAAATGAAGCAAATATTTAAGAGACCGGCAACTGGCTGGGCTCGTCGCAAGTGGCGACATACTTTAATCACTGACTTCCGCCAGCCGAGCACATTTACTAGATTCAATCCTAAATTTTTGCTTGACAATGAAATTTTTTTACTTAGTTCACGCTGATAAATTTCGCCAGAAAGCCTCAGTTTTACTCAGTTTAAGTGAGAAAATCTTTGTAGAATTGACTTTTTTAGCTGTACAACTACTACAAGATGATCTAAAATGCCTTTTTATGAGTCTCCCAATGAAAGAAAGGCAGATCACCATGTTTCGAGGGAACCTCCTTCTTCAGTTGACAGTTTCAGTCAAAAACATAAACTTAGTACACTGGTTCATAAATTCGGTAACGTATTTTTTTCACATTCTGCTCTCACATGTTTATTTTTTAAACACTATACATGAGTGTATTTATGAAACCGTGTACTTAGTATCGTAATCCTCAAGATATTTGGTTTGGGGTTTTAAAAACCCCGCAGAAAAGAGATGGCCTGAATGGAGCATTGGCCTATAATGGAAATTACACGACAACTATGAACAACCGGGGAGGTAGCGAAAATGAAAAAAAAGACTATTTATTTCGGTATACTCATCTATCTATGTTTATTTCCTGCTGCCGCCGAAGCTGGAAATACCTATTATGTGGCTACAAATGGCAATGACATGAATGCCGGGACTCTTGATTCGCCATGGTTGACAATCCAACATGGTGCAGAAACAATGGTGGCAGGCGATACGGTGTTTATCAAAGGCGGCACATATAACGAGAATGTATTGACCGTCCGGAGCGGAAACGCAACAGATGGCTATATAAAGTTTTCTGCCTATCCAGGCGAAAGGCCTATCATTGATGGAACCGATGGAACCGGTGTAACCACCTCAGATAATGGCTTCATCATAAGTAAGTCCTACATCAAACTTACTGGCCTGGAAATTTGCAACTGGAACGAGAACGGAATCTGGGTCGAGAACGCCGATCACATAGAAATCTCTGACTGCGAGGTGCACCATGTCACATACGGGATCGGGATCGGAGATGGAACATACGATTTCCAGTTCAACCGTGTGGTAGCACACCACTTTGATTTATATGGATTCGACGTATCTCCCGCCGGAGGTGCGGCTTGCTACAACGGGACTTTCAATGACTGCATTGCCCATACGGGCCGAGATCCGAGCCAGAACGTGGATGGTTTTGCCCTCAGCCACCAGGGGAATCAGCACGATTTTGTGCTGAACCGATGTGAAACGCATCGGGTTTTCGATGGATTTGATTTGGGCAGTAATAATGTGACGGTCTACCGCTCTTCCGCTCATCATTGCAGTAACAGCGGGTTCAAAATATGGGGCGATAACGTAAGCATTATCAATTCCCTTAGCTATCGCAACGACAGCTCCAATGTGGAACTGGACTGGAACGGTTTCCCGGGCACCACCACTCTTCAGAACTGCACGCTTATGGATTCCCAAACTTTTAATATCTGGGTGGAGAATTCCGGTGATTCCCTTCACATGTATAACTGCATCCTTGCCGGGGGTGATAATATAGGATTGGCATTTGAGCAAAGGAACGTAAGCAATTATAGGGGCGATTACAATCTCTTCCACAATGACGATGCTTCACGGGCTATCAATGTTGGCTATGAAGATGAATTCTCGCTGAGCCAAATAGAATCCGGGGCCTGGACAACATACAGTGGCCAGGATGCTCATTCCCTCGTTGTCAACTCCCTGAGCCAACTCTTTGTTGATCCCGCCACTTTTGATTTACACCTGATGGCAGGGAGCCCGGCTGTTGATAATGGCACGAATGCAGGCGCGCCAGTTGATGATTTTGAGGGGAATACCCGTCCCCAAGGGGCTGAATACGATAGAGGGGCATATGAGTTCTCATCCACAAGTTTTTATCTCCACCTGAACTCCCCTGTGTACAGGGAGGGAGATCGGTTTTCTTTGCATTTGACATGCAGAGGGTTCTCTGGTTCTCTGGAGCTTTACATGGTGGCAACTACCCCTGAGCAGGCCATCATCAACTTGGCCGATGGTGCGCTCATTGAACCCGGTGCCAGCATACAACCTCTGCGATCAGAGTTTTACTCCTCTGAAGACAGGAGAGAGATCATTCCTCCCGTTGATGTACCGACAGGAGTGCCCGCTGGTCATTATGTCATTTATGGCGTCATTGTCCCGGATGGGGCAGATATTTACGAGGTGGGCACCTGGCTGGCCTGGTCGCAAGTGGCGGCATACTTCGAGGACTGATTCCCTCCTGGAGGGAATGTTTTGATTCATTTTCGACTGTTTTGAAATCCACAAAGATACGAGTGCAAAACCTATTTATGGAACTACATATCATCTTCAGTCAAAGTTCGTTACAGTAACATTGTTCATGCTTCCACTCGGTAACCATCAATTGTCGGCTTTTGAATATCTGAATATTTGCAGGTGAAACAATTGGCAGAGACTTGATTTGACAGCGTCTACCAGATCAAATCTTGGTTTTCACATTTAAATAAATCGATACTTAAAAAGGGTTTTCTTGACTATTTTTGTCTAAATATCTGTGTCCAAAACTCACCCAACCCCGATCCATAAAAAAAGTAAATTGGATCACCATGGGCACTTATTTGTCCCATTCGTCTACAGGTTTATCCCCGCCGGTAAAATCCTGGTGTATAGTCTGACGACTCAGGTTGATAGAGCCACTGGTTTGTTCAGATGCGGAGGGGGTCGATCTCAGCATCAGTGAGGATACGGGGAACAACAAGCTTTTCCGTGCCGTGGGTGGAGGTTACCGTGATCCATGGTTGGGCTTGCCCTGGTTTGCCGTAGCGGGCGATGATCCCACCGGCAAATTCCAACTCCATTGTGTTAACCTGACCGCATGCCGCGGCTAAGGGCCCGGGAAACTGGTGCGGGCTGATTATCAAATCAGAATGGAGGGGAAATGCGGCAATCTTTTTGTTCTCATTCTCGTTGCGGCCAACCACCAGCTTCAGTTGATCGTTGAGCCGAAAGTGCCGGCCCACGCTCACCAGTTGAATATCTTTCATGGTGTAATCCACTCGATTGGCAAACAAATCCCGCAGGCGCCGGGCAATGACCGCATCTGTCAGAAGGCAGCCTCCCGCGGGACAGGCGTAGCCTTTCAGATCAAATTGCCTGGCAAGATCAAGCTGAACTTTGCGGGAGCGGCCGCTGATCTGGAGCAGCTTATCCCGGTCGACAAGGCCTTGCTCTTCGGCGAGGGTGGGTGGAAAGTATTTGGCGGACAGCGGGCGGAGAATGCGTCTCCGCAGGCCGCTTTCCCGCTCGATGAGATTGATGGTGTCTCTGCGTTGGGACATGGGTCGCTGCCCCAGAACCTCCCCGGTAATGATAAATGCAGCCCCTACCTCCTCCATGATCTCCCGGGCCTTCCTGAGCATGAAGATTCTACAGTCAATACACGGATTCATCCGCTTCCCGTATCCGTGGGGTGGATTCTCGATGAGGCGCAAAAACTTCATGCCCTTGGCTTTCACGATTATCCGAATGCCCAGTTCTTTAGCCACTTGCACCGCCTGGTTGGAGCATCCTGCATCTTTCCGCGTGCAATTGCAAAAGGGAGATGTGAAGTTCAGGGCCGTAACCTCGATGCCCTGCTCCTGAACGATGCGAATAGCCAACGTGCTGTCCAGCCCCCCGGATAGGAGAGCCAATGCTCGAACCGTCATGATCCAGATTCACCTCGTTCTGGTCTACGTGGAAATAGCCTGGGAGTTGCGCTCTACCTGAAAAAAGTCAGGTTTTCTTATTTAAGCCAGGGTTTAAGATAGTCAAACAAAATACGTTTCTACTGTTGATATATAACTATTGGAGGCGGAAATCAACCTCCAGTTGGACGTCTGGAGTGCAATTTTACATTTTCCCTAATTTTGTGTTTAAAAAAGATCTGGGCTGACCACCGTGGTAATTAATTTGCCATACAGGACACCATGGGTTCCTATAATTTGATCGGCGATATTCTGGACGATGCTTGCTGGCCCCTTCAATACCAACATTTCAAGGCAATGGTGGATATCAAGGTGCACGTGCATCGAGCTAAGGATGGTCTCGTGGTGATCATGCTGGAGGGTGGTAAGTCTGGCATTTAGGTCATACATGTCGTGGTTGTAAACCAGGGTGAGTGTTCCTACGATATTCTCTGAATCCGCGGAAGGAGTTGTCTTTTGCTGTTCTACATATTCGCTGACCAGAAAGTCGCGAATCAGATCCCGGATCGCCTCAGAGCGATTGGCGTAGTGCTTGTCGTGGATGGTCTGATCAAACCGTTGGAGCAATTTGCGGTCCATGGAAATTCCAAAGCGCGTTAATTCCCCCCTCTCCAATTTTCCGATATTATTCGACTTTTTCCGCTTTCTCTTCAATGCTCGCTCCGATAGTTTTTACCACTGCAATGTTGGTTAGAGTGAATTGTTCATTTCCCTCGGGAAGCTCTATCTCGGACGGCGGCTTATTACCCAGGGGAATATCAGCCTCAACTCGAAAAAAAAGAGCTTTTTTCAATCGCTGAGGGGCAGGCACAAACCGGGATTTGTGCCGGGCCTCCGGGGTGACGTAAATGTTATATTGAATTTCATACTGGTGAGCACCGCCTATATTGTATATATAATGACCATCATCACAAAAAATTGTATTTCTTTCCATCACACTGCTGTCGATCCGCTGAATCTTTATGCTGTGGTAACCTAATTTTAGCTGTTGATTCCATATCTCTCCAGGGGAAAAAGAGTGCCTGAGCTTCCCATCAACAATCAGCTCAACAGACTCGGCCAACCCGTTATCAAAGCTCACCAGGGCATTCTTATTATCCCTAAGAAATAAAAACAGGGCGGTTCCAAGTAAAACAAAAAGGATTCCCTTCTTGATGAAGCCCTGGAAAGACCATTCGGATCGCGGCAGAGGAGACGGAGGAGGAGGGGCAGGGACAGGGACAGGTCTATAGTCCCTTTCAACAGAGATAATCTTCCCGCACCTGGGGCATGGAATGGTTTGGCTTTCCAGCCGGGCGTGAGTCTTGTACCGATGCCCGCAGATTGGGCACAATGCTCTGATCAATTCCATGTCATTGATGCGAAAGTGCCCGCTGGGTTCCTCAGCGAATATAATCCATTATTTCTCAAGGTTGATGGCCATGCACTAGAATCACCCGCATGGATATGCACGTGAACTAATTCCGTTGAATTTTATTAGAATTTTATCAGAATTAAAGGGTATAGACAAGGCAAAATGATAGAAACTGCTTGTGTGGAAACAAATATAATTTTATCATGATTGGCATAAATGCAAGGACTGTTTTTGTGAATGCGATCAACAGGTACTGAAGATGAGCGGCATCTCCTTAATAACAACTTCTCGGGCCGCCTTGATCGGCCTGTAATAATGAGAACAGTAAAATATAAGCTTTTTGAGCGCCCTGCATTAAGCGGTGAGGGAAATCATGGTTGAAACAGAAATAATGGAGCGTGTGGAAAGGCGCATCCTGAGCCTAATCCCCGATATGATTGAGATGCAAAAGGTTCTCTGCGAATCCCGGGCGGTGGGCCCAGAGAACGGAGGAGAGGGTGAGCACCTGAAGGCTGAAAAGCTCAGAGTCATGGTCGAGCCGTTACAGCCTGCGGATCATTTCTCTCTCGACGCCCCGGACAGGCGGGTCCCATCCGGGGTACGGCCGAACCGGCTCTATCGCTTTTCCGGCCGGCGCCGGGGGCGGACCATATGGATACTTTCACACCTGGATGTGGTCCCGCCTGGGGACGTGAACCTGTGGCGAGGCGACCCTTTCCAGGCAATTGTGGAAGATGGGTGGATTTACGGCCGTGGCGTGGAGGACAACCAGCAAGCCATAGTAGCCTCCGTTGCGGCCGTTCGCGTTCTGCGCGAAGAGGAGATTGTTCCGGTCTCCGAGGTGGGCCTGGCATTTGTTTCCGACGAGGAGACAGGCAGCCGGTTGGGACTTGGATACGTGCTAGATAAGAGACCCGATCTTTTCTCCCCGGATGACCTGATTCTCGTTCCTGATGCCAGCGGGCTGGATGGAGCCATGATCGAAGTTACCGAGAAGAGCGTCTTATGGCTCCGCTTTCATGTCAAAGGAAAGCAGTGCCACGCCAGTCGCCCCGATCAGGGGCGCAACGCAGCCCGCGCAGCAGCCCACATGATCGTGACCCTTGATGGACTGGGCGAACGATTCGGACGTATGGACCCTCTATTCGGTGAAAGCCCCGCATCCACCTTCCAGCCGACCAAGCGGGAGGCCAATGTACCCAACATCAACACCATCCCTGCGGAGGATGTCTTTTACCTGGACGCCCGGGTGCTGCCTGATTATCCACTGGAGGAAGTGATGGCGGTAACGAAGGCGCTTGTAGAGCCAATTGCTGCCCAAATGGGTGTTCCGTGGAGGTCACGGCAGTCCAGAGGGCTCAGGCACCGCCTCCCACCCCTGTGGATGCTCCTATCGTGCACGCGCTGAAGCAGGCCATCGTGCAGGTATACGGCCTGGAAGGCAAGCCCACGGGCATTGGCGGCGGCACAGTGGCTGCCCTTTTCCGCCAGCGGGGGCTGCCGGCTGCTGTGTGGTCGCGCACCGCCGAAACAGCCCACGCTCCCAACGAAAGGTGCAGCATAGAGTTCATGGCTGGCGATGCACGCGTGATGGCTCATCTGATGCTTCAGCCGTATTAAGCCGGCTTACTTAGAAAATGTCTTAGAAAGAACCGTTTAGGTCGACTAGGGAAAGGTTTCAATAAAGTATATACAATTGATGGGGTAGCACACCATTGAAACGAACCACTCATGCTTCCCTGGATTATCGTGCATGTTGTCCAAAAAAAATTGTCCATAAATACAGGATAGGACTCAATGCGGCCCAGATTGTCCCTTACCCTTTCTGGCGGAGATAAACCCCGACCCTACAATTTATATGCCATCAAAACAGTCACCTGGCACTAATAAGTTAGCTCTTACAATCCTCCTAATAAAAATCTATGTGCTCAGCGCTATAGATTCTCGTTCACATCCCTTGCCACAAACCCGGGTTGACAAGTTTTAATATTCCATTATAATCAATATTTAAACAAAATGTTTTTCTGCAGTATGCATAACTGCCTGCTTGAAGGCGGGGGCGGATTTGCGGGAGTGAGGGATGCGTTTTCGGCTGAGAATTCGGCCGAGCGCATTGCGAGGTAAATTACCCGCACGGGTACAAATGGTTATCAGGTTATTTTTGATTTTCGGCCTCTGGTTGTTTCTGAGTGGTGGGGATGTCATGGGCGGTATGTTCGATCATCTAGCCCGTCAATTCATATTTTTCCCGGAAAAGCGGCACAATTTCAGCCCGAAGCAGTTCGGGCTGGCGTATATTGATGTTTTTTTGCGTACATCGGACGGCGTGCGTATCCATGGGTGGCATTTCCCTGTGGAAGGCCCGCATGCTTCCAGGGGCGTTATACTTTTTTTCCACGGCAACGCCGGCAATATCTCCCATCGATTGGAGAACATCCGATTTCTGGTGGATGAGGGGATATCTGTCTTCATTGTGGATTACCGGGGATACGGGCTAAGCGAGGGCACCATCACCGAGGAGGGGATGTACCGGGATGCCGAAATCGCTATGGACTGGCTGGTGGTCGAGCAAGGAATACCGGCCGAGAGGGTGGTGGTATTCGGCCGATCACTGGGAGGGGTTGCTGCTGTGCATGTGGCATCAGTGCGCCAAGTGGCGGGTGCCATCCTGGAGGCGACCTTCTCCTCGCTGGCAGAGGCGAGCAGGATTTTCTTTCCCATCCTTCCAGCTGATTTGCTGCTGGGAGGGCGTATGGACTCCACGGCAAAGATAGGCCGAGTGCGTGCGCCGCTACTCTTTATCCACGGCGACCGGGACGACCTGATCCCCCTTTCTCTGGGTCGCAAGCTATTCGACGCCGCTCCCACTCCCAAGGAATTTTACATTCTCCAAGGCGCCGGCCACAACGACACTTACATTGTGGGGGGTAAGCTTTATTTCCACAGGATCAGGACTTTCGTGGACCAGGCCACAGGAGGTTCAAATGCCAGCAAACCTTAGCCCTGAATATCTGGCCGCGGAAAAGCGGTTTCGTTTAGCTCGAACACTCGATGAAAAGATCCTGGCACTGGAAGAGATGCTGGCCGTCATCCCCAAACACAAGGGGACTGAGAAGATGCAGGCCGACATCAAGCGTCGCCTGTCAAAGCTGCGTACCGAGGGTGAAAAAAGAGGGGGGCGAAAGGGCTTTTCTTATAGCATCCGCCGTGAGGGGGCAGGGCAGGTTCTGGTGGTGGGGCTGCCCAATGTGGGAAAGTCTTTTCTGGTGAGTCGGTTGACCAACGCCAGCACCACCGTGGGCGAATATCCTTACACCACCCAGATGCCGGTGCCGGGAATGATGTTTTATGAGAACGTGCAGATACAATTGGTGGACATGCCACCCCTGATGTATGAGCCCGCGGATTCCTGGTACGCCAACATGAGCAGGACGGCGGATTTGATCGTGGTGATGGTGGACCTGATGGACGATCCCGACACCCAGCTGGAGTTGGTAGTTGATGAACTTGCTCGTTTCCGGATCCGACCTGCTGGTTGGCCGGGGAAGGAAGGCGATACATACGAACTAGAAAAGCCTATGCTGGTACTGGGTAGCAAGGCTGATCAGCCTGAAGCCCGTGAAGGGCTGTCGGAACTCCGGCATGTTGCCTCCGGATTACCCGTGCTGGCCATTTCCAATGTAACGGGACAGGGACTTGAATCGGTGTGCGCAGAGGTGTTCCGTTTGCTTGATATTATCCGCGTTTACACGCGAGCCCCTGGAAAAGAGCACGATCTAGGGTACCCCTTTGTGCTAAAGCGTGGCAGCACGGTGGCTGACCTAGCAGGCGAGATCCACCAAGATTTCCTTGAAAAGTTCAAATACGGCCGCATATGGGGCCAGGGTAAGTTTGACGGCCAGAGAGTGAACCGCGATTACCTTCTCTCCGATGGAGACGTTGTTGAGCTTCGAATTTAAATTAATTACTGGCGATATAAGTGTCTATTTACTGAAAATCCACTTTTAATACTAAGTTGCTTTCAAAAGAGTAACTGCATGTTGACCTTTGCACCGATTATTTTTGGGGTCTTACTCATTTTCATTCACCCCTCACCCTGACCCTCTCCCTCAAGGGGAGAGGGATTTATAATTTCTCCCTCTCCCCCCAGCGGGTGGGAGAGGGCGGGGGTGAGGGGGAGAAGGAATACGAAATAATTACTTGTATGACTGCAACTTCATATAAAATATGAAATGAAGGTTTCTCATTGGGAACTTATATCAAACCATACCATCCGGTCAAAAAAATCTGCAGAATATTAAAGGCTTATCTTTAAGGTAATTCAAAAGAGCCTACCTCTATTAGCTCACCGTGCAGGAGTTCAATTTGGGTGAGTCAGGAATCTGGACGCTCTTCAATCCCATAATTGAGTCCTATTTCACTGGTATCCATAAAAGAGCAAACTAAATGCAAAATCTATTTTCAGATTAATCCCGAATTTTGCAGTAGAAGATTGAAAAAAACAGGGAAAACACATTATTTCTGCCAATATACGCGGGATATAAGCAATCACTTTCTAATTGCGTGGCACGGGCTTCCAGCCCGTGTCAATCATGGGCAAGATGCCCATTCCACAATAAATTTCCATGAGGAGTTGTGGCTATTTCGATCAACTAACTGCATTTTTTGGGTTAATTGACGCTCCGCCGGATGCTTACTAATTACTAATATTTTAATTTCGAATTGCCATCATTAAAATAAAAAAGATTTATTTGTTAAGGCGGGACGGGCAAGCCTATATCACAATTCCTGGCGCCCCGATGTTAATTAAGACTTTTAGCCAGATTGAAAATGCAAGGGTTGAAAAATCTGGCATTTCAAGAAGTTTATCAAAATTCATGAAGGCCTAAGCCTCTCATTTTTCTTATAATATGAATTATTTTCTTAAAAAAATAATTGACATTTATGAATTCAATTGATATATAATAAAAAAATAATATTTGGAGGACAAATAAAATGGAAGACAAATTCGGCAAATTATGGAGTTTTTTTAATGTAGTACGGGAGATTGCTGTGGCACTGGACGGGATATCAAATGAAATGAAAAGATTTAATGACCTTCAGGAATATAAATTGAAAGTTGATACCCAGGGAGAAATAAAGCAGACCACAAGGAAAAAAGCTGTGGTAGCGGAAGTTGCGGGCCGTAGGACCAAGGCCGATAAGCAATTAGTTCCGAAAAAGCTCAAACGCACTCGAACACCCAAGGGGCGAGTTCCGGACATTTTATACAATTCAATTATTGCGATTTCCAGAAAGAAACCAGAGTTTCTGGCTCGTGAAGTTATTAATCACGCTATGAAATCCGCACCGGATAGCTTCCAAAAACAAAGCCTCAATACTGCATTACAGGGTTTCAAGGTCGGCTCCAAGACGGCCGAACGGCAGCCTCTAAAATGCCGAGGCCTCATAGTGCCCGTAGAGGGCCACCGGGGTTTGTATCGGCTGAATCCCGAAAAGATGCCAGTATTGAGAGCTGAAAACAAATCTTCCACGGAGACTCAATGATCCTGGCACGTTGCCGTATTATTTAATTTACCATCGTTTAATTATTCACTTCAGTGGAAGCCAAAGAACAGCTGCTTCAACAGCCCTTAAAGCCATAGTGTGATGATATTTGAGTGAATAGCCATCGTCCTTGCCAGCCACAGGCAGGGACGCCATTTTTTTATGGAGCGTTGCGAGCCATAAAATAAATTCTGATTAATCATTTAAATAATTAGGGGTTGTGGCTCTCTGATCTGTGCTTTTTAGCATGCCAAAGCCTGCGCTTCATTTTTTTAAGCGAAGAATTGCATTTTAGTGCAGGGAAATAATGCAAAATCCCCATGCGCCGTAATTTTAATTTAATCACGCAGGGGCATCTTATTTCGAAGTTTCAAAATCTTGAAGAGATGTATTGAATTCAGTGAATGGGGGTCGAGGTATTTGTATATTCTTCTATTTCGGGCTCAATATGAACGACGACACGACATCGAGGAAGACTGTTGCAAATGGCTTCCTCCAGTCGATTGGCAATGATATGAGACTCATGCACAGTAAGGTTCTTATCGACCTGAATATGGAGATCGATATGTCGATGTGAGCCTGCTTTTCGAGTACGAAGCTTGTGGAACCCCTTGATCCATTCGTCAGATTGAATAATAGCGCTTATTGTGGCCAGTTCTTCTTCGGGCAGACTCCGATCTACAATGGAACCCAGAGATGATTTCGTAATGTCCCATGCAATCTTCATGATAAAAATAGCAATAAGAATCGCCAGGATCGGATCCAGAAAAGGCATTTTGAATAGATAGGTAACTCCAAGCCCTGCCAGGACTCCCAGTGAGGTGTAAATGTCCACCCTCAGGTGGTGCGCGTCAGCCTCCAGCGCAGTGGAATCAGTCGATCGGGCAACGAGGAAAAGCTTCCGCGTGACAAAAAAATTGACACCTGCGCTGAGCAGCATCACACCCAGACCCATGTGAATGGCTTTTATGGAAGTACCGGTTTGCAACCTGTCGGCTGCCTCATAAATGATATAGATGGCCGCCACGAATATTAACAATGCTTCCGCAATGCTGGTGATATTCTCAATCTTCCCATGGCCATATTGATGTTCACCGTCAGGAGGCCTGTCAGATACTCTAACGGAAAAGAAAGTCATGACCGAGGCCAGCAGATCGATAAAGCTATGTGCAGCCTCAGAAATGATGCTTATTGAACCGGTGAAGACACCAATGACCAGCTTCAATATGACAAGGGATAAATTGGAGAAAATGGATAGCCCGGCAGCGGCCACTTTGGTGTTGAACATGAAGGTATTACCCTAAGAGATTTTTTTCTCATGATTTCCCGGCACTTTGGAGCTTTCAAAAAAGGCGTGCCAGGAACGCCAGAAAAAGGCAATTTCCATAACTTAATTAATTCCATAGACCGGCAGCCGCTCAGGATCGAATTTTAGACCAATCTTTCAAGAAACGCTCCAGCCCAAGGTCTGTCATCGGGTGATTGAACAGCATCTGAAAAATCTCAGGAGGCATTGTGGCCGCTTCGGCGCCAGCCAAGGCGGCTTCCACCACATGCATAGGGTGGCGTACTGAGGCCACCAGCAGCTTGGTCGCGAAACCGTAATTTTGGTAGATAGTTTTTATTTGCCGCACCAACTCCATCCCTTCCTGCCCCAGTCCATCTAGCCGACCAATAAATGGGCTGACGAAGGTAGCCCCCGCCTTGGCTGCCAGAAGAGCCTGGGCAGGGGAAAAGAGTATAGTCAGATTTGTCCGAATGCCCTCTCTGGAGAGCTGGCTTGTTGCCTGTATTCCATCTGGGGTGGTAGGAATTTTAACCACCACGTGGCGGTGCACTGAGGACAGCTCACGGGCCTCATTCATCATTCCTTCGGCATTCGTGCTTATAACTTCCGCGCTCACCGGGCCGTCAACTATCTCGCAGATCTCCCGTATAAGCTCGTGAAAATCCCTTGTGTTTTTGATCTCTTTGGACACATGGGTCGGGTTTGTGGTAACACCATCCACTACTCCACTCTCTTTGGCCTTCCGGATGACTTCGAGATTGGCGGTGTCGAGAAAGATTAACATGATACACTCCTTTCCTAATTATCAGAAAAGTCTAAAATAGTGTGCAAAACTGACAGGCAAAATGCTTTTTCCACAACGTGCTTCATGTATCAAGGGTTCCGGCTCACGCGGAGCACTATTAATTCTTATCGGCAGGCTGCTGGCGCAGGCCTAGTATTTCTCTTGCTTCATCAGGCGTTGCCACTTCCCTCCCATACTCCCGTGCAATGCGCACCGCCCGCTCCACCATCTCGGCGTTGGAGCGCGCCGGCACGCCACGTGAATAATATATGCTGTCCTCCAGCCCGACTCGCACATGACCGCCCAGCATCATGGCCATTGTACCCATGGGAAGCTGCCCTCGCCCAATGCCTGCAACAGACCAGGTGGAATCACGGGGAATCATGTCGAGCATGAGCATCAGGATTCGCGGATCAGCCGGACTCCCCCCTGCCGCTCCCAGGACAAACTGAAAATGAAGAGGGGTATCGAGCAGCCCTCGATCCCGCAAAATCAGGCAATTACGTATCATTCCAAACTCGAAGATCTCCAGCTCTGGCTTCACACTCCGCTCTTTCATCGAACGGGCGAGAAACTCAAGCGTCTCGGGAGAACAGATGAATACCCCTCCACCAAGGTTCATGGACCCGGCGTCCAGTGAGGCCAATTCCGGTCCGAATTGCAAGCCGGCTATTCGAACTTCATCCGGAAAGTTCCTTCCCGGGATCCCGCTGGTGGTCAGGTTGAGGACGACATCGCTCTCCTTTCGGATTCGGCCTATGACATCGGCGAAGATGGCGGGGTCCTGCGTGCCAAGGCCTGTCTCCGGATCCCGCACGTGTATGTGAACGATGGCGGCGCCTGCCCTCCATGAGGATACAGCGGATTCGCTTATCTCCTCTGGTGTAATGGGGATATAAGGGGTCTGCTCACGAGTGATTCGGCTTCCGGTGATGGCTGCTGTGACAATTAGCTTTTGTTCTGACGAATCTCTCATATCAATAACCTCTTTTGCAAAAATGTTTTCTCTAATCCACTATGAAATTGCATTCTTCTGAATCGCGGTTGGAAGATGCAAATCGGAGCGCCCATATGGGTCCTAATTTTAAGATTTGATGCCTTTATTTCCCACGAAGTTTAACCAATGTAGCCCCCCATCCTCCAGCTTCAGGCGGGGCCAGTGAATAAGAGGCAACCGACGGCATGCGCTTCAACAATGCATGCACTCTTTCCCGTAAAACTCCCGTCCCTTTCCCATGGATGATCCGAACTTCAAGGATGCCTTTGTGCAGGCATAACTCAAGGTATTCTTCCAGCAAAGACGGAAGATCAGAAGGTGAAAAGGCATGAAGATCAAGCACGCCATCTACTGGAATCTCAACTGGTTCCTCTTCCCGGCTATCATCCGTCATTTCAGCCCCATTCATACTAAAATTGAGGTCATCTTTTCACTGACCGAATTATTTTTTAATTTACTCACTGGCCCTCCTCGTGTCAAGCTTAACTATCGGAAGGAATAAGGATCCCTTGACATAGTAATCTCTTCTGCTATGATAATTTTTAATGATTATTATATTTTTTAATAGAATCTTAAAATCCGAAATTACTCAATAATTCCGAAGCATTGATTATTGGAGAGTGGTTGAAAAAGAGAAATCCGTTTTATTTTCCGGAACTCGTCCGATCTGTTTTCATCGTGTCGGGTTAAAGAAATGGGAGAATTTCAGGGTTACTATGAGGCTGAAACTGTCTTTCTTTTCAATTCTCGGAATAAAGTGACCGTGGAGAAAGGGGTAAGTAGAAATGGATTACACAATACCAGTAATTGCAGGCGATGGCGTGGGGCCGGAGATCTTAGCCGAGGGTAAAAAAGTCATTGAGTCCGCTGCACAGAAAGAGGGATTCCAGATTCAATGGATCGATTTTCCCCATGGAACTGACCATTACCTTAAGACGGGCGAGACCATGTCCGAACAGACCCTGGAAGAACTCGCAAAATATCGGGCCATCTATATGGGTTCCATGGGAGACCCACGGGTTCCCGCTGGTGTCGTTGAGATGGGGATCATCCTGAAAACTCGATTCTATTTTGACCAGTATGTGAACCTTCGCCCAGTGAAACTGCTGGAGGGGGTTGATACACCCCTTAAAAACAAGGGGCCAAGAGAGATTGATTTTGTTGTCCTTCGAGAGAATACTGAAGATTTTTATATTGGCCTGGGTCAGAGGGTGAAGCGGGGAAAGGATCACGTTCTCTTGGAAATGCAGAGGAAAATATACTGGGCTAAGTTTGACATCGACGTGGAGACGAGCAGCGAGGAAATCGGCTTCCACCTTGGGATCATAAGCAAAGAAGGGGCTCGTCGAATTATACAGTACGGCTTTGAATTGGCCCGGAAAAAGGGCAAAGATAAGGTCACATGCCTGGACAAGGCCAATGTATTGGGGAATATGTATAATTTCTGGCGAGAAGTGGCAGAGGATGTGGCTCAAGGCTATCCGGGGATCCAATTGGAGATCATGCTGGCTGATGCCGCCACCATGTGGTTCGTGAAGAATCCCGAGAGCTTCCAAGTAGTGGTGGCTCCAAACCTGTTCGGTGATATTGTAACCGACCTTGGCGCCATGATCGCCGGAGGATTGGGAATGGCCCCAGGAGGCAACATCAATCCTGAAGGCACCTCGATGTTTGAACCCATCCATGGCTCCGCACCCAAGTATGCAGGTCAGAGCAGGGCCAACCCCATTGCCACTATATGGGCCGGGGCACTTATGTTGGACTTCCTCGGTGAGACAAAAGCTGCCGATCGGATTATTTGGGCCATAGAGCAGACTGTGAAAGAAAAGAAGGTGCTGACCTCAGACCTTGGAGGCACGGCATCCACGCGGGAGGTGGGAGACGAGATCGCCCGGAAAATTTCTGGATAAAAGCAATTATCCTTCCTGTCCCCATTTTATTGTATTTTTATCTTGTCTAATCCTTTCGATTATGATAACTTGAGATTTAAAATAAACTCACATAATCGGATGGATAGCCATGGATATATCTCAATGTTATTGCCCCAACAAAGAATGCGAAGATTATGCAAAAAAGGGACAAGGTAACGTAGTTTGTTATGATACTTATGGTAAGAACAAAACCAAACTGCTTCGATGCAGAACCTGTAAGACCAGATTCTCTGAGCGTCGTAACACTGTCTTCTTCGGTCTTCATCTGGATGAAGATAGCATTGAAAAAGTGGTTAGATGTCTGGCCGAAGGTAACAGTATACGCGCCACAGCCAGAATTATGGGTATAGACAAAGATACTGTCTATCGGGTCTTTGAACGTGCCAGCAGCCATTGTAAAAAAGTTTTAAATGATCTTCTTAAGGACCTTCACCTTGAGGAATGTCAACTCGATGAGCTCCGGAGTTTTGCAAAAAAAAGGAAAAAATCTTAAACCACTAGAATAGATCCTTACTCATTATGGTGATGCATGGGTCTGGCTGGGTTTTGACCCTATATCTAAAATATTGCCAGCCTTTGTGGTTGGTAAAAGAACCAAGACCAATGCCTATAAGCTTGTAGAAAAGATATATTTTAACACTGATGGGATTGTCCCGTTTTTTACAAGCGATGAGGTGAAACATTATAAAGACGCCTTGTTTATAGTATATGGTATCCAAGAGGATATGTCAAAGGGACCACGCAAGAGGGGACGCCCCAAGAAACCTAAACTCAAGCCTCCTCCAGAGCTTAAATATCCACAGGTTCTAAAGCATCGCAGAAAGGGCCTTGTGCTCTCTATAAGTACCAAGAGTGCAAATGCCCCCGATAGAACGCCAAAGAAACTACTTAGATTTTCAAATTCCAGCCTTTTGAGGATTACCTATAAATAAGATCTGATTATCCGATCGA
>CAZTAS010000094.1:0-22294 GCA_964611635.1 uncultured Thermodesulfobacteriota bacterium
CGCACAAAAACCCAATGACGATCTGCTTCTTCCCCTTCTTGCCGTCCCGTGAATATCCGTAGGCCCCCAGCGCCTTCTCCACCCCCAGCCCTTTGGCCACCTCATAAACCGTCCAGACCGCCCCCACTGAAAGGCCTTCTGTCAGTTCTACCTCCTTTAGCGATCTGAGGGCCTTAAGGCCCCCCTTGTTCTTGAGGGCCAGGCCCACCGCGGCGATCACCTCCTGCGGACAATGCGTTAGCTTCGCTATGTTGAGTTACTTAACCTTCCGGCCCTCCCGATAGGATTGGCGCAGGTATATCGACACGTAGACCTTTCCGTTTTTCGATGGCCATTTTGCCCTTGAGATATGCATGCCTATAATTATAAAGCAAAATCATATCTAACCCTTTGATCTAAAAGCATTTTTGCAGAAAACTTAGGGGTGAACATCCGTTAAGAGCCAGAGCGCGTACGTAAAAGCACTGATGGAATATATCAGAAATGGTTATTTTGGGTATGACACGTATTCAGGCTAATTCTCCCCGTCTGGCTGGGGAGGTAATTCCGAGCCTGTTCGATGCTCGAGGGCCTCTTTCGCCGCAAACCGGACATTGTAGTTCCGATCCGACAAAAGGCTCTTTAATATCCGCAGGGATTGAAAATCCGAGGCTCGGCCCAGGACGTGGGCCAGGAATCGACGTGCTGTACTGCTCTCATCTTCGGCCAGATGGGCCATCTCTTCAATGGGCGGCATGGCACCCATCCGCCATATGCCCCGGATGGCCATGATCCGCTCTTTTTTTTGGGGACTTTTCAGATATAAGCGTAGCGTCTTTAACGCTTTCGGTCCCCCAATCTCTCCCAGCAAGTAAAGCAGCATAGGTGAGCGGTTGCGATCATTATTGCGAAGGATCTGTTCAATCCAATCCGCTGCAACTGAAGCGTCCATGGCTCGTAATGATTCGGTGATGATGATTTGGGTAAACACATCACGCATGTCTAGGTAAGAAAGTAGCACGGGAATGGCACTGGGGCTGCGGGCTGCTGCAGTCCGGGCTGCTTCCCTGCGGGTGGCCATATCTGATAGGTCGCGCTCGAATTCGGGAAGAATTTCATCATATTCAGGGGTTTGCCGCATCTCAGTCTTTGCAGATAGAGAGGGCGGTAGCTGGGTGCTATCAATCCATGAATGCGGTATTAAAGGAGAAATGCCAACAAAGTCTCCACCGCCCCCATATCTGCCATCTCGCCACCAGGCATCATTCCGACCGCGACCCCGATAATGGTCATTTCCCTGCCCGTCAAGAAAAATCCCGATGCTTCCCGCCCCCCGGGAATCATTATAGGTAGCGCTGCCCTGGACCGTCTTGCCGGGCGCATCATAAAGGTCATCTCCTGCGACGTCCACTAGTATTCCCACTCCCTGGGAGTTTCCCGCTCCCTGGCTGAGCCATGTAGCTGCGTAAAGGTCATTTCCATTTTCGTCCCACAGCATGCCTAATGCGTAGTCATGACCGCAGCCCTGGGCCACGCCCCAGGCAGCATAGCGGTCGTCTCCCTTCATATCCACCAATGCGCCCGCAGAGAAGTGGATGCCGGCTCCTTGCACATAACGTCTCGCCATATAGCGATCATTGCCCGATGCGTCAATCAGGAGGCCAATGGATAACCAATAACCGGCACCCTGACCGAAGTAGTCGGCCAGGTATATGTCATTGCCTTTGCCATCCAAGAGGATGCCGATTCCGCCCGGAGCGTAGTCGCGAATACCCATGCCGAACCCCTGGGAGAGGCTTTTGGTGAACCTGCGTTCCTCTCTAAAGTCCGGGTATGCCTGACCAGCCGAATATTGATCATTACCTTCCCCATCCATTAATAGGCCTGCTCCTCCCGTAAATCCAATCCCCTGAACCATCATCCTGCCCTGGAGTATATCGTTGCCCCGGGAATCCAGCAGGAGACCCACGCCAAAGCCGCCCGCGCCCTGTCCGAATGTGTCCATGAGGTATCGGTCGTTGCCGTCCCAGTCCGCCAGTATCCCCACGCCTATAAAGCCACAGCCCTGAGCGATGTGCCGGGCAAGATACTGGTCGTTTCCGGCCAGATCCACCAGGATGTCGATGCCCAGAACTCCTGAGCCCTGCGCGGGCTCTTTTGGGGAAAAATAGATATCATCCCCCTCCATATCAATGATTATCGAGGTAGCTGGAAAGGCTGGCATGCGCTCGCCCGGTTCTATCTCCCAGGTATAGCGATCATCTCCTCCCATATCAACCACGATGTCGTTCCGGTGGAGACGATAGGTATTGGCGTTTTTCCCTCCTACGATAATGTGGCCGCCATTGAGGCGATGCTGAAAGAAAAGAACATCACCGTCCACCACTGAGTCGCCAGAGGATAGCGCTGTGGAAATCCGCGGAGGAAGAGGCATGATCCCGTTTTCAATCACGGTGTCTACCTCTCGAGCCAGAACCAACGCTGCCTCGATAAGGGCCTCGCGCTCAAAACCTGCCAGGTCGAGAAGAACCTGCTCCATCCACCGCTGTTTCTCCCGACGGGTTTTTTGGGGGCCTTCCGAAGGGGGGGATGGCTGCTGGAGGAGGTATTCCTCTAGTGCTTCCAGCAGTTCGGTTCTTCTGAGAGGTGGGATGTGTAAGAGAGCAGCATCCATTTTGTCCAGAGCCTGATCAGCGGCGTGGACCAAACGCATCAGAGGAATTTCGGTGGAACCTGTAGGAAGGCTTTCTTGAAATCCCCCCGTAAAAATTCCTAGCTCATTTGAGGCAACCAGCAGAGAATAGTGAAGATTGGATTTAGAGGCGCAACAGCGACGATAAAGCTCCATTGCATGCCCCTGCATGAGAAAAGGGTGCGCCATGAGCTCGCGAAACAGCGGGATGCTCAGAGAGTCGAGATCTTGGGCCACCACTTGTAATCCCAGGTCGTCTTTCCTCAACTGGAGCCGATCGAGCAACCAGGGCAGGGTCAGTTTTGTACTTTTCTCAGGGGTGATGAAAAAGGATCGATGGGGGATTCCCCCCTGTGGGATTGACGGGATACAGCCAAACTGCAAAAGCCATATGAGCAGAAGGAGCAAGAAAATCGCATTAACCAAGTTTCTTGAATATCTCATTGAGCTTTGCTTTTGCTTCGGCGGCTTCGTCAGCCTTATGATTAAGGTTACGCGCATCTCCAAACGCAAAGAACTCACATCTGTTTGCCTGGTCTTTGTCTTTAACCCATTCGCTCTGGGGCTCACGGCATTCATTATAAGAATGACGGTCGTAGAAACGGCAATTCAAACAGACGTGAAGGTCACTGTTGCAAAAATTGCAATTATCTCGGAAGCCGATGCGGTTGGGCACCTTAATCTCTCGATGACAGTAATGACAGATTTTCATGTTCTCCTCGATATATTTATCATAATAGGAGGGATAGAGAATCTCCTTCCAGGGTGAAGGGATTTTCCCTATGGGATTATTAGATCGGCCCTTATTCCATGGTTATATGAGGATAGTTTCCACCCTCATGATGGATTATTCAAGCGTTGCAAAATACGTATGTAAGAACGTTCAGGATCACAACCTGGGCTGAAAGATAGGCTTGAGTTGCCACAAGTTCTTGGAAGATATAATATATTCCCCCTTACTGGAAAACGATATAAGGCTTATCGGGGAAGGAATTCTCCATCATTTTGGAATCGAGTATCAATTTCGGATGGCCGCTGTTGAACATCATGATATCCCGCCACATAATCTCTATAGGCAAACCAAGAAATTGGAAAAAAGCTCAGCTTCCCCATCTTGTTAAAGTATGGCACACGTTTTTTCTCGAATCAAGCATTATTTTATCAGGAGTACCGTTTCATGAAGAATGTGATGTTATTACCGATCATCCGGTCTTAATGAAAAACCAACTGAGTATGAAAAAGAGGATAACGACCAGAAGCACCCCCAGTCCCACGGATTTGCGGTAAAAGTTTTCGTTATAACCTCTCCCTTTCAGGAGCAGCCGATTGAGTCTTGAGTGAGATGCGGGAGTTATGCTTCCGGTCGAGGAATGTCCAATTGCATCATTCAGTCTGATCTGGGCTTTGTATATGGTAAGCTCAGAGTCGTAAAGAGGGTCTTTGCTGATACGGTTGAGAGACGCCACCATTCCGGAGAGCTTCTCTTGAACCGTACGCCCGGTTCGGTCGAGAACATCGCTGCAAAATCCCAGAAAGATCGTTCCAAACTTCCGGTAGAACCAGTCTGTATCCAGGATAACAACATTTTCCTTGGCAAGTTTTTTATGGAGGAGTGCATAGCCCAGAATGGTCCCCATCAAAATTCCCATTGTCCCCACAAGGTGATCCATGCTGTATGGATGAAAGTGCACGGGGTAAGGGAGGATGTCGTACAGAACTTTGGGATAGACACCGATGAATATACAGAGAAAAGACATAAAACCCATACCTGCCAACATGTTCCAAGTAGGCTCATGGGCCTCTCCCTTGGCTTCGCCGGTGAAAAAGACGATATGGGGGATCTTGACGCCGATACAGAGGAACGTCCCCACTGAGGCAAGCACCAGCAAAAGCTCGATGATGGGCTCATGCTTCAGGGCCGCGCCCGCGATGACCATGCTCTTGCTGATGAACCCGTTGAAGAGTGGCACACCTGAGATGGAGAATGCTCCCACCAGGTAGAAGATCGTGGTCAGGGGCATCCAGCGGGCCAGACCGCCTAGCTCGGTGAACTTGCTGCGACCGGTTACATGAAGGACTGCACCCGCGCCCATGAACAGGAGCGCCTTATACAGAATATGGCAGAACGCATGGGCCGTGCTCCCGTTGATGGCCATCTCGGTGCCAAGGCCCACTCCGCAGACCATGTATCCTACCTGGCTGACTATGTGATAAGCCAATAGCCGTCGAATATCGCTGACAACAAACGCAAAAATAACCCCGTAGACGGCCATGATGGCCCCCATCCAGGCCAACAGCTCCACACCGGGGAATGTCCGGGCCAGCACATAAACTCCGGTCTTGGTGGTGTAGGCAGTCATGAACACACTGCCCGTAACGGTCCCCTCAGGATAGGCATCGGTGAGCCATGCGTGGAGGGGCGGGATGGCCGCGTTGAGCCCAAAGCCCAAAAGAACAAGATAAAAAGCAGAACCGGGCTCGGGACGAACAAAAGCAATAGAGGCACTCTGGGCCCACTGGATCACGATCCCCGCCAGCAGGCAGCATCCCCCGAAAACATGGACCATCAGATATCGAAACCCTGCTTGCAGAGAGGATTGTTTCTTTCGGAACACGATCAGAAATACTGAAGAGACGGCCATTATCTCCCAGAATATGAACAGGCTGAAATAGTCCCCGGAAAATACCACCCCTAGCGAACTTCCCGCATACGCCAGCGCTGCCAAATGCTCGCCCACTCCCTTAATATGCAGGGCGTAAAGGAAAGCCGCGAAGCTCATGATAACAAAAACATAGCCGAAGCAGAGGCTGAGCCGATCGACCTTGAGAAGGATTATCTCGTAGTCTAGGAAGCGAATTACTCCATATACACCCGGTGAAAGAAAAAGGAGTTGGTAAAAGGCCGCTAACGGGATGAGCAAAAGATATGCCTGCCGCCATTTTCCCCTCAGAATCGGAACGAGAAACGCGCCTATTATATAAATGGCTGCCGGCGGAAATGCCTCAATCATAATAATCCTCATGTCGCTGCAGCCAGTGCTTTGCCAGGGCCTTGGAGCCCTTTATGATCATTAAACAGGCGACGATTCCGAAGGCCGCGTCAAAGCCGGGCACGCGGTGCCACCAGAAAACCGGATGGTCCCGCATCATGGTGATAAAATCGAGTACTATGCTGAGTCCGAGAACCAAAAAAAATATAATTTGAAGTGTTTTCAACATATTAGCCCACTCCCAGAATGGTCCGAACCGACATTTGAGTTAAATGAAAAAGATGCAAAAAGGCATTTGGAGCAATGCACAGAATTATGGACATGATGGCCGTCAGCATCAACGGCACCACCATGGCCGGCGAAGCCTCGTCAACCCTGGTAAACACATCCGAAGGTCGGAAAAATGCCCTGAATATAATGGGAAAGAAGTAACCTATATTGAGCAGGGCGCTGATTAAAAGGACGATGAGAAAAACAGTTTCGTGGGCTTCCAGGGTGCCCAGACACAGGTACCACTTGCTCAAAAACCCGCTGACGGGGGGTATCCCAGCCATTCCTATCGAGCCGATGGTGAATGCGCTCATGGTAAATGGCATCTGCCGCCCGATACCGTTCATCTGGCTGATATCTTCCACATGGGTTTTCACATAGATGGCGCCTGCAGTGAAGAATAAGGTGATCTTCATGAAAGCGTGGTAGCCCATGTGAAGCATCCCGCCCGTGAGAGAATTCTGAGACATCAGCGCGGCTCCAAGGATGATGTAAGACAGCTGGCTGATTGTGGAATATGCCAGCCGTCGCTTGAGGTTGTCCTGCGCCAGGGCGAACATGGAGGCCACCAAAATAGTGAATGAAACCAGATACGCCAGTATGATCCATATATCCAGCTCCATAAGCAGTTGAGGCCCGTATACGTAACAGATGATCCGGAGGCTCCCGAACACTCCGGCCTTGACCACCGCAACAGCATGCAGCAGGGCGCTGACGGGAGTGGGAGCGATCATGGCTGTGGGCAGCCAGGCGTGGATCGGCATGATCGCCGCTTTAGCCCCCACCCCAAGCAGGAAGGTAAAAAACAGAATCTGCAACGCCTTCCGGCTCCCGTGCCCCGCCAGGAATCCGCCTGGCACGAAATCCAATTTGCCCACCATGAAGTATGTCCACCCAATGGAGAAGAGAAAAAACACACCGGCTGTCAGCAGGTACGTCAGATACTTTCGGCCAGCTACTATAGCCTCCGGGCTCTCCTTGTGGATGACCAGAGGATAAGTGGCAATTGTTAACATCTCGTAAAAGATAAAAAATGTCAACAAGTTAGCCGCAAAGGCAATCCCCATTGTGGCCGAAAGGCAAAGGGCAAAGCTGAAGAAATATCGAGTCTGGGCATGTTCTTTAAGCCCGCGCATGTATCCAATAGAATAGATGGATGTGAGAATCCACAACCCCGATGCAACCATCGCAAAGTAGAGACCGAAGGGGTCCACCCTGAGTTGAAGAGGGATGCCCGGAAGGATTTCCAACAGGGTGGTCTCTACCACTTGTCCCTTCATTACCGTTGGCAAAAGGGAGGCCACAAGGGAAAACTTGATCAGCGATGCAAGAATGGTCCAGAACTCACGTATGTTTGGATGACGGGCCGAACGCAGAATTAGCAGTGCAGCGACCATGGACACAATGATAGACAGAGCGGGTCGGATTGAATGAACAACTTCCATGGAGTCTCTCTTTACTTTTTTAGAAATGATGACGGTTCATCCACGGTTGACATGGAAATAAACGACCACCGGAAAAAACAATGATCAAACCGGATCATCCAAATTCAGAAAAACACAGGCCAAGAGCACCCCGAAATTATTAAAAACTCGAAGGCACAGCGAACTTCAGCACTCCTTCGATGATCGTTCCACTGGCCAGCCCTACAAGGAGAATGGCAGCGGCCATGATCAATGTGGGGATCAGCATTGCCATTGGTGCTTCGTTGTCAATATCTGCCTCCAGGCTACCGCCGTCGTGAGCATACTGCGGCTCGAAGTAAGCGTTTTCGATGACCCGGAAGAAATAAACAGCGTTCAACAGACTGCTCACAAGGATTACCGCCGTCATGATCCACTGCCGCTCCTGGATTGTGCCCAGGATCAGATACCATTTGCTGAAAAACCCGGCGGTGGGCGGTATTCCTATCATAGATAGGGCGGCAATGACAAATGCCCCACTAGTCCAGGGCATTTTCCTGTGGACCCCCCGCAGGCGAAAAATGTCCCTCATGCCCAGCCGAAGCATGAGAGAGCCTGCTACCATGAATAAACACCCCTTCATGAGGGCATGATTCAGGATATGAAGGTATGCCCCTAAGATTGCCGACCGATTTCCCAGTGCCACGCCCAAGACGATATATCCGATCTGGCTAACGCTTGAATAAGCCAGCATCCTTTTCAGGTCAGATTGGGCGATGGCCAGCACCGAGCCCACGATAATGGCCACGGCAGCCATCACACTCAGAATGGAAGCAACCGGCAGGAGTTCAAACGAAAAGCGGGGCTCATAAACTGTGAACATGATCCGGATCAGGACATAGGCTCCCACCTTGGTCATAAGTGGCGCGATAAAGGCGCTTACCGCCGATGGAGCATATGTATACGCATCGGGCAGCCAGATATGCAAGGGGAACAGGGCGATCTTGAGCCCCAACCCCACCACAAAAAACGCGAAGGCCACACGAATCACCGGCGAGGTGTACAGATCGGGCAGTAGCCGGCTTATATCCGCCATGTTCAGCGAACCTGTCATAATGTAGAGGTAGCCGACTCCCAGCAGGTAGAAGCATGCACCAATAGTTCCCATGATAATGTAATTGAAGGAAGCCATGGGCGCCCCGTCCTCTCCAATGGCGATCAGTGCATATGCGGTTATCGAGGCGATCTCCAGAAATACATAAAGGTTGAACATGTCTCCGGTGACCACTATCCCCAGCAGCCCGGTCGCCAGCAGCAAGAAGATGCAATAAAAATGTACGAATCGCTCTGGTAGCTCCTTTTCCACGCTTTTTCGGGAATAAATAGTTACCAGAAGGCTGATGCCCGAGACTAGGACAGCCATATAAGCGTTGAGGTGGTCGATGACATACTCGATCCCCCAGGGGGGCTCCCACCCTCCCAGCCTGTAATGAATGGTGCCCTGGTGAAGCACGGTAGCCAGTATCCCCAGAGAGCAGACAAAAGAGCCAGCAATGGCCGCAAGGGCAATGACAAATGACGCATCCCTCCTCCACCACCCCATCAGCGGGATAATAAAAGAGCTGATAAGAGGCAGTACTACGATGAGGGCGGGGAGTTGATGAATCGTCATTTTCGCATCTCCAGAATTTCGTCCTCCTCCAGGGTGCGATATCGGTTGTATATCATTTTCACCACCGCCAGTGCCACACCTGTGGTGCTTACCATCACAACGATGGCTGTGAGCATCAGTACATGGGGTAGGGGGTTGACATACTGGATGGCGTGTACCGTTGCATGATGTCCGTGATCCATGATAATGGGCACCGTGCTGCCTTTCTTTACGGCCGTTGAAATGAAATAGAGGATAATGGCTGTCTGGAAAATGTTCATGCCGATCAGTTTCTTAATGAGGTTCCTTTTTCCCATCATAGCGTAAAAACCGATCATCATAAGGATAATGTAAATCCAGTAATTGTACTTGCTAACGATATATTCCATCGTCCTCCTCCGAGGCAGTATCGGGGCTCAGCAGGTTGGAAAATATGGACAGCATGATGGCCATCACCGAGATCCCGACACCGATCTCTATTCCGAGCATCCCCAGGTATCTCGCCTTGACCGGGGATGCGCCCGGGAAAGGCAATATACTGTAATCCAGGTAGTTGGCACCTAGCAGCAAACAGGTCAATCCGATGCCTGAATAAATGACTACCCCCAGGCAGCTGAAAAGATCGTTGGCCCTCTCCGACATTCGCCGGCGGGTCTCCTCACTTCCCATGGAGATTATGAGCAGAATAAAGCTGGCCCCCATAATGACGCCGCCCTGGAATCCGCCTCCCGGGCTGCTGTGGCCATGCATGATGACGTAAAGCGCGTAAAGTTGAAGAAATGGCGCCAGTATGCGACACAGGGTCGCCACAATGACACTGCGGTATTTAACGATCATCTTCGCTTTCTCCGAAGCAAAAGGATGCACGCCATGCCGGCGCTGAATATCACTGTGGTTTCACCCAATGTGTCGTAGCCCCTGTAATCAGCCAGCACAGAAGTTACCATGTTTGGCACAGCGGTTTCTTCCATTGTTTTTTCAATGTATCTGGGAGAGACGTGGCTGCTGGCGGGTGAATGAGGATCCCCCCATTTGGGCATGTCTTGAGTGCTGTAAATTAACAACGATCCCATCAAGATGGATGTGATAAGCGAAAAGAATTTCAATCCTTAGACCTCCGGGTTGTATGGAATAACGTTGCGATGAAAAAAACTGTGGAAACACCCGCCCCCACCGAAGCCTCCGTGAAGGCAACATCCACAGAACCCATCTCAGCCCACAGCAATGCCATAAAGAAGCTGTATGCAGCCAAAATCATCACCGCGCTTGCAAGGTCCTTCACCGTAATGGATGCCAAGGCGCAAATGACGACAAATAAGAGAAGCACAAGGTCCAACTGCCAGATCATTGTTTTGAGTCCTTTGTCCAGGGGACAACCCCGCTGTTTATGGCTGCCCGGATTAGAGCGTGAGTGGCCGTCGGGTTTGCCAGCATTAGGAATGCAACAATAAGAAATATTTTAACACTGGTTAGGTTCCAACCATTGGCAATGGCGATCCCGATGAGAGCCAGTTGGGCTCCGAGAGTATCGCATTTTCCTGTTGCATGCATTCGAGTGAACACATCCGGGAAACGCAACAACCCGACGGTTCCGGCAAAAAAGAAAAAGAGTCCGCCCAGGATGAAGAGCACCGCGAGGACATTCATTTAGTTTATCGCCTCCTTGCGCTCGAAGTACTTGGCGGCGGCCAGGGTACCGATGAAGTTCAGCAGAGCGTAAGCCAGGGAGATATCCTCGAACATCTCCACCCGCTCGTAGATCATGCCAATGAGAACTAAAATTACCACTGTCTTGGTTCCGATGACGTTAATGGCCACTATACGATTAAAGATCGCAGGGCCGAAAACGACGCGGATCATCGACAATAGTACTAGAAATGATAAGAACAGGGCCGTAGCCAGGAAAAAGGTTTGCATCTCATCTTTCCCTTTTTATTCCAATTTCTTGCGGCATTTCCTCCCCGATATCTGTTCGCAAGCACCTTCACGGTTGCTCTCGCGGCCAATGCCCTAATTAGACATATTAAAACTCATCTAGGCTAACAATCTCCGGATCCCGAGGAATCTCCCTCTCTGTAAATAGAAGCCACCTTGTTCTCCATTTCTCCGCTCAGAAGGCTTTCGGCTACCTCATTGGTCAGCGCGTGAACGAAATATTTGCCATCGCGAATGTCCACAGTGATGGTGCCGGGTGTCAGGGTGATGGAGTTAGCCAGAGTGCTGAGGGCAAGGTCGCTGCTCAGTTTGGTCTTGAACTGGATGATGGCCGGATCAATGGGCATTCGAGGATGTAAGGCCCTTTTTGCCACATGGATGTTGGCCAAAATAATCTGATAGAACAACCACGGGATGTAACATATGAATCGAAAGGCAACCCCGGTGTTTCTTCTCCACTGAAACTCCGGAAACAACAAGTCGTGGGAGAAATACGCTACCAGCGCACTGCAGATAACTCCCAGCGAGATGTGGAACAGGTCATAATGTCCTGACAGTAAAAGCCATAGGGCAAAAAGAATGCAGAAAGAGGCCAAAAAAGAGGCTTGTTGAAATTTATGGGATAATTTATTGCCATTATCTTTCATGGGCTAATTGCCTTCCTGCCTGGGTATAAGAATTGGAGCCTCTTGTGATGGATGGGCAATATTGGCTGTTACGCAAACGGCGGGACTATGATTTTGCCCCAAGCGAGGAGTAACTTCCAAATCTCAATCTCAGGATCGGCGAGCTCCCAACATTAACCAGCCCAAGCAACATTTCTCGTCGCTTCTCTCTTCGATATCTTTGCCCCACTTCAGCTTCCCGCATATCACAACCGGAATACTTCTTGTTCGCGAACAGGATCTCAAGTATCTTGAAAAGATTTTTTCTTCTTGATCGCCATGCCTGCTTGATTCTGGGCTCTCACCGGAGGGGAAGAATATATCTTGATTTTAAAAATGTCAACCAAAATTTTTTGAAAATCCGTAGTGAGTCCCTTTCACAAGACTAACAAAGCAAACTCTGGCTTAATAGAGATTAAGTAGGAGTATTGGCCGTTTCCGCAGTTGGAATATCAGTTGCGGAAATGCACCTTCTTTTTTTTGAACAATATAGGTTAGAAAAGCATGCAAAGTCTTTTCCAGTATAAGGGCGCACAAATATCTTCACTTGAGGCCAACCTCTTTGTTGGCCGCAATTCCCTAGATTAACCGGGATACCCCAAAACCGTCGCCTGATCCTATCTATTGTCAGGTAATCCCCAATGGCCAGCCAACCCGGGCTGCACCGTGAGGGGCCGAAGTTCAGTCAGTCAAAGAGAAACACTGCGGCGGTCATGACGGAAGTGTATTTCCCATTTTCCACAATTCCGGATTGCGTAATATTGGTAGTGCGCACGATCTTATCGGAGATGCGAAACACTTCCTTTTTTTCATCCCAGTTTTGATCTTCGTCGAACTCGATCCCCAGAGTGGATGCCAACATGGCAGCAGCCATGTCCTCTGCATAATCACCAGCTGTCCTGCCTGTTTGCCCATAGGAGTGGTGCTCGCTCAGGTAGCCGTAACAGTTTTTATCTGTGGGGACAGCGCATCCGATAGAGGAAGCGATCAGCCGCCTTGGCTCATTGCTGGAACATCGGCTCATGACGCAGAAGACGATCTGGCCCGGCACCAGGGCCTCCAACCCCTTGTTCTTGGGAATGATTTTGCACCCAGGCGGCAGAATGCTCGACACGTTCACCAGGTTGCACTTCTCGATCCCTGCATCGCGGAGCGCCAGCTCAAAGGATCGCAGTTCATCCTTGTGGGAACCGATCCCCCTGGTGAAAAAGACCCTTTTAGGCACCAGCATTCTACTGAAAAGCACAGGGCCTACGCTCAGATCAAACCTAGGTTTCCTCCCATTGCCCGGGACATCAACGAGGTTTTGAGTCTTAAGGTTTTTCAATTCTCCCTCATACCTCCTTTAGGTAAAGAATAACCCAATAGCCTATATACCAACTTAGCGGCCAGAAAATCGGGAGCCACATAACCTGAAATGGGGCATAGCTCCATTACGTCAAAGCCGACTACCCGATGCCTGGCGCACACATGCTTCAGAATGTTCAATGCCTGATACCATCCCAGTCCCCCAGGTTCCGGAGTGCCGACGGCGGGCATGATGGAAGGGTCCAAAACATCCAGATCCACGCTGATATAAACGGTATCCGTCAGATTGGCAAGGGTTGTCTCCAGCTCCGAGCAAGCTGTTTCCAGGGTACTGGCCATGATCACAGAAATCTTAGAGTTTTTAATATATTTCGCCTCTTCCAGTGAAAGGCTGCGAATGCCCACCTGGGCCATCGGCCATCTCTCCACGATGCGCCGGCCCACACAAGCATGACTGTATTTACTCTGTTGGTATGTGTCCCGCATGTCGGTGTGGGCATCCAGGAAAAGCACCGAGATCCCGGGAAAACGCTCGCCCAACGCTTCAACCATGCCCAGGCTCAAGCTGTGCTCGCCCCCAAGAAGCACGGGAAACTTCCCAGCTTCCAGAAGAGTTCTGGCAGCATTCCTGACCCGGGCGATCATGCGGTGCGCTCCGCTGGCGGTGGGTTCCATAAGAGGAAGTGTATGAATACCCACACGGCATGTCTCTGACTCCAACTCCTCATCATACCATTCCAACTGGGCTGAGGCTTCAAGGATCGCCCTCGGCCCATACCGGGCCCCGGCTTGGTAACTTGTTGTCAGGTCATAGGGGACCGGAAGAATCGCCGCGGTGGCTTTATCCCATTGCGACAGAAAAGACGGTAATCCTCCAAAGTTACAAGGCAAAATCTGGCTCTCCCCGATCACCATAACGGGCCACATAACAAGCTGTTCATGATTTTTTAGCTTGGCATCGCCAAGTGATGGCCAATCGGGTCGCTTTTCGCCCAGATTTCCACCCAAGCCGAGTCAAAATGCCAATATCAATAAAAATAATATAGGACGAATCCACCGTGGGGTATCTTGCCCCTTTTCGCTTGTTGAACGATCAAAAAAATAATTACTTCAAGCAAACTGGTTTCATCAAATTAAACATCACTCAATATTGTCATTCTTGCCCTTTTAGGGGCATGTTCCAGAACTAATAATGAAATGAGAAATCATGGCGTGTTTAGGACGTGAATATTACATGAAACGATATTTTAATTTGTAAAATTTACTATTATTCATCGGTTTTGTAAAGGGAAAAAATCTCTCATTAAAAAAATCAAAGGGAACTCCCATTTTTTTATCAATAGATATTTGGCTCCCTCCGTGGTATGATTTTATTGATCACGATCAGGAGGATGTGAATGGCGGATAATGCATTGATAATGGCTCTTCAGGATATTGTTGGCCCTGAGAATGTTTTCTCCTCCCGAGTGGACTTGTCAGTATATGGATATGACGCATCTTTGGTTCAGCATGTTCCTGATGTGGTGGTCTTGCCGGGCTCCACCGAGGAGATCTGGAGGGTGGTGGAGCTTGCTAACACTCTAGGTATACCCTATGTGGTCAGGGGATCGGGCACGAACTTAAGCGGCGGTTCCATACCTTTGCAGGGGGGAGTTGTGCTGCACCTTTCCCGAATGAATCGCGTTCTGGATATCAACCTCCAAAACAGGAGTGCTCTGGTAGAACCTGGAGTATACAATCAGGTCCTTCAAGATGCACTGACCCCCCTGGGTTATCACTATGCTCCCGATCCTGCCAGCCAGAAGGTCTCCACACTCGGGGGAAACCTGGGGGAGAATGCTGGTGGACCCCACTGCCTCAAATACGGTGTTACTACCAACCACGTTCTTGCAGTGGAGTGGGTTGACCCTGAAGGCCGGGTGACATGGATCGGGGGCCGCTGCCCAGATGCCCCAGGCTATGACCTGGTGGGGCTGCTGGTGGGCGCTGAAGGAACTCTGGGGATTATAACCAAGTTGCTGTTGCGAATCATGCCCCTGCCCGAGAGCGTAATTACTTTTCTCGCCCTTTTTGATAGCATCGAATCGGCGGGAAGCGCCGTCTCAGAAATCATAAGCCAGGGGATCGTGCCGGCCACACTGGAGATGATGGATCGGTTGGTGATTCAGGCTGTGGAGGAATCTGTCCATGCTGGATATCCCATGGATGTTGAGGCGGTGCTGATTATCGAAGTGGACGGTCCATCGGAGGGCCTGGATCGGCAGGCGGCCCAGATTGAAAAAATCTGTCTGGACACCGGTGTCAGGGAACTTCGGCGAGCCCTCAGTCCTGCAGAGAGGGAGCGCCTCTGGGCGGGTCGTCGCGGTGCTTTCGGAGCAGTGGCCCGCTTACGGCCTCGTTATCTCGTCTGCGATGGCACTGTTCCCCGAACACGCCTGCCGGAGGTACTCCGAAAAGTACGAGAAGTTGGGGAGAAGCACCGCCTACCCATTGGCAATGTCTTTCACGCCGGGGATGGCAATCTCCATCCTCTGATTCTTTTTGATGATCGCGACCCCAACGAACTGCAGCGCGTCCAAAATGCAGGGCGAGAGATTCTTCAAATCTGCGTGGAGGCGGGTGGCACAATCAGTGGTGAACATGGGATCGGGGCAGAAAAGCTTGATTTCATGACCCTGCTCTATACATCCGCAGCGTTGGCAGCCTTCCAGAAAGTGAAAAGAGCCCTGGATCCTCGCGGGCTTTGCAACCCTGGAAAAGTCATACCGATATCGAAGACAGAGACCATTCAAAAACAGCCCTCCGGGATGGGAAATGCCTCGGACATCCGGCGATTGCTGGAAAAGGTGGATGGCCTCCGGTTCACTGATGACGCTGTCCACCGAGATCGATACGCGCTGAATGGGGTGAGGCCTGAGTGGGTTCTATTCCCCACACATCCGGATCAGGTCTCTTCAACACTCCATATGGCTCAAATGCTGGGGATCACCGTGATCCCCAGGGGCAGCGGCACAAGCATGCACGAGGGCCTTCCCATCGCGCGTGGAGAACTTGCCATGGTGATCTCCGGGATGGATCGGGTGCTGGAGTGGGATGTGGACAACCTAGTGGTCTCTGTCGAGGCAGGAATGCCTCTCGCCAAATTGCAGAAAAAGCTCGCCGGCACTGGAAAAGGATATTTTTTACCCCTCGATCCTCCCGGCAACGGAAATGCCACCATTGGGGGGATTTATGCCACTAATAATTATGGGCCATGGCGATTGGGATATGGCACTATTCGCGACATTGTGCTCGGCGTGGAGGTGGTCCTGCCTGGAGGCGATCGTTTGCGCCTGGGCGGCCGTACGGTGAAGAATGTCTCAGGATATGACCTGACCCGGTTGATGGTGGGCGCTCTGGGCACGCTGGGAGTGGTAACAGCTCTTACTCTAAAGGTTTTTCCCTTTCCTGAGGCTAGCTCAGTGGTTCTGGCCTTATTCGATGAAGAAACGAAGGGTAGCTATCGTGCTGTGGCTGAGATTATGAGCTCGCGGGTAACACCCATCCTGCTGGAGTGGATGGATAGTCGGAGCGCCCGAGAGGCTTTTTGGGAACTCCAGGGGAAAAATCATCCTCTTTTTCAAGAAATGCTGCAAATTCTGTTTGAAGATAAATCCAACGCCTGCATCCTGGCCGTGGGTCTCCATGGTCTGAGGGAAGCAGTCAAGGCCCATGCCCAGGAGGCAGAAAGAATATGCCTGAATTTAGGTGCGAAATGGGCTGGGACTTTTCGGGAACTCCCGGAAGAATTGATTCATAACGTCCTTCAGGAAGCCGGGTTTTTGTTGGCATCAAAGGAGCCGGAAGCACTGGCTCTCCGGATTAGCGTTCCCATTGGCGAGTGGGATGGCACCGTGGAGAAACTCAAGAAAGAATGCTATGATCTGGGGCTTCGGTGTCTGACACGGGCCCATGCAGGGTGCGGAACAGTTCGTTCCCACATAATCGGGCAAAACAGGGCGCTTGAGAGGCTGGTAGACGTGTTACTCAGGATTCCACCCCTCGAAGGGCATATCCAGCTGGAAAGAGTCCCCGATGGCTTGAGAGGAAAGGTTCCGGTATGGGGAGACCCGGCATATGGGGGCTGGCGGTTGATGGGCCGCTTGCGCGAAGCGCTGGACCCCCTGCGAATTCTTAACCCTGGCAGGATGCCGGAAGAGGTGGATGTATGAAGGACGAGCCTCTGAACGCTGTATACGAAGAGGTCTCCCGGTGCAACAAATGCGGCTTTTGCCAGCCCGTATGCCCTGTATTCCATCTCACCGGGCTGGAAAGGGCGGTCGCCCGCGGGCATAACGCCCATTTGCGCGACATCATTGAGGGTAATTTGACCATGACGGAGGAGATGAAGGAACCGCTTTTCGAATGCCTCTTATGCCGGGCCTGTGTCAGCAGTTGCTTCCCTGCGGTCAATACGCCTGAAAATGTTGTTGCCGGACGTCATGAATACCTGCGGCAGTTAGGACAGCCTTCGTTCATGCGGTTCGTGTTCCGCCAACTTTTGCCCGACCCATCACGGTTGTCGCGCTACATACGGCTCGCGGCGGTGGCCAAGAACACCGGCTTGAGCCGGGTGGCCCGCACCCTGGGGGTGCTCAAATGGATCGGCAAGGATCTGGAGAAAGCCGAAGATCTTCTGACCCGACTTCCCATATATTCCCTCCGTCGCCGAGTGCGGCTTCAAACTTCACCTTCTGGATCGACCATCCGTTATCGGGTGGCTTACTTTGTGGGCTGCGGCATCGATCATGCCCTCCCCGAGATCGGGGAGGCCACCCTCCGGGTGTTGGCCTCCTCAGGGTGCACTGTGCGGGTTTTGGATAATGTTTGCTGCGGGCTGCCGGCCTATGGCCACGGAGATCTGGATGCCGCCAGAGTGCTGGCCCGAAAAAACCTGGATCTCCTGTTCGGCTTCCAGGCAGATGCCATTGTCACGGAATGCGCCAGTTGTTCCTCTTTCCTTAAAGACTACCCTGCACTGCTGGAAGGATCGAGGGATGTGGAGCGGGCCAGGAATTTTGCTGCCCGGGTTGTGGGATTCAGTCAGTGGCTGGAGAAGATCGGTTTTGAGCCCTCATCTCCCGGAGTAAGCGGAAAGCTGACTTTTCACGACCCCTGCCACCTAATCCGATACCAGAATGTGAAGGAGCAGCCTCGGGCGCTTCTGAAAAAGTTGCCGGAAGTGGAATTTTTGGAAATGCGGGAAGCCGATTATTGCTGCGGCGCGGCGGGAACGTACAACATCTTTCATCATGATCAGTCCATGCGCATCCTGGAGCGGAAAATGGATAATCTCGTGCATTCTGGTGCCGATGCTATTGCCACGGAGTGCCCGGGCTGCTATATACAGCTGGCTTACGGCGTGCGCAGGCGCGGCCTTCCCATACGCGTCCTTCATATATCACAGGCCCTGGACCCATATCCAGCGGGTAGCAAAGACCTCTCTTCAAAAGCACTCGGCATGTAATCCAGGACAGATCTCTGGGGAAACATCGTTTCCAGGAAGATCTTTGGGCAGGTCGGCACACGTAAGAAACTGCGGGGTAATAATAAGCTTAAACGACTGAATTGTCATGCAAGACCAGCTTGAATGTTCAGCAATTATATGAATTTTCGGAGCAAAACAATGACAATTCCCGCAGCGGTGAATCCGACCGCAATACCGGTGAATACAGGGTCAAGCCCCTGAGTATCGATTAGCCGACCCACCACAGGGGTTACGATTCCCGCTGTCTCCTGGGACATCAGGTAATAGAAGCCTAAAATGAAGGCTCGGCGGCTCACCGGAACCACATCAGCAATCAAGGATTCCATGGTGGGCATGCGCATACTGATTACCACCCCATACCCGACTAGAAAGACCAGCAGCGGTGCCACCATAGGTGCTTGCGTCGCGGCCAGCAGCAGCGGACCCGACAGTGCAACCGATAGGAGGATAACGGCTTTGCGGCCCAGACGATCCGAGAGACTTCCGCCAAGGGGTGCACCCACGATACCAGCTCCGTATACCAGCCCCACAGCTATGCCGGCCAATTCGATAGGTACCCCGTGCCTGTCCACCAGGTACATAGGTAGGTAAGAATTGACGCTTGCAGCTGCTACCTGGATCAGCAAGCAGATGCTTGCCAGGGTGCCAACGGCCCGCAGGATAGCCCAATAGCTTATGGATTCTGAGTCGGATGGAGAGTTGGCGATCGCGGGTCTCTCGGCTGAGGGTGGCGTCCCGGCAGGTTCAGCCTCTGGCTCTTGGGTGGTGATCCATATCATGGCGCTGGAAAGGATGGCGGGAACAGCAAGGATAACGAATGACCAGCGCCAGCTGCCGCTCCACTTGGCAACGGCTATTGCCAAAATCGGTGTTATAAGAAAGCTTAAACTTCCCCCAATGATGTGAAGCCCCAGAGATCGGCCCCGTTTTTCTATGGGTATGGATTGCGAGAGAAACGAGGAGGCCGGGGCATGGTACGAGCCACCCAAGATGCCCAAGGTGATGAACCCGGGAATCATTTGCCAGTATCTTGTGGTTGCGCCGATGGCCATAGAACACAGGGCGGTTCCTATCAGGCCCAGCAGGATGACAATTCTGCGGCTCGACCGATCCGCTATCAATGCCATGGGGATCTGACCTAGGCCGTAAGAGATGCTGAAGGCAGAGACAAGAAGACCTGATTGCAAGTAGTTAATGCCGAAGGTGTCCCGGATAATGGGAAGAAGTGGAATCAGTGCTCCGGTACTAAGATGATGAGAAAAATGGGCCACGGCAAATTGCGGGATTATGAATCTGGTTCGGAGGCGCCGCATAATAGCCTATACTTTGCGATACCGGGCATCAATGATAGCAAGAACTTTGATGAAGAAATTGCCGGATGATGGTTTGAATAAGCAATTGGGGTTTTGCCACCAATAATAAACCCCACCTTTTGCCCGGAATGGGTGGGGTTTTAGGTTATGATTTATACAAAGAGGGTATGCGAGTTTTTTATGGTTAAAATTTATGCCCTCTCGGTAAATGTGGCAATCTTATTTTCCTGTATAATTCATTTTGCTCAATCAATGACGCCTATCAACCGGCAAGAAATGAAATCCGATAGCAGGCACTTATCCCGAAAAAAATCGACTGATCTCGGCATTCGGCAACGCGACTCGTCGTTCTTTGATGGAAATAAAGGTCAAGGATACTCAGCCTTTGACCTAAGCCAATCCTTTACAGATACCCAGGGGTTTCCCGCAAATATGGTGGGAGGTCCTTCTCCTGCCGGCCTCGAAAATCGCAGGTCAAGGGGCATTTTTCGCATATCCCTTTCGTCCCGCGCAGAGGCTTCTCACCCTTGATGGCTTCCACAATTTGGATGCTCCGCTCGACGCTGGGTTGATCTCCTTCCACAGCCAGCGTTATGGATCCTTCCGAGCCACCGATGCCTCCGGCAGAGACGGGTACGGCCTTAACGCTGGCCAGCATCTCCAGGGCCTGGACCTCAGTAACTACCTCTCCCGTGGAAATAGGCATCAAGCCTATGCTTGCTCCGATGCTTCGGGCAAAGGTTTTATTGCCGCAAATCCGGGAAGCTTCAAGCACGGATGGAATCAGCTTTTCCAGCCCCACTGGAAAGATTATCTTAATTCCCCTGGCTATGAGAGGAACGAGAAACTGGCCTACTGTACCCCCTTCGCTACTGGCCATATCAACCCCTACGGTCCATTTGAAGTCAACAGCATTGGCGCCTTTCAGCAGCACGTCCCCAGGCTTCATCTCTTTCAGAACATCAACCGGATCAATTGAAAGTTCCTGGTTCTTATAGAACGTCAAGGGTTTGAGTCGACGTTCAGGGTCGAGGGCGCAGAGGACGCCACGAAGATTGACGCCAGCCACATATAACTCTTTGTCCAAAGGGCGGCCGGTGAACTCTTCTAGGATGTAAGCATTGGTGACACCACGGGCCACCACCAGGTAACCATTGTTTTTAGCCCATTGGACCTCAGGCATCTGGATTACGGCCTTGGCGATAAGGCGCTTGGATTCCGCTGGTGTGAGTGTGAACAAAGCCTTCATAATGGATCTCCTTTCCAGTCGAGTTTCCGCGATTATTAAAGAGATGTTTTTAAAATTTAATGCCCAGCATGTTAAAAAGTCAAACTCTGAGAGACGATCACTCCCTCATCTCCCGAGCCCATTCTACAGGAATTTTTCCTTCCTCTTGATTACTGTATTATGGATGCTTCACGGAATCAAGGAATCTTTACCGGTTCGAACGTTCTCTTTATAAGATAGGTCTGGATTGGGGAT
This sequence comes from uncultured Thermodesulfobacteriota bacterium, assembly GCA_964611635.1. Taxonomy (GTDB): domain Bacteria; phylum Desulfobacterota; class JAFDED01; order JAFDED01; family JAFDED01; genus JAFDED01. The sequence continues at coordinate 21,217 of CAZTAS010000094.1, forward strand.
GGGAGTTCAACTCACTCCATAACATAGTGCGAGATGAACAAATAGCCGAATACGGGAAGAAAGTTTCCCTCTCGGAGGAAAAAGAAGACATCCTTCATACCCGCGCGGGTGCATATCCTAGCCCGTATAATGAGATTATGCCCCTCCATATCATTCGATGTCCGGGTATCATGAGCTCATCAGCCCGATTATTTTTTATTTGCTGCGCTTTTTCCTTGAGACCTTGTTAAATTTCCCATTCCAAAAGCGCGGGATAAGGAAGGGGACTTGATCTCGATATCGGTGATATTCTTCCCCAAATCTCGCTAAAAGTTCTTTTTCTTCGAGCTTCATGTTATACCAGCTTCCAGCAGAACCATACACGACCAGCGAGACGAGGGCGATACAATAGGAGTGCTGCAAAAGTCCCACTCCAGCATATATGAGCATCGTGCTGAGCTGGATGGGATTCCTGATGAACCGGTAAGGGCCCTTAACCACCAGCCGAACCGTCGGCGTTGCCAGAACCCAGGTGCCCATCCCGTATGTCCATTGGCAATAACTCGCCCAGGCCCACAAAAACAAGCCACAACCCAGCAATAATCCACCCAAAATGCTCGATGCAGGAGAAGTTGCCAGGATCACATGGATATTATGCCCCATTCGCTGGAACATCTGGACAAAGAAATTGGAAGAAATGATCAAATGCTCCATCCTGAGTCCCAACCATCGGAAGAATAGCGGAAAAACAAACGCGAAAATGGCAATTTCAGCAATCCACACCAATGCGACGCGGTTTTTGGAGCTTGAATGATTTGTCCAAGGAATCAACTGGAGAATCACTCGTGCAAGAAACTTGGTCATAGAACCTCACCTCAAATCTCATAATAAAATCCATCATGTGGGGCAGGCTTTCCAGCATGCCACAGCCTGCCATATAATAGCTTGGTTATTTTGCTTTCTCAAGAGTAGGTTGGAAAACCTGACCCACATTAATGATTTTTGATATAATATAAAAAAATTGTAAGTCAAGTCAAGAAATGATTTGCACCCGGTAACGTAAAATAACTTGTGTAAATTAGAGAGGGGTGCTACACCT
>CAZTAS010000095.1:0-22290 GCA_964611635.1 uncultured Thermodesulfobacteriota bacterium
ATTTATCCCATTTGTTCAACAGTATTTTCGTGCCCAAATGCAAAATCTGGGGTAAAATGTAATTTGTACCATATCAGGCACTTATTTGTCCCATTCGTCGTTAACATCCTTTACAGCGCAGTGCATAGCACATAGGTGTGGGGTTTATCTCCGCAAGCAAAAACCAGCCTGATAAACGACCTAAATTCCGTCAGCCGATATGTTGTCCTTTCTCCCTAAAAGCCTGTAGGCAAGAAAGCCGCCCCACATGGAGAGGGCACGGCGAAAGGCCATTTCGCCCTTGGTTTCGTACCGGCCCGTGAGTACACGGAACAAGATCTGCATCATCTCCAAGGGGTGAAATGCGGCCTTCAACAGGAAGAATTCCCCGTACAGGGCCAGTCGTTTTCGCCGGCACCGGGGGTAGTCGGGGCGCCAGCGCGGTGACCAGCAAAGATCCTCGTAGTTTTCATACTGCATGAGAGAAGGATCCGCTGGCGGCTGCGCGCCGGGCAGAGGTGTATAGATGAATATGGAGAACTCATCTACCCCAAGTCGCGTGAGCTTCCTGACCAGAGCCCGCGTCTGCCGGAACTCGTCACGCGTTTCCCCCTCGTAGCCAACCATGATGAAGGCGTTGGTGCGAATCCTCACCTCCCTTAGCCACCGCATCACCCGTTCAAGATGCTGGAGGTCCACCGGCTTTTTCATTCGGTTAATCACTTGGGGCGATCCCGATTCCGGGGCCAGGCAGATAGAATGAAAGCCGCTGCGGCCAATATCTCGCACAATTTCCTCGTCCAGCAAATTGGCTGTGACCCCGGAAGGCAGGTGGATCCTGACATCCAGCCCTCGCTCCCTTATCAATGAACATATGGCACTTACCCTTTCCCGATCAACTGCGAAATTGTCATCCTGGAAAAAGAAATCTTGCACCCCGTCTCGCCGATAAACCTCCTCTATTTCTCGGACGACGTGGCAGGCGGAGCGGCTCCGCCATCTTTGACCGGAGAGCAAAGGGGTTGAGCAAAAAGCACATCGAAAAGGGCACCCCCTGGATGTAACCATTGGGTGATAGCGCCCCCGGAAAGGTGCATGGGCAACTCCCAGATTCCAGTAATTTTGCCTTGGGATCAGGTCTAAGGCGGGAAAGGGCAAAGAATCAAGATCCGCCACCGGTTGAGGCATGATCTCTAACAGGTTCGCGTGTAGGACACCGTGCTCAGGCTCCAGGGCGGAAATTTGACCGTCAAGGAAACGGCAGATATTCCATGCCGCCTCCTCTCCATCCCCTGGCACCACGAAATCCGCACCGCCTTTAAGAAAGGGCTCGGGAAGGACCGCAGCGTGAGGTCCACCCATCATTATGGCAATCCCTGGGAACCTGGACTTCAAACGCTGGATCAGATCCAGGGCAAGACGGTGAGAAGCCCCTGCCAGGACGCTGATACCAACCAAGTCCACGTCCTGCGGGACTCGCTCCACCACCTGCGCCAGCGTTAGCCCCGATATCATGTAAGAGCCTGAAAATCGCATCCGGGTGGGCGCTTCGCCATACCCGTCAACAACTGTGACCACAACGCCTAGGTTGCGGAGAAAAGAGGCGACGCTCAGAAGGCCCACGGGCATAAAGGGAATCGAGCCAAAGGGGTCGCCCGCCAGGCCCAGCATGGGAGGATTGATGAGGGTTATCTTCACGGCTTGATCTTTCTCCAGATCAAGAGAAATCGGAGAGAGAACACCCGGAGGGGAGTTGCCTCCAGTGCCCGGAAAAGCGTCTGAATTGGCCTGACCAGCCATCCGGGTTGTCGGCTGGTGATCTGATTCAAGTAGACAGTTGACTCCAGCCTAAAACGGGAGGCAATCTGCCGGTATGCTTGGGAGTTGCGATGGCGGAGCAGGGCCAGACGCTCCTCCCTTGGAATCAGGTGGGCCGCGAACATCAGCGGGTTCAATATGTTGGGCTCAAGCATGGCCAGCTTTCCGGCGGGAGCCAGGAGGGGATGGATGGCCGAAACCATTCGGGACACATCTTCCACATGGTGCAGGACATCAAACCCGATGACCACGTCAAAGGGCCCATCCACCTGCCCTGGTTCCTCCGCCGAGCACATGCGCAACTCTACGTTGCGGATTCCTTTGGAGCGAAGCATTTCCCTCCCTGCCTCCAACATTTCCTGGCTTATGTCGATTCCCGCTATGGAACCCACCCGGGGAGCGATCACCGGATAATAAAGGCCGGTGCCGCAGCCCACGTCAAGCACTCGTTCATCGCCCCGCGGGAACAGCCACCCGGCAAGCTCCTCGTAAAAACATGTAAGATCAGGACGGTTGTCCAGGAGGAAAGGGTCGAATCGCTCTTCCCATCCGCAACTGAACAGGGAGCGCGTGGGGCGACGGGACAAGGCCAACTTCCGGTAGTGCTCCCTCTGCAAGCGGCTCCCCAGCATCACCCTCTCCCAATCCAATCCCTGAAAATATTGAGTGCCATCCATGCCTTGCGCCGCAGCAATAGAGAAGGCATCAGATCGCACTGGGAGAAACAGGCGCAAGCGCCAGATTTTATGAATCTGCGCACGTCCCGGGACTGCACCGATTCCCAGATGGACTCCAGGGTATGCTCCCGCAGGTCGCCCATGGGTTTCATGAGCTTGGGGCAGCTATAAATCTTCCCATCGCAATGGATCATCACGGATATAAAGGATGAGTCGCACGGGTACAATCCCCGGGTCTCGCCCTCCAGATAATAATTTTGCAGATAACGTATCAACTCCCTGTGGAATACCCGGTCTGCGTGCCGCGAGATGCTCCGCCAGAGCTTAAAAGGCCGGGTGGATTGATTCCTAATGGACTCATCTATCTCTTTAATTTGCTTTTCAATACATCCAATTTGCTCCGGTGAAAATTGAACGTCGCTGGTGTTTCCAAGAATGCCGCTCAGGAGGTAAGGCTTGGCCGTGAACCCAAAACCCATGGATTGTGCAATATCGAATGTCTCCCGGATATACTTCCAGTTCTCAGGCATGATGGTATATTTGATGGAAACGTGAAGCCTAGAATGTTGACTGGTGATGCGGGTTAATTCCTCAAGGGTTTCCATGACGCGTTGATACGTGCCTTTCACGCCTCGGAGGCAGTCGTGGACTTCCTCCGGGCCATCAATGGATACACCGATGAACAGGCGAAAGTTTTCACCACACCGGAGGATCTTCCCGGTCTGATCCAGAATAGATCGGGTCAGAACGCCATTGGTGGTCAGGTAAACGGACTGGATGTTTTCGGAGAGAAGGGTTTCCACCACTGAGGCCGCATCCGCCATGAAAGGCTCTCCACCCGTAAGGTCCAGAATCCGTATGCAAGGCCAGAGAGGGGAAGCCCGGAGCCTGTGCAGCACATCCTGGGGAAGATCCTCCTTGGGCGACATGGCCCACATGTTGCACATGGAGCATCGCAGGTTGCACCTGTTGGTCAGCGTCAGGTGGGCTATAAAAGGCCGGATCAAAGCATTCCATCCCAGCGCTTTGCCGGCCTGCACCCCCAAAGCCTGAAATGCAAACCTGATCATGGGATCCACCTTCTATACACATGATAATATGGCCATCTCCCCCTGGTGCCTTTGCGGAATATCACCCGGTCCAGCTTGTAGTGCCTTTTTATAAACCAATAAAATTGAAGATAGCGCTCAATTGAGTACTTCCCGTACGCCGCATAGTTTCCTGGAGATGTGTCCACGATAAACAGCGGCTTTATATTTTCCAGCTCCTCCATAAAGCTCCCCCAGCTACCGGGCAGTATCCACTGACTGGTGTCAATGTCGGGCTCGATATTAACCCAGGGGATCTGTCCGGTGAGGGCGTGGCAGATGATAAACCGCGAGGCGGGCCTGCGACCGGAAGCCACGTAAATAATTGGTTGGAATCCCCAGACGAAAACGCGGTCATCCTCCCGGGAGTTCTGCCTGATGTAACGGGCTAGCTCGAGGTAAGTTGGATCCAGATCCGGGGAGGTGTCCCCGATGACATACGGGGCACTGAACTGCTGAATGCTGACTGGAAGTGCGTGCACCACCGGGACTAGCACACCGGCCGCCAATGTGAAGGCCAGTAAGATCCGAATAGCTCGTCCAGGCGGGGGTTTCTGTGCGCTTTGCGGCCATGTGACACGATGGGAGACTGTTTGGCGCGGCGGTATGGAGTAATCACTTTGTTTTTGCAGATCGGTGAATAGCCGCAAGCGCAGGCGAATCCGCTTCAGGCTGAGCGCCCCTAGGAGGCAAAGGGGCGGGAGCATCTGCAGATAATAATGTCCGAACCCCCTTCCGCCCATTGATGCCCCAACAAAGGCAAAAAATGCCCACAAAGTGAAAAGGTAATCGCTTCGCGGCCTGAAAATGCGCTGGCGCAGTATATGTCCAATGTGGAGAATCGCGAGTCCCCATAAAAGCCAGTTCAAGGGTAAAAGAGGAAGCGGGTTGATCAGAGCCAGCGCCGCCTGCTTACTCAATGGAATGGCTGGGCCGTATATCTTCAGGTTGTATGTCACCGTTAGGAAAAAAAGATCATTAAGTGCACCTCGGAATGCGAAATAGGCCAGCACCCCCAGGGTGGGCAAGACGAACCCTAAGGACATGAAAATCAGATTATCTTTCCAACGAGAAGGCTGGTCTCCCTTCCAGCTATCCAAAAGCAAAAACGTGCCGATGGCCACTGCGTCCATTACCCCTTGCGGCTTGGCCAGAAAGGCCACTCCCAGGCAAAGACCGGCCAAAAAAATCCGCCTCCGCCCCCTGTCCCTGTAAAAATGGCCCATCAAAAATAGATATACCGCTCCCGAGGTGAAGAGCACCATGACTATCTCCGCGTCGGTAGCCAGCGCATCCATCCTCAAGAAAGCAACACTGAATATGGCGTAAAGAAGGGCTGCCATGTTCCCCACCTCGAAATCGGAAGACTCTCGCCCGATCCGCTGAAGGGTCCAGGCGGTGGCCATGACCCATCCGATGGTAAACAACCGTATGGCCACCATGTTGCCTCGTCCCGCCACGGCAAACACGGCGGAATAAAGGTAATAGACAAGCGGAGGATGATGGTTCCAAGCGTCTCGATAAGGAAGGCCTCCATCCAGGATAGTGTTGGCCATCACTCCCATGATCCCCTCGTCCATGTTCAAGCAAAAGACATTGACGTAGGGAAGGCGAGAGACCAGGATGAGCCCCGCAGCCAACAGAAGCCAGAATTTTACGTTTGCCGGATGAAGAATATGGAGTAGTCTGCCACCCATGTTCACATTTAATTTTAACGACGATTCCCAGGACCTCGTAATTCTTGCCTGACCCGCATCATGAGCGGGCAAAGATCAAGTTCGGCATATCGCCATAAGCCTTACAATCCCCAAACTTATATTCTTATGGGTAGAGTACAAAATCCTGGCTGGACTATTTTAAAATTATCATTTGCACCCGAGAGTGTCAATTATCTGTGACCTACAGCTTTTACTGCATCATATCCTATCACCATATCTTCCGGTCTTTCTTTCTTGACGCACAAGCCTCTCTCATTTAAATTTAATAACAAGCGATTTTTTAAAAATATTTTTGTGCCGGGCAAACTTAATTTCACTGATTTCCACTGAGGAGGCTGAAAGGAGAAATTTTATGGCAGAGCCCATTAATCTCACCGTTTATAGCTGCTATATCTGACCTTACGCATACAGGGCCATGGAGTGGCTCTATAAGGTTAGGGAAAGTTCGGGCGGAAAGCTGCGCCTCGTGTGGAAATCTTTTCTCTTGGAGCAGATAAATTCAACCCGGAGTCCGGAATGGAAAGTCTGGGAGTATGAGAGTTTCAAAAGCCGCGACCTTCCACCACTTGAGGCGGCAAAATGTGCTGCCCTTCAGGGAGAGGCCGCCTTCGACGCCTTTCACCAGCGATGCTTCCGCGCACAGCACCGCGAGGGCAGGCCTGTAGCCGAGAAAAAGGTGCTTCTGGATGTGGCCCGAGAGGCTGGCCTGGATGTGAAGCGATTTAAAAGCTATCTTGAGAATGGAAGCCAGCGCCTCCTCGTGGCCAGGGATCACGAAGAGGCCGTGGAGCAATGGGGGGTCTTCGGCGTTCCCACACTCATCTATCCCACGGGCGAGGCCGTGTATTTGAAGTTGGCCCCTGGAGAGTGGGAAAATAGAGAGGATGACGGACTCTTCGACCAACTCATGGCACTTTTCGCCACAAGGCCATACCTTCTTGAGGTCAAAAAGCCTGAGTCCGTAAGGGTCAGCAAGAAGCGTTAAATGAACCTTATTTTTATCTGGCATCCAAGCCCAATGCCCGGCTCCCGGCCGGGGCCACCCGAGAGGATGAATATTTCCGGATGGCTCCAGGTGTTGAACAGCCTTGAGGGTTTCCCTGGGTTGACATCCTGCCGGGCGCAGCTCAAACCTCCTACTTAATTTCCTCCAATCTCAATCCGTTCAGAGGGAGGTTACCCCGGGCTTTAGCCCCTGGCAGATATTATTGTCGATGTTGGTAATGAAATTCCCGAAGCCCTCCACATGGATAACCTCTCCCTTTTTTATGAGATCAGTCTTTTATCTCAACGATCAGTTCAATTTCAACGGGAATGCCGCCCGGCAATGCCGCTATCCCGACAGCAGATCGCGCATGGCGCCCCTTGTCCCCGAAAACTTCCACCAGCAGATCTGATGCGCCATTCACCACCTTGGGTTGATTATAAAAACCGGGAGCGCTGTTGACGAATCCAGTCAGTTTGATAACCCTGTTGACCCGATCCAGATCGCCTAGAGTTTTCTTGAGCGTGCTTAGCAAACTAAGCGTCACCTGCTTTGCGGAGGCATAACCATCCTCGATGCTCAAATTTTCACCCAATCTCCCTTTGAAAATTTTCCCCTCGCCCTCACCAGGGCTGTGGCCCGATAGGAACAACAGGTTTCCGGACTGGACGGAAGAGACGTAATTTGCGATAGGTGTAGAAGCGGGAGGAAGAGTCAATCCTAGTTCCTCAAGACGTTTTTCGATTTGCATAGCAACCTCCTGTTTGAGTTAGATTTGTCGTACAATGCAAGTAGTCAAATAAATTTATGTGTAGGCAGAACAGAAGCTAGAGATAAAGCACATCCACTATTCCTTTCGATGACCCTGCCCGGCAAAATTGCCCCATTATTGAGTTAATCTCTTGCTTGCTCTATAAGTGCAGAAACAACACGTTGCTGCATAAATCCTTTTGTAGCTATTGCTATTTGGACGACATTTTTTCCGGGCCACCTATGTTTTATTAAATTTGGTGGCTTACCAAGCTAGCTCCCCTTATTTATTCATGAGATGCAATATCATACCTGTTAATTGAAGCAGATGAGCATGAAAACTGAAACCTGCTCCCCGCTCAGGCTTCAGAACGAGGAGAGCAATATAAATGTGCGATTCCTTCGATTACGATACCTAGCACAACGGTCGTGAGGCCCACAAGGAAGCCCAAGATGTTGACAATATCCATGTAAACCACAAGAAAGATCGCGGCCAGCAGTCCCACCATCTTCACGACAAACCGCAAGGCGAATTTCCCGCGCGGCATCGCTCCAGTCCGGAAAACCGGCTCAGCGATCTTCCAGAGCAAACGGAAGTTGAGCAAGGAAATAGCGGCCCCCAGGATAACCCCCAGCGAGATGAACACAGAGCGGTACATCAGGCTCCCGATGATCAGCACGCAGGCCACTGCAAGGCTTTTCCGTTCGATGGAGTGGAGCAACCTCCTCACGTCATCCCCCGAATCCCCTTTTTCCATTTTTACTTCCCCAGCCCTGGCGGAACATGCCAAAGAGCAGCCATTACCCTTATTCCACCCGCTCCACCTGTATAAGATTCGTGGTACCAGGTTTCTCCAGCGGTGTGCCCGCAGTAATTACCACCAGACCTTTCAACCTGGGCCTAGCAACTTCCGTGCAGGTCCTCACCATCTCATCCACGTTCCTCATGTAGGAAACCAGCAGAGGAGTTACCCCCCATGACAACGCCAGCCTCCTCACAGTGCTTTCATTCGGGCTGATGGCCAAAATGGGCTGTTTCGGGCGGTGCTTGGCGACCCTCCTGGCTGTGCTGCCAGATTGGGTGGTCGTAATGATTGCCGAAGCATTTAGATCCCTGGCCACGCAGCAAGCGGCGTATCCAATGGCCTCATCCACCTTTGCACCCCAAGCATGCGTCCGCTCGAGAAAATCCTCGTGAGGAAAGATTTCCTCCGTGGCTTCCGCAATCTTTGCCATGAACCGCACGGCTTCCGCAGGATACCTGCCTACCGCCGTCTCCTCGGAAAGCATCACGGCATCGCTTCCATCAAGGATGGCGTTGGCCACATCCGTGGCTTCGGCGCGGGTAGGCCTGGGGCTATTAACCATGGAGCGCAACATCTGGGTGGCGGTGATGACAGGTTTCCCCAGAGCATTGGCCTTGCGGATCAACATCTTTTGCACCTGGGGGATCCGCTCCAGGGGGCTTTCCACTCCCAGATCGCCCCGGGCCACCATGATCCCATCCACTGCCTCCAGGATGGCGTCGATGTTCTTAAGGGCCTCATGCTTTTCGATTTTGGCAATGACCGGGACATCGGAGCCTTTTTCATGGATCACTTTTTTGGCCGAGTTAACATCCTGCGCATCTTTCACAAAAGAGAGGGCCACCATGTCAACGCCATAAGCGATGCCGAAGGAGAGATCCTGAATGTCCTTATCGTTCAGCGCCGGGGCTTTAATGGTGGTGGTGGGAAGGTTGATCCCTTTGTGGGAACTCAGGGTGCCGCCAATTACCACCTCACACACGATGTCGCTGCTATCTGTCTTGATAACTTTCAACTCAAGGGCACCATCTGCCAGAAGGAGGGTCTCCCCTATGCTGACCTCGCCGGGAAGGGGTGCATACGAGACAGAGACCTCCCGGTCATTCCCGGGAACATCCCTGTTGGTGAGGATGAACCTTTTGCCCGGCTTCAAGACCACCTCTCCTTCAGCGATTTTCCCTATACGGATTTTGGGTCCGGCCAGGTCCTGAAGGATCGCCACGGGCTCCCCAAGCTCGCGGGAAAGCTCCCGAATGGTATCGATCTTTTTTTGGTGCTCACTAATGGTCCCGTGAGAAAAGTTCAGCCGGGCCACGCTCATTCCGCTTTCGATCAAACTTCTCAGGGTTTCCGGGGATTCGCTGGCAGGCCCGATGGTACAGACGATTTTGGTTCTGCGCATTTTTGTTTTCCCCTTGATGTTTTTTGGGATCAGCCCGGAAACAGGACGAACCGCTCGATCCCACATTACGGGATCTCTGGCTTATTTCAGCCCTTTCAAATTGGCCTTTTTCTGATCCGCAACAACCACCAGAACATAATTATCAGGATCGAGATATAGGTTGGCTACACGCAGCACGTCCTCGGCTGACACCTTGTGGATGATAGAGGGATATCGTTCCATGTATTCCAATCCCAGGCCGTAGAACTCTATCAGGCTCAAAAAAGCGGCTAACTTTGTGTTGCTGTCCAATCGCAGAGGAAAGCTCCCTGTCAAATAGCGCTTCGCTCCATCCAGTTCCTTATAGGAAACGGGAGCCCGGCGAATTTTTTGAATCTCCCCTAGCACAAGTTGAACGGCTTCTCCGGCCGATTCATTCTTTGTCTGGAGCGCGACCTGGAAGCCCCCTGAATACTTACGAGCATTCACAACGCTTTGAACGGAGTAAGCCAATCCCCTCCTGGTCCGGATCTCTGCCATAAGCCGCGATGCAAATCCACCACCTCCCAGGATGTAGTTCATGAGCAACATGGGATAATAATCCAGATTGGAGCGCTGGATACCCTGCATTCCCATAACAATATTGGCCTGAGAGATTGGCATATCTTTAAGGATGATTTTTCTCGAATCAGGAAACTCGGCGGTGGATTTTTTTGAGGAGACGGGGGCCGATTTCCATTGCTTCAGGTGTCTTTTCAAAAAGTTCTGAAACACTACGAGATCAAAATCTCCCGCGGCCACCAGAATGGCATTGTTCGGTCGATAATATGTTCGATAATGGTTAACAACGTCCCCTCGATTAATTAGGGGAAGGGATTTTTCCTTTCCCTCAGGGGGGTGCCCATAAGGGGTATTGCCAAAAAGGGCTTCCAGAAATGTTCGCTGGGCCACCTCGCCGGGATCGTCTTTTTCCGCCTGGATGGCCGCTTGAATCTCACTCTTTTTTTTCTCCACCTCTTCTTCCGGGAATGCCGGGTGGAGCAAGATGTCGCTGAATAAAAGAATCCCACGGTTCAGGTCCTTCTTGAGCAACTTCAGAGAGAAGGTTGAAAAGTCCTCAGTACAGTCAGTTTTCAGCAAAGCTCCCAAGAAGTCAAGCGCTTCGTTGATCTTCACCGCCGTATGAGTACTCGTCCCTGAGGCCAGCAAGGATGCGGTTAGATTGGCTAATCCCTCCTTTCCCTGAGGGTCAAGGCGGGAACCACCTTTGATCAGCAAGAGCAGGTAGATCATTGGAAGATGTCTCTGTTCTGAGGCAATGAAGGTGAGGCCATTCTCCCATTGAAACCTCCGCACAGCAGGGATGCCGGATGCTTGGGAGATTCCGGACATAATGATAAGGAGCAAGCAGCCAGCGATCAATCCAGTTTTTCTTTTTTGGGTCATCATGACCGCCTCCTTCTACCGACATTTAGTAGTTTTGGAAAGCGAGGGTGATTTCTCCAGAGGCACTAACTTTTCAGTTTTTTCTGGAACCAAAATGCCTATTGTGCGGTTTTCCCTTCGAAAATATTTCCTTGCAACCCTCTGGATGTCCTGTGAGCTGACCTTTCGAATTCCTGGTAGATACTGATTCAATAGTCTCCATCCTCCAGATATCTCGTAACGGGCCAAAAGCATGGCCTGGTAAAAGAGAGAATCCTGCCCGAAGATAATAGAGGCCTCCAACTGGTTCTTAGCCTTCTGGAGCTCTGGGCCTTCAGCCAGCTCCCGTTTGAACCTATCCAGCTCCTGCTGCTCTATGGTTTTCTGAGCCTGATCGAAGGTCTTGCCAGGCAGAAGCTGGGTAAAAACGGAGAAGAGCCCAGGATCATGGGAAAGGAGGGGGTAGTCCGCATCCACTTCCAGAGCGAGAGGATTGTTGCTGACCATGGCGCGGTAGAGGCGTGAGCTTTTGCCGGTCGAAAGGATGGCGGCCAGCACTTCAAGGGCGAAGCTGTCGGGATGAATCAGGTTGGGCACGTGATACAGAAAAATGCACGCGGGCAAACGGGCCGGTTTCCTCACTGTAACACGGCACTCACTCATCTGGGGCGCGATCTGGGCCCTGACGGCGGGAGGATTTGGCCCCCTGGGAATCGAGCCGAAGTATCTCTCGATCTCAGCAAAAAGGGCTTCGGTCTGAAAATCACCCGCTACCACCAGGAATGCATTGTTGGGAACATAATATGTTTTATAATATTTTTGTATATCATCCAGCGTTAATTGGGCAATATCCGACATCCATCCTATAATGGGCCACTGGTAAGGATGAGACCTATAGGCCAGGGCAATGGCCTCCTCCATCAGGATCGCCAGAGCTTGATCCTCGGTGCGGAGACGCCGTTCCTCCATGACCACCATCTTTTCTGTTCGAAAGTCTTCATCTCGCAAAGCCAGGTTGGCCATTCGATCGCTCTCCAATTCCATGGCAATGGATATCCGATCCGCGCTTAGTGTCTCAAAATAGGCGGTATAATCCTTGGAGGTGAAGGCGTTGATATTCCCCCCAGCTTCCTGGATGATTCGGGAGATTTCCTCAGGCCCAACCTTCTGAGTGCCTTTAAACATCATGTGCTCAAGCAGATGAGAAAGGCCAGCTTTCCCCAGCTCCTCATTCCTGGATCCCACACGGTACCATACCTGAAAGGTAATAACAGGAGCCTTGTGATTTTCTATAAGAATAGCCTTTAACCCGTTATCCAAAATCTTTTCCATTACTTGGAGATCAATACCTGCAATAGAAGAAAGGGGAAAAAGGATAATGAGCAGCGTGATCGCTAGGTTCCACCAAGAATTCCAAAATTTTATGTTAAACTCCGGCTTCCTACGGGAGCCTCTGTAATGAAGATATGCTCCAAGCCTTTTTGCACCGCGTTTGTCTTTCATTATCTTTATTTCCTCATTGGATAGCACGCCCATGGCTACCCGTGTGTCCAGGTGACGTCAGTATTATATGGCCAGGCCATATTATTTTCCAGTTCAAAAAGGAACTGCGAAAAACCCAAATTATTTTTTTGCAATTATCAGTCGAATTGCGGTGTATTTAATCGCACTTAGCAATCCTTTCTTTCCTTCTGAATCTATAAATAAACAGAGAATCTCAGGCAACGGCTTCCCGAATCATTCTTAAATTTATTACAATTTTAAATAATTTTCTTTTATGTTGACAAGGTAAAATTTTTATGGTTAATAAACATTCTCTTTTAAAGGCAGAATGAATTGTCGAATAAGTACTACTTGTGCTGAGCATAGTTGCCGTTTATAATGGGAATAAAGGGGTGAAGAAGCATGTTACAGGAAATAAAGGATAAGCTCCTGGAGATGAGAAGGCAAATATTGGATGAGATCGCCGAGACTCTCAAACAGGAGGCCGATCCAGGAAAATCAGATATTGGCGATATCTTCGATCTTGCAGGAACAGAGCGGGATCGGGAACTGGGATTGCTTCTTTCAAATCGGGATCGGGCAAAGCTTAAAGCCATTGACGTTGCATTGGAGCGAATAGAAGACGGCACCTATGGAATCTGCGAGGAATGTGAGAAGAAGATCCGCCTGGAAAGATTGAAAGTGATGCCTTTCGCCCGATACTGCGTTAACTGCCAGTCTAAAATGGAAAAAGAAGACTCATTGCGAAGAATTAGCAGCGATAGTAATATCTATCGGAAGCTGGCATCCACAGAGTTCGATGAAGAACTCTGATATTTTCTTATTCAGGCAACAATATTACCACCTGAGTTAAAGGCTTTTACTTATAAACCGCAAATGTGCTCGAGGATTGATCGCTGAAACGAATTTTCATGTGCTGGCTTTATACTGGTTCCTTGGCGAAAGCATCCTCATAGGTAAAAAACAAATAGCCAATTCCTTTTTCATTGGCAGATGATCAAGAGCCTGGAATGTAGATGTGAGTGAAGCTGCTGCTGTGCCTAATTATTAACCAGGATATGAATGTGGCCTAATTGAGGCCGTATTTCTTTTACCATATGAGACGCAGCTTGAATCTTATCTGCCATTTCCTCAGCAGCATCTCGATCTATGTCATCAATGGCTACTGCAGCCTCCTCGATTCCAAAAGCCCAAGAAATGGCCGCGCCGATGTTATCCCCCACTCCCGTCACCAGCACCACTTTTCCCTTAAACCGCATGTTTGACCTTTCTTCTTTCCAAATATATTGAAGCTACCGACTCACAAGTGTAGGATCAAGAGAAATCCGAATTCCTTCACCCACCATGCTAAAAGCAACCACCGTGATAAATATGCACAAGCCCGGCAAAACAACCAATAAAGGTGCATTCCAGATATATGTCTGCGCGTCCATAAGCATGTTGCCCCAGCTCGGTGTGGGGGGCTGAACTCCAAGGCCAAGAAAACTCAGGGCCGCCTCGGCCATGATGGCTCGGGCTACCCCAAAGCTGGCGGCCACCATCACCGAGGGCAACACATTGGGAAGCACGTGCCGTACTAAAATCATATAGTGAGGAGAACCCAGGGCCACTGAAGCTGTGACGAAATCGAATTCCCGATATTTCAGTGTATCACCTCTCACAATTCGCGCAACCCGCATCCAGTTGGTGAATCCTAATACTAACAGTACATTTATGAAGCTTGGCCCGATAACGGTTAAAATGGTAATCCATAAAAAATACAATGGAATGGACATCACAGCATCGGTGAATCGCATGAGGATGTTATCAATCAACGATCCATAATACCCCGACACTGCTCCTATGATAGTTCCCAAAATAACTGCGATGGACATGGCCAGCGTTCCAACCATCAATGAAGTGCGCGTGCCAAAGATCAGTCGGCTCAGTACATCCCGGCCGGCCTCGTCAGTGCCTAAAAGATGATGAATGGATGGTGAGGAGAACATATTGAGAATATCCACTTTAATAGGAGAGTAAGGGGCAATGGAAGGTGAAAAGACAGCGATAAAAGTCAGTATCGAAAGAAGAGAAAGGCCGCTAATGGCCCTTCGGCTTTTTCGTACTCTCGCCCACGCGCTGCGATATCTTAAGGCATGCGTAGAAACTATCTGATTTTGGCCTTTTGATGCATATTGTGTTTTTGAATCTGTCAATGGTTAACTCTCATGCAGTTTTTTTCGTCAACCGGATTCTTGGATCAAAAAGAGGATACAGCAAATCTACTAGGAGATTTGAAAGAATAACCACCACAGATACCACGATGGTGATCCCCATAACCAATGGGTAGTCTCTGCTCAATGCACTGGTGATGGCCAGGCGGCCCATCCCCGGCCAAGCGAAAATGAATTCGGTTATGGCAGCACCCCCAATCAATCGAGGCAATGACAAGCCAATAACACTGATGTTGGTTACCATGGCATTCTTCAGCGCGTGTTTATAAATGACCATAGCCTCTCCTAACCCTTTGCTGCGGGCAGTCCGGACATAGTCCTGCCGTAATACCTCCAGCATGCTGGAGCGGGCGTAACGGATTAGCTCCGCCGTATTGGAGAGCCCAAGGACTATTGTGGGCATGATAAGATGCAGAAAACGATCCAGCAGATTCAACTCTTTCCCAACCGAATACATACCAGCGGAGGGCAACCATCCTAATTGAACGGAAAAGAGAAGGATGAGCATCAGCCCGAACCAAAACACGGGCATGGATACACCGAAGAACGAAAAGAAGCTGGCTATGGAATCCAAGGCGGTACCCTGTCGAAGTGCCGAAGCGCTCCCTATAGGTAATGAAATAACCACGGAGAAGAGCAATGCGGATAAGCCCAGAATGGCCGTAGCGGGCACTCTCTCGAGAATGACCAGCAGCACAGAGCGGGCCGAGACGAACGATATCCCTAGATTACCGTGCATAACGTTGTTCATCCAACGGTAATACTGGACATGGAGTGCATCATCCAGTCCCAGGCTTTTCCGAATTTCAATGATTTGCTCTTTAGATAGCTCGTCAGACATAAGGATCGATGGTCCGCCTGGCGCAATATGGATTATCAAAAACACAGCCGTGCAAACAATAAAAAGAACTATTAAAGCATTAGCTAGGCGACGCACAAGATAAGTAAGCATAGATGTCCTTCTGATAATGGAGAGGATGAAACTATGGCTCGATTCGAAAAGCCAAAGGTCATCCTCTCATTAATATGTGATAGTCTACTGGATATGCCAATCCTCCATGTTGTGGTAAACCCGCCAGGGGCTCGGAACAATTCCCTTAAGCCGCTTATTGGCAACGGCAATCTCAATGGGATAATATAAAAGAATCATGGGAACGTCATTGGCTATAATCCTCTGCATCTCGTGGTAAATTTTTACTCGCTTGTTCCGGTCAATGGTCGCCTTTCCTTTTGCAAACAATTCATCAACCTTGGGGTTGTTATATCGAGTCTGGTTTGCGCGTGGCCCCGACTTGGAGTGCCAGCGGCGCCCCAGCATATCTGGATCCATAGGCGGATTGAAGGCGTTCCACAGAAACGTCATCTCTTTTTTGGGATTCCACTGGTAATTTTCCAAGAAGTCGTGCCATTCTTTGAATTGGATCTTCACGTCCAACCCTATTGACTTGAAAAACTGCTGGGCGATCATGACGTTCCGTCGGCGGGTAGGACTGGCATTATCTCCGGTAAGGGTAAACCGGAATGGCTTACCGTCCTTATCCAGGATGCCATCGCCGTCGGTGTCCTTCCAGCCGGCCTCTGCCAGAAGCTTCCTGGCTTTCTCAGGATTATATTCCAGCTTGAGCACATCGTCTGTGTACGCCCATTTAAATGGAGGCTGAAACACTGAGTAGGCCGGGATAGCCTCACCTAGAAGCACCTTGTCGATAATGGCTTTTTTGTCCACAGCATGATTCAAGGCTTTTCGCACCCGGATGTCGTTAAAAGGTGGCTTGTTTACATTCCAGAAAAGACCATAATAATTGGTCTGGACCATGCGGTAAGCAACGAGCTTTGGATCCTTGGAGAGTTCTTTGAGTTGCAATGGCTCTACACCGTCCATGATGTCTATTTCACCCGTTTTGAGCTGAGCCATTCGGACGTTGCTGTCGGGCAGCACCTTAAAAACAATTCGATCCAGATAGGGACGCCTGCGCCAATGCTTATCATAAGCAACAACGGTGGCGTGGTCGCCGGGTACCCATTCCTTGAACTTGAAGGGGCCTGTCCCCACGGGCTTGTGGTTGAACTCATCGGTGTTTACATCTTTTCCTTCCAGCAGGTGCTTGGGTATAAGAGGGATCTGCAATGCTGCTTCGAAAGAAGCCGATGGACTCTTCAGGTTGAACTTCACCGTGTATGGATCGATGACCTCAACACTTTTTAAGTCCGTGATCTGGATCCTGAATTGGGTTCGTGTTTTGGGGTCCATTACCCTTTCGAATGTGAACTTCACGTCCTCTGCGGTGAACTCTTTGCCGTCATGCCATGTAACCCCTTTTCGCAAATGCGCCACGAGGGACATGAGATCTTTCGAATATTCCCACGATGTCGCCAGCTCGGGTATATTCTCCATGGTTTCGGGATTCGCACGTGCAAGGCGTTCGAATATGGGCCATGACGCGAATATGGCAGAGACTTCAGAGCGGATGATTGGGCACATCAATTTGGGATCTCCATTCAGCGCCACTATTGCTTGTCCACCTGTTTTCGGCTCAGCCATGGCGATCGAGGCATTCCCAAATAGTGTAAATAATACTGTCCCCATTAAAAGGCTCGCAATAAACCCAGGGTTAAAAATCTTATTCCATCGATGCTGTCTCATGCTATTGCCCTCCTTTCCCCCTAAAAAATAAAGGAGACTACGCTTTGAGCATCTCTGTCCTAAGGGTCTATCCCTCAGTCCAAATACGCTCCACCATTGACATCCAACACCTCGCCATTGATGAAATCAGCGTCCTCGGATACAAGGAAGAGGACGGCGCGAGCCACATCCTCCGGGGTTCCTACCCGGCCCACAGGGATGTTGCGCCGGGCCTCCTCCAGGCCTTCCAATGCCGGCCGACCATTCCACATGTGGCGTCCAATATCCTTGCCCGTATCAATAGCTCCAGGGCAAATGGCATTGACAGTTATACCTTTTGGCGATACCTCCCGGACAAGAGCCTTTGCAAAACCCAGGATACCGGCCTTGGAGGCAGCATAGTGAACACCGCCGATACGACCGCCGCCTTTTTTGCCGGAGACCGAGGAAATGCAAACAATGCGCCCCCAACCCTGCTTGATCATGTGCGGTAAGGCCTCTCGGGTACACAGGAACGTGCCCTTAAGGTTCACATCCAGGATATGGTTCCAGTCCTTTTCGCTCATGTCCAGTATGGAGACAGCTTGTGTAATTCCCGCGTTATTTACAAGGATATCCAGCCTTCTCCATTCATGAACCACCGCATCGATCATGTTTTTTACTTGATCTTCCTGTGAGACGTCGGCCGGCACAGCCAGAGCCTGTCCCCTTGATTGGCCGATTTCCTCTGCAACTCGTGGGGCCCATTCGCGGTTCACATCGTTGACGGCCACGGCTGCGCCCTCTTGTGCCAGGAGCAGCGCAGTGGACCTTCCGATACCTTTTCGGGATCCGGCACCGGTAATCAAGGCAACACGCTGCGCAAGCCTCATAATGTACCTTCGGTTTAACGTTAAATTTAAAATAAAACGGGAACTTATCTGTGAAAATTCATTTCCATGATGAATGGGGGTAGATTCTGGCACACAGATATTCAAAGTGTCAATGGGGATTGAGAGCACATTTCCAATTCAGATGCCATTTCTTTAAGATCGTCGTGTTCTATCAACCGAATGTCTTCAAGAATTCCCGCACCCTTCGGGCGATTTCTTTGGCGGTCTCCGCCGCCAAGTACTCACCGTACTCAAGGGAAATGTTGCTAGGATCACCGAATATGCCCTGAGTGGCGTACTTATCTATAGGAAGGGCTGCCGTAAAGCCAAGGTTGCGACGGATATCTACCCGGGTCCGGTCAGGCACCAGCCGTCGATCCATATGAACGCAGTTAGGTTTTTCCACCAGTGCCAGTGAACATTCGCACGATCCCCCGTGTCCGTCCGAACCATAGGCCATATCCTCTTTACTAACTTCGCTTTTGAATTTACTTAATAGCACGTCCATTCGTCCTTTATTGGCGTCTTGATAAGACAGACCAAGGACATGAACACCGGGCCTGCTGGAGATCTCGTCCACAGCACATTTGATAGCCGGCTCGTTGCCCCTATGGCCTGTGATGATCATTAACAGCTTGAAACCGTGCGAGAGTATCTCCGTGCCGATCTCAACCAGGAGCGCTGTGAGGGTTGATGGCTTCAGGGAGACAGTCCCTGAGTAATGCCGGTGGGGCGTGGAGACGCCATATGAAATGTCCGGTGCTAAAACCGCGTCCAACTCATCCGCCAGCGGACGGGCCACGGTCATAGTGGCAAAGGTGTCGATGCCCAAGGTCGCATATGGGCCATGTTGTTCCGTAGAGCCCACCGGTAAAATAACAATGCCAGGGCCTGTTTTGATGTATTCCTTAACTTCCTCATACGTCATCATGTTCAGTTCTTTGGCCATTAGTTTTCCTCCAGGTTTTTGACAAACGAAAGAGCTATCTTTCTGGCTTCAATGCTCTTTTCACCGTAGAAAGGCAATACTCCATACTTCACGCGGATCAGCCTGCTTTTCAAGGACTTCCCTTCTTTACGATAATAGCATATGTTCTCGCAAAACCGTTGTCAAGCGCGTATGCACTAGGCTGCAGTTTCCACTCCATGGCGTTTAACTGCTCCCGGATCAAGAAATAAAGGCACGATTCCATATCAATATTCTCACCCTCAAGCTGAAAGCATGGGGAAGGAGAGGTCCTCAAAAGCGGTGTGGCCAAATTCTACCATATTGATGAACGTGTGCAAGATGTCCGTGAAGATTTGCGTCTAACTCGGACCTCCCACTATCATCCATAGCTTGTTATGGCGGAAAAACATGGTTGAGGCCATACCAGTGATACGGTGTTTTCCGGGTTCAATGGAATAGGGAAGCCCTCATTGCAATATTGGATAGCTGGCTAAAAAACATCGGCCCAATCGAAAGTCCTGAATAAGATATGGGCTTCTTAAAAACCTATAACGGAGTTGGGCACTCTCACCGACTTGCAACCGATCTGATTAATATGGTCATGGATCAGGTAGCGCTCGGCATGGCCCCGGATTTGTTCAATTATGTATGGAGCGAACGTGTCGGGCGTGGCCCGCGATCCCACTTGCCCATGGAAGAAGATCTCAATGAAATCATCGCTCTCATCAAAGCTCCTCGATCAACTACTCCTAATTCTCTCCAACGCTGCATCAATTTCATCTCTAGCGGTCAACAAGGCATGATCGACGCGGTTTCTCTCTCGAACCAGACGTGTCTTCAGAAAGCGAGAAGCATCGGATGCCTCATCCATGGCGGCTAGATCCGCCACCGGTTGAAGTGCCTGCATGCGCTTCATTGGCAGGGCCAAGTCGTGATCGAAAGGACTCACCCCTGTCTGGACAATGGGGATCAGGATGCGCCCCAGGCGCATTAGCGTTTGGTTGATGACTTCGATTTTCTTGTCGTCGTTCATGTTCACACTGGACATGGCGCTATGAAATACCTTAGCGTTTTTCAGGAGAGCTTTAGCATTATGGATAGTGCTATCAAGAGAAAACTTTCCGCCTGATCGCTCTTTCAGCTCACCCAAGATATCAACTATCTCCTGAGCGGCCTCCGCGAAGTCGAGAGGAAGAATAGTGTTCCCGCAGAAATAGCATGTGGCCAGAGTAATCACTCGAGTATCCTTGGCCATTACATCAGGATCCACCTTGTCAATGGTGTCATGGACAGTGTGCCACCACCAGGGAAGTCCTGCATGGCCCAGCAGCACCTTCAAGCTGGCCGCTAACTCGGATTGCTCCTCTGTGGAGCGGGACATAACTCCGAATAGCGATGGTATCCCTATGCCCCAGAAGGATTGATCTCCCGCCCGGCCAAAGGGGGCGCCTTCGCCATGCTGGCCTGTGACTTCCAGAACAGCCCGGGCTCCACAAGCCTTTGTAACGGCAAGTCGCGGAAATTTGGTGTAGTCAGTGGATCCCTTGCATCCCACAATATCGACAGTTATATTACCGATGCAATTTCTGTACAGGTCTTCCCAGAAGTTGTCCACATACCATGCCGAGCCCGAGTATCGGCCATGGGAATGGCCCGACCAGAAGGCAATCTTTAAACTCCGTTTGAGCTTGTCCTTATGGAGGCTCATGATGCGGGCTGTCTCAATCATGGCAGCATTGGCTGTGCCGTTGTCGCTGGCACCGTAATGCCAGGAATCGATGTGTCCACACAGCATGGCATAACGCTCCGCGTCGGGTTGACCCTCAATGTGAGCCAAAAGAATGGGGATTTTCTTCCACCCCACAAAGGAGCGCACCTTCATGCGGGCCATGACCTTTCCTCTTTTCAGGACTTCTTTGATGCGGTCGCCATCCTGGCGGACTATGGACAGGACATGGACCTTGGGGATCCGCCATGCCGTCTCAGGTGTGGGCGTTCCCCAGATGGAAGTCAGGATCATTTCGTGGATGTTCTCTCCACTGATGCAGATAAGTCCTACAGCACCCCTGTCCTCAATAGACCTGGACAAGTGGGGCGACGCAAGACCATCCACCAAGGCAAACTTGCCCCTTAAATCCGTAAGCTCTAAATTTTCGACTGTTCCGCGGCCGACATGCACAACCTCCGCCTCCACGCCCTCCTTTGGGGTCTGGGCGGAAAAAGCTGGAGGGCGTCCCCGGATGACCCCCACATCAGAGGGCAGGATAGCAATTTCGCCATTTTCGGGCAGCCCGACAAAAGAGTCAAACTCCAATAATTGGGTAGAGATATTGTATCCTTTTAAAACCTTCTGAATATAATCCAGGGCATGGCTCTCCCCCTCTGAGCCTGTCTCTCTCTTGTAACTGCCAATCTTTTGGATGTGTTCCCACAAGTTATCCCTTGAGACCTCCGAGATGATATCTTCGTACCGTTTATCACTGTCCCACCTCACGTGATCCATAATTCACCTCCATAAAATTTCTTTTTCCGATTATCACTCAAAGCTTCTGCATAAGATTCATGTTCTGCTGCGCAACCAGTACGCTGCGTTCAGTGACACATGCCGCTCTATTATCGATCTGCGAAGGATAACACGTGGCGATATAACTATTAATAGAATTTTAGCTTTATTGCCATGGTTTTTTTCGATACATGATACTTGTTGAATGTTAGCAGGTAGAACTATATTGGCAAAACGACTGAATTCCTTAAAATGTGCAAATGGCGCATCCTATTCGAAAAGAGAGCACTCAGGAATACACTTTTTCTAAGAACTCCAGTATTTTTTCTGTATAGATGTTCGGGCACTGGATGCTGATGTTGTGGGGAGCATTGTCGAAGACGGCCAATTCAGCGTTTGGGAATTGATTTTGGCCATATGCTCATTATGCTCCAGGGGGTGAGGGTTTCGTGCCTGGCCGCAAGGATCAAGGTGGGAACTTTAATGTAAGGACATAGTAAATTCTTCAATGTCGAAGCCGGGTCTTGCCTACCTCGGTGAAGAACCAATCCATCAGCGCGGGATGTGTAGTCTCAAGGTTGAATTGGGCGGCAGCAATGTGGCGGATCTGTGCCTCAACGCCCTTTTCTTTGATCATTGCTATCCAGTCTTCACGGCCCATGGTGAAATTGCACGAGGTGAAGCAGAGGATCAAGCTTTTGATCCGCTCCGGGTAATCCTTGGCAAATGTCTAACCCAAGGAACCCCCAAAAGTGCTTATTAAAAATTATACTTTATAAATTCCTAGCTTGTCCAGTACATCCTTGGCATTTTGACATCATTTATGGTGAATTCAATTTTTACTTGATTTACGCTTCGGGCTTGAGAATTCTTTTTTTTCATTTTTTGAGCTCCTTGTTGAGAGATTTTATTTACTCAAAACAAGAAGCATTTTTATATATTTATCCCCAGTAATGTCCGGTTTACTTTACAATAAAATCAAGTAGTTGCAAACACGGAT
>CAZTAS010000096.1:0-22107 GCA_964611635.1 uncultured Thermodesulfobacteriota bacterium
CAAAGAACTTTTTATAGTCAAACCCTCACCCTATTATGACACAGTCTCTGGGGGGGAGAGGGCAGGGTGAGGGGTGTATGATAATGATTCGGAACCACAGAAAAACAATCGGTGCTGCGCCTTAAATTACTGAATCGAACGCAACTTTGTTTATGAGATTTTCCCCGGATTATAATCTCTTTAATCGTTTTGGGTGGTGTGTCATTGACTTTCCTGAGATGGATCGGCACGCACATAGAATATTTAAAACCAATTTGTAAAAGTAGAAATAAAAAAGACTTATATACTTTTTTCAAGAAATTATAAACCCTTATCGCATATCCAATTTATCATTGACTTTTTAAAAATCCAGAAGGATAATTATAAACTTATTGATAGTGGGAACGAACAGCTTTGACAAAAAAAGAAACTTAAGATAATTATCTCATTTTGGAGGCTCTAGTGGTCGGTAAGACCATTGCGGAAAAAATACTCTCGATGAAAAGCGGCTCGGAAGCCGAAGCAGGCCAGGTAGTGGTGGCAACGGTCGATTTTTTAATGGGAAATGACACAAAGACACCTCATGCCTTATCGGTTCTCCGATCTATGGATTGGAGGGGCCGCATGCATACGGAGAGACTGGCCCTTTTGGTAGACCACTTCGTGCCTCCAGCACAAGAGCGCCGTTCCAATGAGCAGATGGCCATGCGGGAGTTCGCCAGAAAACACAACGTGCCCTTTTATGATGCTGGCACCGGTATTGCCCACCAGGTGCTAATGGAGAAGGGATACGTCCTTCCAGGGACCATTGTTCTGGGAACCGACGCCCACTGCACAACTTATGGTGCGCTTAACGCGTTTGGCACTGGAATCAGCTCCACAGAATTAGTGGGGGCTTTGATCAAAGGCTATATCTGGCTTAAAGTGCCCGAGACCATCAAGGTTGAGCTCAAAGGAAGTATTCCCGCAGGGGTTTATTCTAAGGACATCATCCTCGAGATCATTGGCCGCATCGGCCTTACCGGGCTTGCCGAGTATCGGGCCATAGAATTCACTGGTGAGGGGCTCCAATCACTTGAGCTCGAGGAACGCTTCACACTCTGCAACATGGCAGTGGAGATGGGGGCAAAAGTTGCTTTGATGGAGGTGGACGATAAGGTGATCAATTGGTTAAGGGGCAGGGCACGGGGAATCTTCGAGCCTGTCTTCCCTGACCCAGATGCTGCCTACAAGGCGGCTTATCAATTGGACATCGGGAGCCTGGCCCCCCTGGTTGCTGCCCACCCATCCATTGATAACCTGAAGCCGGCGTCTGAGCTAAGTAATATATCCATTCAGCAGGCTTTCATCGGAACTTGCTGCAACGGAAGGCTCTCCGACATACGGGCGGCTGCTCAAATCCTGAAGGGGAGAGAAATCCATCCCGATGTCCGATTCTATGTGGGGCCGGCATCAAGAGAAGTCTATATTAACGCTCTGAAGGAGGGGATCGTGGAGAGCCTCTCCCGGGCGGGGGCGATCATCTTGCCACCAAGCTGCGGCCCTTGTGCTGGGCTTACCTGCTCCTCGATCCCGGCCTCTGGCCAGCGGATGATCTCTACGGCCAACAGGAATTTCCCTGGCCGGGCAGGGGCGGAAGGAGTGGAGGTGTATCTCGCCTCCCCTGCCACGGTGGCAGCCTCGGCCATCCGGGGTGCCATCACAGACCCGAGAGAGCTGTATTCTGTGGCTGTTAAATCTTGAACCAACCTTTACCACTATAAGGGTGCAGCAATGATGCTGAAGGGAAGGGCTCGCTTGCTTCCTGATAACGTGAACACCGACATCCATTGTTCCAGCAAATATGACAAGCTGCAGAGATCGCTGGAGGAGTATGCCGCCATCATGTTTGAAAAAATCTCTCCGGGATTTGCTGCACGGATAGAGAAAGGGGATTTTATCGTTGCGGGCGAAAACTTCGGCTCGATTTCCTCCAGGGAGGACGCCATTGAAATTATGAAGAAGAAGGGCATAGCTGCAATCCTCGCTAAATCCTTCTTCCGTCTCATTTACCGCAATGCCATCAACCTGGGAATGCCCGCCATTGTGTGCGACACATCCAGCATCAAAGAAGGTGATGAGCTGGAGTTGAATTTCGATGCAGGGGCGGTGAGGGACGTCTCTCAGGGGATAGAGATTCCCTTCAAGCCATTTCCTCCTGTGGTTCTTGAGCTATTGCGCGACGGAGGGATCGTTGCCCAGATTTTGAAACAAAACGTGAGGGAGGCCCAATGAGTGTTTCCCCATGTTCAAAATCAATGCAAAAATTCTTCCTTTAAAGAGAATGAGCATTTGTGGCCTCTGCGTGAATTAATATAGAAAATGCGGCGTTTTCACAAAAGTTAAAATATACTTGCTTTCTCCTAATGACCAGCGGGAAGTGAATTTGAACTTAACTGTACAAGTTGAGAGAGTTAGTTTGTCATTGCAATGTGAAAATGTCATCTCTGCTTCCATTGCACACCTTCCCGTACAGGAATGCTTATATCAATGGATTTCAACCAAGGGGTGACAGAATCACATTGCAATTAAGGGGTGACATAATCATAGTGCAATAACACAAGAATATCAACGCCTTTGACAAATTTAATTTCTTATGATATAAAAAAAGATCCATAAAAATTCTCTTTTCAGAGGAAGGGGGTATTGAAATGGATGAGCAACTCCAGAAAGAATATGAAGAATATGAAAAGCAAGGAAGAATATGGGGGTTGGTGCCTAAAGATAGAATTAAGAAAATCAAATTTCCGCACATAGCAAAGAGCATTGTCAACCAGTTTTTAGAAATTGACGATATGGCTTCCACAATATCCGATGTTCTTGACTCTATGGGAATAAATGGAGCAGTTCCGGCTTCATATCTGTCGCCAATTTTGCCGGACCAGAAATTAGTTGGGACTGCGGTTACTCTGAGAAGCATACCGGAAAGGAAGACGCCTACACAGGGATACATAGACAAAGATTTTATTCATATGATAACGCGTGACCTTTACTATTTATCTGAACCCGGCGATGTTGCAGTAGCTGACTTTGGGGGTAATCTGGATGTATCAAATATGGGTGGTCAATCGTGCACGGTCGCAAAATCATGCGGATTGGCTGGTGCTGTTGTTAACGGAGCAGTGAGAGATGTCCCTACACTGCGTAAATTGGGGTATCCGGTATGGAGTTGCGGGAGAACACCCATTACGGGAAAGTTCAGAATTGAGACAGTTGAAATTAACGGACCTGTTACTCTCTATAATGTTGTGGTAGTGCCGGGGGACCTTATTGTAGCAGATGATTCAGGTGTTTGCGTTGTACCCGCTGAGAAGGTTGAATATGTTTTGGAAAAAGTTAAATCCATATGTGAAGAAGAAGCACATATGCGCGATTTAATTAACAAAAAAGTTCAAATATCAGAATTGAAGCCGTTATACAGGAAAAGATATAAATAATCTTTTCGCAAGAATCAGTGGCAGCGTAGTTTTAAAATGTCCGGGAAAAAATTCGAAACAGTTAAAATCAGGACATTCAAGGAGGGGAATTAAAATGAAAAGATACTTAAACCACATAGTTTTTGTGACGATTATTTGCCTTTTATTAGTCCCGTCATTGGGAGCCTATGCAGCACAAAAATCCACCTGGAAACCCACAAAGGCCATTAAATTAATTGTTCCATCAAAACCGGGCGGTGGACATGATAATACCGCAAGGACATTTGCGCAATACGCTAAGAAATATGTGGGACAGCCAATAAATATAATAAATCAACCTGCTGGAGCGGGTGTTGTAGCGTATTCAAATTTGCTTGGAGCAAAACCTGATGGATATACCATACTTCAAACATCTATTTCATTGGTGTCGGACCAGTATCTTGTGAAAGGAGCCAAGTATAATCAAGATTCTTTCAAGTATATTTGTCAAATAGCATCCGATCCTAACCATTTAGTGGTGAGAGCTGGCGGCCCGTACGACATGTCACTGGAGGATTTTCTTTCTTATGCCAAAAATAATCCTAAAAAGGTAAGAATCGGCGTTTCGGGAAATTGGACCAATCATGATTATGTCAGATTTCAAATAGAACGGTCTACAGGAGCAAAATTTCAGCGCGTATCGATTAAAGGCGGCGCCCATGTTGTAATGGCCATTCTGGCGGGCGATTTAGATGCAGGTGTTCCATATCCCTCAGAAATCCGCAGTCAAGTCCAGGCTGGAAAACTTAAAATCCTAGCCCATTCAGGGTCGGAAAGATTGGAGCTATGGCCGGATGTTCCTACCTTTAAAGAGAAAGGTTTAGCCGTCGACTTGTTTATATGGCGCGCCTTGGCCGTTCCCAAAGATACGCCGGACAATATTCAACAAGGCCTGTATGAAATATTTAAAAAGGCAATGAGCGATCCCGAACTTAAACAGGCGTATAAAAATGTGGGCATTGGGTATGCTTTTAAAGGGCCCGAAGAGACAACTATGATAATTAATAAATCCCACGACAAGTACAAGAAAATAATAGACGAGGCCAATTTGATGAAAAAATAGGATGTAAGCAGTTATATAAGCGTAAGGGCGTGGGTTAGTTTGATTTCCTACGCCCTTGCTTAATGAGAGAAATTTCATGTTAGACAGGATCGTAGGTATTGTCTTAATAAGCATGTCCGTTTTCTTATTATGGTCATTGCGAACCGCGCCTTTCGAAGCAGCATCATTTCCAAGCGCCCTTTTTGTATTATTAATTGGCCTCAGTTTGGCTTTAATAATTAAAACGAAACCACAGAGTAAAAGTCCCTTTGAAAATATAAAAGATGTTGGTGTTGGGGCTTTTTTTGTCATTGCGTATATATTGATTCTTCCGAAAATCGGATTCATCATCACTACTATGGTTTTTCTTTTTGTTTCGATGAATATTTCAGGCTATAAGGCATCCCAATTAAAAAAGATACTGCTATCCTCTTCAATAACTTTTTGTGCATATGTTGTTTTTGTTATTTTTTTGGGTATCCCCCTGTAATGCGTTCCTTGATTTCGAGACCGGTTGATCCAAAGTTTCCAATTTGTGGGAAGCCAGACGCTATCTTCCTTTTAAGAGTTTATCGCTCTCTCTGCGTATAGGCCTGGACTTTGCAGCATCAAAGGATTTCATCCTTAATCAGCATGATTATCGAGATAATGGATGGAGGCTGAGAAATTGAATGAGCTTTTCTCATTAATAATTAGCGGATTCGGCGATTGCTTTTCAGTTTCAAACTTATCAGCCATTCTAAGCGGTACTTTTTTGGGAATCATTATAGGGGCGCTGCCAGGGCTGTCCGGAACAACCGGGATGGCCTTACTTCTTCCTATAACTTTTGGTTTACTCACCCAATCCAGTCTTCTTATGTTAGCAGGTGTTTATTGTGGTGCTCTTTACGGGGGGTCGATTTCAGCAGTTTTAATAGGGATTCCTGGAACTGCCGCAGCGCTTCCCACAACCTTCGATGGGTTTCCTATGGCTAAACAGGGAAAAACAAGCGAAGCACTGTTATATGCCTTGTATGCATCGGGTTTTGGGGGACTTGTTAGCTCATTCGTGCTGATGTTTTTGACACCATTTATAGCTTCATGGGCCTTAAGATTTGGCCCCCCCGAGATATTCGCCTTGACTTTATGGGGGATGTCAGTGGTTTCGGGTGTTGTAGGAAAAGATGTAATTAAGGGACTAACTGCCGGGGTTCTGGGATTAATAGTCAGCACGGTTGGTGCAGACCCTGTGAGCGGTTATAACAGGCTCTCCTTTGATAGCCTTTATCTGATCGGGGGTTTTGAGTTCGTGCCTTTGGTGCTTGGCGCACTGGCAGTACCACGAGTGTTTGAAATGGTCGAAAAAATTAGGCAAGAAAAAGCATATTATAAACCTCCAGTTACTCGCAGGTTGTTCTTGAAACCTAAAGAGGTGCTAAGGCATTGGATAATACTGATTAAGTCCGCCATAATCGGGGTTGTTGTGGGAATTGCTCCAGCGGCGGGCCCCACCATAGCCGCCTTTTTGGGTTACAATGAAGCCAGACGGTCTTCCCGGAATCCCGGTTTATTTGGCACTGGAATTCCAGAAGGAGTTATTGCAAGTGAGTCATCTAATAATGCCGCGACAGGTGGAAGTCTTGTTCTGGCGCTTGCACTTGGCATTCCTGGCAGTGCAGCGGCTGCGGTGTTCATGGGAGCGCTGGTAATGAAAGGAATTCAACCCGGGCCTATGTTGCTACAAAATAATCCAGGAACTATCTATACTTTTTTTGCAGGCTTCCTGCTGGTAAATATATCTATAGTAGTTATCGGTCATCTGTTTGTTCAGATCGGATTTTCCATAATTCGTACCCCGCTAAAGATATTGGCGCCCGCAATTCTCGTAATTTGCGTTGTGGGAGCATTTTCATCGTCAAATGATATGTTCAATGTATATGTGATGGTTATTGTGGGTCTAATAGCTTATATACTTGGCAAATTGAATTTTCCGATGGCTCCATTCTTACTCGCTTTAATATTGGGACCTATAATGGAAGCTAATTTCTGGGTTTCAAATCTTATATCGTATGGTGACTATTTCATCTTTTTCAAAAGGCCATTGTCTTTGCTTATTATGTTAATGGCCATATTCACGTTGTTAGCTCCTGTATTCATCAGTTCTAAAAAAAAGAAAGATTTGATGTAACAAATAACGCATAAGGATCTACCCGGAACAAGATGGAGCATTTGCAATCACGGAAACCTTTGAAATGCCCACATAGACTTATTCAACTGAGAAAATTCGTTCCCACTTTCATCGAAAAAATCGAATACATGGATGAGCGTATCTCAAAAACAAAAAGGCAAAATGATAGCATTGAACAGTTGCTACTCGGCAAGTTTGATCCAGAAGCACATGGTTGCATGTATATCGAGTATATCGGAAGCCTTGAATTTCATTTACAGTTTCCAATTTGATGTGTATGGCAAAATAAAAGGGGACCATTTGAGGGGATAATGGCAAAACAAAATAGGCCCACCATAGAGCTGCTACCGATGAATTTCTAAGGGTATTGATTCGGGGGCTCTGCCCCCGAGACCCCGGAGTTTATCGCTTTCAGTAATGCCGGATGGCCAGTAGTAAAAGGAAAGGCAGAGCCCATGCTCTGCCCATCCGTATAATTGCCCGCCACGGCGCTCGGGTCGCTCTCCAGCGTTGCCCTATCCTCACGCGAAACATAAATAGGATAAACCAACATGCCAAAAAAATCAATCGGACATTTTAATTTGCTATTGACAGGGAGATGAATTTGAACTTGACTGTTCAAGTTAACAGAGTTAGTCTTGATCAAGTGGGTTTAACAATATCTTTTGGAGAATGAACATAAAATATCTGATTGCGAACATTAAAAATAAAACGGTTGAGCAACAAACCGCATCAGCATGTGCAACGAAAAAATGAGGAAAAATGAAGGTTGGGTTCATAGGACTTGGAAACATAGGGTTGCCCGTCGCAAACAACCTTTTAAAAGGGGGGAATGAGCTTACCGTTTATGATGTTAGGCAGGAAAGGATCAGGCTGATCCTGCCTTTAGGAGCTCGGAGTGCAACCTCCGCTAAGGAAGTTGCAATGAATTCAGAGGTGGTTTTTACATCTTTGCCTAATCCAAAGGCTTCCGAGGAGGCAATTTTAGGTGAGTATGGTGTGCTTGCAGGAGCTTCTCTCGGGCTTATTCTTGTGGAATTGAGTACCACATCCCCGGCTATGATTAAACGTATAGGTGCTATCGCGAAATCAAGAGGAGTAGATGTCCTGGATGCTGGCATTACTAAAGGAGTCGTGCATGCAGCGGAGGGGAAAACGAATCTTATTGTAGGTGGGAATGATGAAGCAGTGTGTAAGGTCCGTCCTCTTTTCGATCTGATTGCGGAGAGGGTTTTCCACGTTGGCGGATTGGGAGCCGGAATGACGGTAAAATTGGTTAACAATCTAATGTCCCTCGTCAATCTGGTTACTATGTGTGAGGGCATGGCGCTGGGCGTGAAGGCCGGCATTTCACCTTCACTGCTTTATGAGGTAATCAGTATTAGCTCAGGAGATAGCTATCAGTTACGAGAGCGCGGGAAGAGAATACTAGATCGAGACTTCGAGTGGGGAGGCTTGACGCTGGAGCTGGCCTGCAAGGATTGCGAACTGATTCATGAGCTCGCTCATGATTTAGGTTTTCCTCTATACGTAACAAGCGTTGCCCATCAAGTTTACGAACATGCGAAGGCGAAAGGACTTGTGGGAAAGGATCGTGCTTCCGTGATCATGCTTTGGGAAGAGCTTATTGGAACTGAAATAACTGGGTGAAGTGTTTTGGATGATTATTTTTTAGAAATGATAAGGAGTGATACTTTTTCACTTTCTTGCTGCCTTCTGTCAGTCGATGGACAGGTCTAACTTTATATCTTTTTGAAGGAGAACAAAATGCTTCCATATGACACCGTGGTAAACCCGATAGACATGCTCTTGTACCGGAACAAGCTCTCAACGCCCAAGATGCGTGAAATATGGTGCGAGGAGAACATTATACGACAAAGGCTCCGGGTAGAGGCAGTCCTGGCTGAAGCCCAGGCGGAGATGGGGATGATTCCCGAGGAGGCTGCGCGTGAGATTCGAAACAAGGCCACCTTGGAGCACGTCACGCCGGAAAAGTATGTGGAAATGTACGATTATAAGGGGCATGACATCGTGGCATTGATCTGGACTCTCACGCCCTTATGTGAAAAGGGATTAGGGGAATACGTGCATTGGCGCTCCACCACTCAGGACATCTTATGGACATCCACAGCTCTGATGTTCAAGGATTCGGTATCCGTGCTCCTGGATGACCTCCGAGATGTAGAGGAAGTGATGGTAAATCTGTCGGACAAGCACAAGTTGACGCTCATGGCTGGGCGGACTCATGGGCAGCACTGCCCTCCCATTACTTTCGGCTTTTACATTGCAGTGCTGGCCCTGGCTGTCCGACGTCATATTGAAAGGTTGAAAGAGTGTGCAAAGCGTCTCTTGGTGGGCAAGATTACCAGCGCTGTGGGCACAGGGTCCAGTTACGGAACGCCCGAACAGTCCCTGGAGCTGCAAAAGCGGGTTTGCGAGAAACTGGGGCTGGGGGTTCCCCCCATTACGGAAAGCGAGATCACAAGAGACCGTGTGCAGGAGATTGGAAACATCTGCTCCCTCATAGCCACCACTTTCGAAAAACTTGGCCGCGACATCTCAACCTACCAGCGACCTGAGATTGGGGAACTGGAAGAGCCTTTCCGCACGGGTGAACAGGTAGGATCGAGCACACTGGCCCATAAACGGAACCCCTTTGGTGTTGAGTGGGTACAGGGGGCGGCCAAGATGGTTCGGGCACATGCGTATGCCCTGAACGAGCTATACTGCAACGATGTGCGCGATGGAGTCCGCCTGGCTGTGGAATACATGGGCATGCCAGCGGTCTTCTGCATGACTTCGGCAGCTCTCCAGGGGGCCCGGCGAATCCTTTCGGGACTCACGGTCAACGCCGACCGAATGCGGCACAACATGGAGATACAGCAGGGCCTGTATATGGACGAGCCGGTGATGCTTGAGCTGGCCGACCAGATTGGGCGCCAGAAGGCTCACGATCTGATTTACGACTGTGCAATGCGAGCATTTCAGGAGGGTCGACCTTTCCTGGAAGTGATGCTGGAAAACGAGACTGTGAAAAAGTACCTGACCGAAGAACAGATAAGGGAGGTGATGAATCCAGAAAACTACCTGGGGACCATACCCCAGCAGGTTGAAGCCACTATCCAGACAATTCGCGAAGCCAGAAAAAAGGATGGGATCTGAAGCGCTCCAGCGCATTATTGCCGGCAGACTATTGACATTCAAAGACTCAACCATATGCAAGAAAGTGCTTATGCTGAGATTACGCAGAGAGGTAAGCAAATTTAATGGGTAATCCCGGCACGGATAGCCAATCCGGGATAGAGAGGGCGTTAAACATTCAGGAAGGAGGTAAAAGTGATGAAAAAAATGACATTTGGTCTATGTTTGGTAGCGACGGCCTGCATGATGCTTTCTATTATGGTTGCCCCAGCAGCGGCCAAGTATCCGGAAAAGCCCATCACCATTCTCTGCTGGTCCAAGCCCGGCTCCACAGTGGATCTGTTGGCCAGGGGCGTCTGCAAGATCGGCGAGAAATACGTGGGCCAGCCCATGAGCGTGGTGACCAAGGGAGGAGGCGGAGGCACAGTGGCCATGGCACACCTGCTGAAGCAAAAGCCTGACGGGTATACCCTTCTTGCGGCCACACGCAGCTACGCTTTTCAGATGGCCTGGGCCAAAACGAAAATGAGGCCTGACGACTTCCAGCTTATTACCCGTCTTATTGTGGAGAACCCCATGGTGGCCGTTAATCCCGACCGGCCGTACGACACGTGGCAGAAATTCGTGGAATACGCAAAGAAACACCCTAACACCATCAAGGTGGCCAACGCCGGTGCCGGCCAGCTGCACCACACACTCTGGCTGCGGGTCAAGAAGGCGGCCGGGATTAAGGCTATAGATATCCCATACGACGGAGGCCGGCCCGCCATCAACTCAGTCATAGGCGGACATAATGATGCCGTGGTTAACAATCCCAGCGTCATAAAGCCGCACATCGAAACGGGAAAATTGAAGGGCATCTTTATGTTCGGGGGAAAACGGATTGCAGCCCTCCCGAATATTCCAACCCTTAAGGAACTGGGCATCGACATAGATGAATATCACTGGCGCGGCATGATGACGCTAGCCGGGGTGCCCAGGGATCGGATCGATTATCTTGCTCAGGCATTCAAGAAGATGACCAAAGACCCCGAGTGGATGCCGCTCATCAAAAGATTTGTCTGGGAGGATGGATACATGGCGCCCGATGAGTTCACCAAGTATGCCAATAAGCAGATCAAGGAAATTAGGGAGACACTGATCGAAGCAGGTCTCATCAAGAAATAAGGTAATTCCCGAGGCCACCTTGTCGCCGGAAATCCGGAGGCAAGGTGGCTTATATCGAACATCTTCCATAATCTATAACACCTGTGTTAGTGGAAAGAATTACCGTTTCTTAGGGGGATTAAGGATATGCGGATTGGAAGCGCCATAATGGCAATTATTTTCATGTCTGTAAGTGGGTACTTATATTATCTTACCCTGGGGTTTCCTCAAGCTTTCGATACTCAACAAAAAATACCAGGGTCAGCGTATTTCCCTCAGTTGCTTATTTATTGCCTGTGGGCCCTCTGTCTGTTATTGTTGTTCCGTCTCTGGCAGGGCAAAGAGGTAATGAGAGTTGAATGGAAAAACGTTCACCTTCTGCTCATATCCGCTGTAGCCATGATCCTGAGCGCATCAATCATCGAAGACGTCGGATTTCTTGTGGTCATGCCCGTTTACCTGATTTTCCAGATGCGACTCTTGTTTTATAAGCAATGGGTCCCCATCATGATTCTTTCTGCAGCGGCAACTCTTTTTGTGTATGTGATTTTTTACAGAATTTTAAATGTGCCCTTACCCCTGGGAATTATTGAGAACTTTAAATAATTATTTTATTTCGGAGCTTAATTATGATTGAAAACTATGCAATGGGATTTAACCTTGTTTTGGCCTGGCAGAACCTGCTTGTCATTCCCATTGGAGTGGTCATAGGTATCCTGGTGGGGGCCATGCCCGGCCTGAGCGCCTCCATCGGTGTTGCCCTTCTGGTTCCATTCACATATGGCATGAATCCGGCGGCAAGCCTGCTGTTGTTAGTGTCTCTCTATTGTGGGGGGGAGTACGGCGGTTCCATCACTGCCATCAGCATAAACACTCCCGGAACCCCGGCGGCCGCGGCTACGGCCATTGATGGTTACGCCTGCACGAAAAAGGGCATCCCGGGCAAGGCCCTTGGTACATCCATTATCGCCTCTACCTGCGGTGGCCTGGTCAGCACAGTTTTTCTGATGGTGCTGGCCTTTCCCATCGCTGAAATGGCGATGAAATTTGGCCCGCCAGAGTATTTTGCCCTGGGGGTCTTCGGCATGACCACCATCGCCAGCCTTTCGGGGAAGCTTTGGATCAAGGGCTTCATCGCCGCCACCATCGGCCTGATACTGCGTACAGTTGGATTAGATACCGTTACTTCCCATGAGCGGTTCACCTTCGGGATCTTAGAGCTGATGGATGGCATCTCATTCATACCGGCTCTGATCGGATGCTTCGCCATGAGCGAGGTCTTCATGATGATCGAGGAGGTCTCTCCACTCAAGCAGAGCTTCGAGCGCTTCTCCAGCAAGCTTCCCAGCTGGGCAGAGTTGAAAGATATGGTGTCGACAATCGCGGCGGGTTCATGCATAGGAACGTTTATTGGCGCAATCCCCGGAGCGGGAGCCTCCATTGCCTGCTGGATCGCTCTGGATCAGGTCAAGCGTTTTTCTAAAGAAGGGCACAAATTCGGAACAGGGATCTTGAAGGGCGTGGCCGCACCAGAATCGGCCAACAATGCTACCATAGGTGGAGCTCTGATTCCCCTCCTGACGTTGGGAATTCCGGGCTCGGCAACCACCGCGGTCCTTATTGGAGCCTTCATGCTCCAGGGGCTTGAGCCCGGGCCCAGGCTCTTCGTCAACAACCCGGACTTAGTCTACGGTATGTTTGTGGGTCTCATGGTGGCCAACATCTGGATGCTGCTGTTCGGTCTGCTGGGGACCAAGCTCTGGGTGCGCGTCATCGAAACGCCCAAGAGTCTTCTGGCGCCAATGATCGTGCTCATTTCTTTCATTGGCTCATATGCTGTCTCTAACAGTATGTTCGACGTGGGACTCATGCTGGCTTTTGGCATGGGGGGCTATATACTGCGGAAGCTTGGGTTCCCGGTGGTTACCATCGTGCTTGCTCTGGTGCTCGGCAATATGGTAGAGCAGAATTTCCGTCGAGCCATGTTGCAGTCTAGCGGAAGTTACGAAATTTTTTATACACACCCTATCAGCCTTGTTCTTCTCGTACTCGCCATATTGTTCTTTTTCTACCCGTTCATCCAGGAATGGCTGGCAGAAAGGAAAAGAAAGGCACTGCGTTAGTTTATGATAAGCATTGCAGGATGAGATTTAACTTTCGAAGCCAATCGAGCCATTTTTTGATATGAGATAGTTTGTAAATGGTATTCATTTGGGTTGCCTGTTAAAATTTAACAGTAAATAAGACATTTCATCCGCATATTAAAGAGATTTATAGCACTATAGAGGGGTGAAGATGAGAAGCATGGAGTTGATTCGATATGCTAGCATTCCGCTGGAGCTAAATGGGAAAGCGGGCGATGAGGTAATGATACTGGCCGACAGTAGGACAGAGCCTGGTGTTTATGAGTCTTTTGCAGCAGCGGCCTTCGGGATGGGGATGTCGCCCAATGTGGTGCTTATGGTGGCCCGTGCCGCCCACGGGCACGAGCCCACACGGGTAGCGGCCAAGGCCATGCTGGAGACTGACCTGCTGCTGAGCGTGGCCTCTACCGCCATGACCCACACCGATGCTGTGCGGGCTGCACTGGGACAGGGAGTCCGCTATGTATCCATGCCGGGCATTACTGTGGACATGATTACCAATGGCGCCGCCACAGCGGATTACCGGGAAGTGAGCCGGATTTGCGAGGCGGTGGCTAAAATCCTTACAGAGGGAAAAGAACTACACCTTACATGCTCCCATGGGTCTGACCTCACGCTGGGCATCAGTGGACGGAGAGCGTTTCCCGTGGACGGGAAGTACAGACCGGGAGCCGTGGCCGCCTTCCCTGATGGTGAAGTGGCCATGGCAGCGGTGGAGGGGACCAGCAGAGGTCGAGTGGTCTTCGATCTCACCATGCACATGCTAGGAAAGCTGGATGAGCCCGTTATCCTCAACGTAGAGCAGGGCCGTGCGGTGAAGATCGAGGGTGGCCACCAGGCAGAGCGGCTAAAGGAAATTTTCGACAATCAGGGCGACGAAAATTCTACCAACATAGGTGAATTCGCCGTGGGCACCAACGCCTGGGCCCGTGCTATCGGCAACGCCTCTGAAGATAAGAAGCGCATAGGAACCGTCCATATCGGCCTGGGGGACAACCGCACCTTGGGCGGCCAAGTGCGCAGCGCAACTCACCTGGACGGCATTATGTCGGCTCCAACCCTTACGGTAGACAGTCAAACACTCATCGATGCCGGGAAGCTTATGATCGATTGATTTTTACTACTCCTGATTCTCCTGATTTAGTGATTATTCAGCATGGTGGAGGCTCAATTTACAGTGATTTCCACTGAGTATTGTTTTAGCTTTTCTTCGTCCAGCTCAACACCCAGACCAGGCTTCTCGGATATCGTAATTGTACCGTCGACCAGTTGGATTGGTTCCGTGACAATGTCATCCACAAAATACTCCATAGGGGTGCCATAACCAATGGGCTCCTCCACTTCTTTGGTGGCCGAAACAAAGTGATGGATTGCCGCGGTACCCACTCCAAATGTGTGCATGGAGCCGATGCTACATGCAAGACCGGCAGCCTCTGCCACTGCGGCGATTTTTTTTGAAAAATAAATGCCTCCTGACTTAACCAACTTCAGAGTGATGATATCCGCTGCCTTTCGCTTGACCACCTGCATAGCATCGACGAGGTTCGTGACCATTTCGTCTGCAGCTATCGGAGTGTCAATGGCTGCGGTTACAGCGGCCATCCCTTCCCAGTCCCACCAAGGGCACGGCTGCTCAACCATCTCTAGATGATATTGTTCCATCGCCCGCAAAGTGGGGATTGCGATGTGAGCTGGATATCCCTGATTCGGGTCCAGCTCCAAAGGAAAATCTTCACCTACGGCCTTTCGCACTGCCTGCACTCGACGGATGTCCTCTTTGGGGTTGAGGCTGCCTTTCACCGTAAGAATCCGATATCCTGTCTCTTTGAGCTGCAAGGCCCGATCCGCCATCTCCTCAGGGCTCCCCAATCCGATAGACCTGCCGGTAGTGAGGGTCTTTCGCCCGCATCCCCCAATCAACTGGCAAAGGGGAACACCAAGAGCTTTACCCATTATGTCATAGAGTGCGTGGTCGATGGCGGCCTTGGAATAAAGCATCCCATATTTGCCATGAGTCACACCCTCCAGCTTCTGCATGATGCCATCGATTTGGAAAGGGTCTTCTCCAAGTATCATGGGGCCCATGGTCTTCCGGAGGGCCAATGTGATTGCCTCTTGACTCTCTCCTGTGCGATCCGGGATGATAACAGCAGCCTCACCCAACCCAACAATGCCCTCATCGGTATGAATTTTGATGATCACATGTTTACCTTCTCGCGCAAGACCAGTGGAGATCTGGAACGGCTTTTTGTATGGTATGCTAACCGGATAAACACTAATTTTTATGATCCTCATCGGTTTTCCTCCATTGCATCATATATTGAGATTTTTTATTAATGGCAATGTGCGTTCATAAATGGGATAAATAAAAACGCTCCGCGAATCTGATTTGAGATTGCTGCCTTCTACAATTTATTTAGCTTATGAAGTGTAGTGTGGTCAAATGAAATTTCTTTCGCTTCTCTATTCCCAGTAAAATTCAGCCGGGCTGAATTCTTTCCCTCCTCTAAAATAGCCAATATTATTACCATTGTTTCCCATTGTTAAAGATTAAAAAGTTTTTATCCTATATCCAATTTTTTATTGACTTTTATGAGACTGAAAGTTAATGTCAAAATCTATTTGGATTAAATTTTTCTGGTTACATAGGGCAGAAAGGAGAATTTTCATGATCATCGATATGCGTTGTCGGCCCCCGCCAAAAGAATACATCGAGTATTTCTCTATTATGCAGAAGCCAGAGGAGCGACCCGAAGCCCACCGAAAGGGTTCGATGGAGCTGTTTTTTGTGGAGATGAAAGCGGCGGGTATTACCCAGGCTGTGGCGGCGGCCGGTTCTAACCCGGGACTTCGGCTGGGGAAAAAGGAAATACCCCCGCGGAAAATCTCCAACGAGCACGCTGCAGAGGTTCAGAATCAATATCCCGAGCGGATCATCGCCGTGGGCGGCGTTGACGCAGGGGGCGTTTTTCATGATCCTTTGAAAGAGATCGAGAATTGTAAGAAGCTGGGTATCAAGGGGATATTTATCGAGCCGGGTCGATCTCCGGGGTGCTATCTGAATGACTCCCGCCTCTACCCCATTTACCAGAAGTGCCAAGACGTGGGGATGTTCATCAACCCACAGACCTCAGGCCCTCTCGGGGGTGCGAACATCGATTATGCCAATCCCAAGTACATCGACCAGGTGGCCCAAGACTTTCCGGATCTGACCATAATTTGCTGCCATGGATGCTGGCCCTATATTCACGAGATGATTGCAGTGGCCATGCGGCGGCCTAACCTTTACACTTCCCCGGATATCTACGTCCGATCTGCAGGATCCAATCACTGGGTGGAAGCGGCCAACTCTGAATTCCGGGCAGGGGGGTCTCCTTTCGCGGATAAGATGATTTTCGGGACGGCTTATCCTTATGCTGACATGGCGAATTATACCAAGTGGTTCCTTTCCTTACCGTGGAAGGATGAGGCCCTGGAGAAGATCCTTTACAAAAACGCCAGCAAGGCCATGGGACTGGATCTCAGTAAGTACCCTGCTTCCTGGTAAGAGGAGGTGAAGATTACCACGGCTTCATGTTCTGAATTGTAAGAAAAGCCACCGGTCAGCTTTTTTTCCTTTTACTATGGGCAGAGGCCTAAGGTTCTTATATTAAGTAAGCCGTGGTTTTCCTCCAGAACTACCATATAAATGTTATGCTTTCAAACAATTACCACGTCTTAATGATCACACCGCGAGGATGATAGCTCATGGAAATGAATCGAGGATTGCAAAAACTTGATGAGCTCAAGACTAGAGCCAAGCTTGGTGGCGGCAAGGACAAGCTGGAAAAGTTGCGCCAGGAGGGAAAGCTGACGGCGTGGGAGCGCATCGAGAGCTTGGTGGATCGGGGCAGCTTCCTGGAGTTGAACACGCTGGCTGAGATGATGCCCACAGAATTCGGTTCAGCCCCCAAGCCCGTGCCGGGCGATGGCGTAGTGACAGGCTTCGGGAAAGTGGGTGGCAGACAGGTGGCGCTCTTCGCCCATGACCGAACTGTCATGGGCGGTTCACTTGGAAACGTCCAGGCCGCTAAGATTGCCACAGTGCTCAAGAAAGCCAGGGAGATGGGTATCCCGGTGATTGGCTTACAGGACTCTGTGGGGGCAAGAATTCAGGAAGGGAATAAGAATGTCGGCTTTGATGCCATTTTCCGAGCCATTACTCGTTCCTCAGGCATCATTCCACAAATATCGGCAATATTCGGTACCTGCGCTGGTGGTGTTGCGTATGCTTCCGGTCTTATGGACTTTGTCCTGATGGTCCGAAAAAAAAGTCATCTCTTCATCACAGGGCCCGGTGTCATAAGTGCCGTGACCCACGAGGAGATCGACGTTGAAGGGCTGGGCGGGGCGGATATTCACATGGACAAGAGTGGGGTTTGCGACCTGGTGGAGAAGGATGATGCCGGTTGCATAGCACTGATTCAGAAACTCTTGGGATATCTTCCGGATAGCTGCTATCAATTGCCTCCGGATACTCCCATCCATGACGATCCGGGCCGAACAAACGATGAGCTTGCAGATCTTATACCTTCCGATCCTCGCATGTATTATGATGTCCGCAAGGTAATATCGAACATTGTGGACAATCAAGAATTCCTGGAGATCAAGCCGCGGTTCGCCAGGAACATTGTCGTGGGTTTTTGTCGGCTGGCCGGTAAGGTACTGGGTGTGGTGGCCAACCAACCGCGACATCTGGCAGGGTCCCTGGATGTGGATGGATCAGACAAGGCGGCTCGATTCATCCGCTTCTGCGACTGCTTTCATATCCCTATCCTGACGCTGGTGGATGTCCCTGGATTCTTGCCCGGTGTTGATCAGGAACACAGAGGAATTATCCGCCACGGGGCGAAGATGCTTTATGCATACGCCGAGTCCGATGTGCCTAAGATCACTTTGATCCTCAGGAAAAATTACGGCGGCGGTAAACAGGCCATGTGCAGCAAGCCCATAGGTTCGGACCTTGTCCTGGCGTGGCCTACAGCAGAGTTGGCGGTCATGGGCGCCGAGGGGGCAGTGAACGTGATCTGCCGCCGGGAAATCAGTCAATCTGATGACCCCGAGCAGACACGCCAGAGTTTAATCCGCGAATACGAAGAAATTTTCGGAGGCCCCTTCGAGTCTGCTCGAAAGATGTATGTCGACGACGTTATTCATCCCCAGGACACACGTCGGATTCTAATTAGGGCCTTTGAGATTCTGATACATAAGCGCTTCTCACATCTCAAGCGTATGCACGGTAACATGCCAGTTTAAGGACAACTTATTCTCGAGATACACGATAGTACTTGAAGGAGGAAAAAATTATGGATTTGCCCCTGAAGGGAGTTCGTGTCCTGGATTTGACACACGTTTTAACCGGGCCATACTGCACCCAGATTTTAGGCGATCTCGGAGCGGAAGTTATCAAGATCGAAAGACCCGGGGTGGGCGATCAGACCCGGAGAATGCCGCCCTATTTTGTCAATGAACAGAGCGCTTACTTCTTGTCGCTAAACAGAAATAAAAAAAGCCTGACCCTCGACCTCAAAAGCCCCGAAGGGAAAGAGATATTCTTCAGCTTGGTCAAAATCTCGGATGTGGTGATTAACAATTTCCGCGTGGGTACAATGGAAAACCTGGGCCTTGGTTACGATGAGCTAAGCAAGATCAACCCCCGAATTATCTGGGCCGCTATCTCGGGATATGGCCTGACGGGTCCTTACAAGGATCGGCCTTCTTACGATATCATCATCCAGGCTATGGGCGGAGTGATGAGCTATACCGGAGAGCCGGAGGGGCCGCCCGTGCGGTGCGGCACTCCCATCGGGGATCTGGGTGGATCGGCTTTTGCCGTCATTGGCATTGTCAGCGCCCTTTATCAGCGCTCAATCACGCAAAAGGGGCAGGTGGTGGATATCAGCCTCCTGGACGTGCAGATCGCCCTCAATACATATAGAGGTAAATATTATTTCGTTGCTGGAGAGGTGGCCAAACCGGTTGGAACCGCCCACGTCAGCAGTGTCCCCTTGCGAGCCTATCGCACAAAGGACAGCTGGGTCGTTATCGAGGCGTTTATGGAGCATTTCTGGCAGGCCCTTTGCAAATCCATGGGAATTGAGCAGGTGGCCCATGATGAACGGTATAACTCTCGGGTCAAGCGGCTGGAGCACCGGGAGGAAGTGGACCGGATCCTGGAGGAGAGATTCCTGACCAAGACCACCGATGAATGGATGGAGCTTTTTCTCCAGTATGAAATCCCCGCCGGCCCCATCAATACTCTGGACAAGGCCTTTGCAGACCCACATGTATTATCCCGGGAAATGGTTGTGGAAATTGACCATCCTGTGGCCGGGAAGCTAAAGGATTTGGGCAATCCGGTTAAGTTGTCCGGTGCTGGGGACACCGTCTACAACCCACCACCGCTGCTGGGCCAG
Source organism: uncultured Thermodesulfobacteriota bacterium (assembly GCA_964611635.1). Classification (GTDB taxonomy): domain Bacteria; phylum Desulfobacterota; class JAFDED01; order JAFDED01; family JAFDED01; genus JAFDED01. The sequence goes on from CAZTAS010000096.1 coordinate 19,569, forward strand.
CACAGCGAGGAAATCTTGCGCGATCTGCTCGGCTACGGCCCTGAAAAGATAGAGGATCTTCGCAAATCTAAGGTCATTTGATGTCGAAAAGCGCGCGCATAATTGGGCCATTAACAGGGACTTTGTAATTTTTGGGACAGTATACTTAATTATTGACAGTTAATATAGTTTCATTTATGCCATTTTGTGGTTAGAGTTGCTAGGATAGTAGCGTCAGGATTAACTCATCAATTACTCAATATAATTAAATATACTGTTTCCAAAACTCGCTGTGATAGGCTTACAACAGAATCGTGGATAGTGTTCTGATTAATGATATGGGCTGAAGAAAAGTCGCTGTATTGAATTTGGCATTTCCAAATCAGTGAGCATCTAAATCTATGGAGCCAGAATGGGTGCTTTTTGGCCGCTAGCATATCTTTCTTAAAATCGGAAAGACTGATATTTCCTGTTTATTTTTGCTCTCTAAGGAATGGGCTATCATGAAAGAAAAGGAGCCAAAAAAGATCTTAGACAAGGCGACAATTCTTAATATTGAGGGAGCAAAAAATACTAAGAGTGAGACAAGAACTCTTGGCGAAGTTGAGTTAAAGTATGTCTCATTGGATGATTATATCCACATAATGGAGCATCTGAAGAAGATCAAAGATGGCAGAGAATTTACTGCCCAGGTAATCCATCATCAAATGATAAGGCCTGAAATATCCTTAGAGAAATTCCTTGGAGTCCCAGATAATGAGCTTCAAAAGCTTGCAAGGGATTATGTTGCAAAGGAAGATTGGCTGTTCAAATATTTCAATGAAACCACCGATCCTGAGTTCTTTATCAATTTTAGGAAAGCAATTGAAGAACGGCACTCTAAAGTGGCGGAACTTCTCAAATCAAAACTTGAGCCCCTCATCAGATCAGCCAAAAGGACTTTGGACACCTTCCACAGGCAATACCCGCATATTCATGCATTGAGGATGCAATTACCGTCTCTAAAAATAGACTTGGGTACATCGTTATCTAACTTTTTTCGCCAGCTTGAGAAATCGCAACTGAGAATTGCCGAATCGGTCGCATCGGTAGTCAGACAATGGGAATCATCGATCCGCACGATATCGGAAGCTCTGAGCCCGCAGATAGAACTGTGGCAGAAGTGGCTCGAAAAAAACAGGTCGATTTTTCAGAATATCGCAATCTATTTGGAAGAGTTTGAGAGACTGTACAGGATTACCGAGAAGGAAGCGGTCAGGATACTGAGAAAACACAAGTGGCTCATAACCCCTTCATTGCCTGCCAACTTCCTTTATCATGTGGTGAGAATTGGCAAGAGGAGAGGAAACCAGAGGGGCGCTATAAATAGTTTATTTGTTGAATATTTCCTCGCAGACGAATGCAAAAATCTGGAGATCCTCGTTGATAGCTGGAAGGGGAACCCTTTATTCCAGCCAAGACTTAAAATACTTAGGGATTGTGTTTCTGTAATTAAGGAAGCTGATGGTAAATTCAATCCGTCGAACTTCGTTCTTCCCACCCTGATAGCTCAGATTGATGGGATTAGGATAGAATTTATGGACAGGAATGGAATCAATTTTTGGGTGAAAGATAAAAAATGGAAGCCCCTTTTCAAAGTTAAGACATCTAATGACATAATACTTGATCTTGCTGGCGACATTTTCCTAGATATTCTTTTCCAGAAGTCAGTCCATGCTGCACCCTTGCAGATACCTTTCGTGTTCAATCGCCACAAGATCCTGCATGGAGAGTATAAAAAATATGGCAGGATTGATAACACCATTCGGGCATTTCTTGTCTTGGATTTTTTGGCGTGTTTGAAATTAAACAAAAAGAGATATAATCATATTGGTCAAGAGGTAAGCGGTTTGTAACGGTGAGAAATAAGAGCGCTTTCACCGGATTAAAAGTGGGCAACATATAGTTCCTTCTTTCCCTTCTGCATTTCCTTTGATCCTTGTTCTCCTTCCTCTACAAGATTGTGGGCGGGTGGCCCACACATCTTGATGTGTGGGAGCCGAAGGCTCAGGTTCTTTCTCTTCAAGGCATGAATAGATCACAATAGCACCCAAGCACCCATGAAAAGATATATCATCACCGGGCGGGGAGATTTTCATTATGTAACGTTCAGCACGTATGGCAGGAGAAGTCTGCTTTCAACGCCCCTTGCCCGCCAGATCGTCATTTCCGTTCTGGGACGATTGGTTAGAGAGGGTAAGGTTCGGGTTTCAGGTTTTGTCATAATGCACGACCATGTTCATGCGATCCTCCGGTTCGATGATGATACGGATCTCCCCAGGGTCTTATAAACGTGGAAAAGTATGAGTGCTCATTACCTTCGGAAGCACTATGAAAAAACAATGCCGGATATGATCGATCATTTAAGGACTCATAGAAGCGGCCGTGAGGTTGTGTGCTTTTGGCAGAGGCGCTACTATGATTTCAACATAAGCACACGTGAGAAGCTCCATGAAAAATTAACTTATATCATAATCTACTTGACATGTCATTATTATAAAGTTACAATCCTCCTCGAAAG
>CAZTAS010000097.1:0-21928 GCA_964611635.1 uncultured Thermodesulfobacteriota bacterium
GAAAAATCAAGGTCGTAGAGGCAAAGGACTTTCAACTGCAAAATTTGGGATAAATTTCACTAAATTATCTAATCAATTTAGACTCATGTGGGGCAGGCTTTCCAGCCTGCCTTTTCCAGCCTGCCATAAGCGGGTTAATATTAGAACTGCAACCTGAAATTGATGTGAAATTGGGAGTATCAAAAACCGCAATTTGGGGCCTGGGGGCAGCCCTGTTCAGCCTTGCCGTCTACATTCCCACTCTGGCCCCGGACATTACCTGGGGAGATGCCGGGGAGCTTATTACCGCCAGCTATACATTCAGTTCCGCCCACCCCAGCGGATATCCCCTCTTTTGCCTCCTGGGAAAGTTGTTTTCCCTGGTTCCCCTTGGGAGCGTGGCCTATCGATACAACATGTTCTGTGCGCTCTGTACCGCGGTGTCAGTGGCCGGAGCGGCCCGACTGGGATTGGTCATGACGGGAAATGGCCTCGCCGCATTGGCAGGTGCTATGACCATGGCCTTCAGCCGCACTGTCTGGCACCACGCACATGCCACCGAGGTCTACGCACTCCATCTGGCCCTGGTGGTATGGGTCTGCTGGGCCGCACTCAAATTTTACCAGGAGCGGAGCCATGGATATTTATACTGGGCCGCCCTGCTGGGTGGATTCGGGCTGACTAACCACTTAACATCAGCGCTGCTGGCCTTGCCCGTACTGATAATAATAATCGCCGCCGACCATTCTATCTTGAAAAAATATCGGATTCTGGCGAAAATGCTGGTCCTCTTTCTCGCACCGCTCTTACTTTATTTCTATCTACCATTGGCGGCTCATTATGGGTCCGGCGTTTCCTGGGGCCAGCCGGACACTTGGGAGCGATTCTGGATAGTGATTATGGGCAAGCAGTATCATTTCCGTTTTGGTCTCCACAATGCCGCGGCCAACCTGAAGATGCTAAAGTCTCACATGCTGGTGGGATTCCACCCGGCGGTGCTGGGGATTGCCGCAGCGGGGATGATTGCTTCATTGCGTCTTGCCCCGATCCCCGGGGTGGCCTGGATTATAGGGTTTTTGAGCTTCGGGGGCTATACCCTGCTGTACCGCATAGACGACCTGGATGCCTACTTCGCGCCGCTGGATCTTTTTGTGGGTCTCTGGTTCGGAGGGGGCCTGCATTTATTGGGCTGCGCAGTGCGTCGGTTGGCAGCCGTGGGAGTCTTGCCGCATTCCGCCCGATCCAGAATAGCGGTGGTTCTGGCGGTTGTTCTGGTGGGGCTTGCGGGCACCGGAGCGGCAGCGGACCAGGTTCGGAAAAACTGGGAATTTGTGCGCAAGGCAGGAGTTAATGCCAGGGATTATGTTCAATCCGTTTTTAGCGCTGCTAAGGGAAGGACGCTGGTCATCACCAAGGGAGACGGCTATACCTTCGCCCTCTGGTATCAGAAGTTCGTGGTTACAGGGCGAAAAGATCTGACGGTAGTGGATGTGCGGATGCTGGGCATGAACTATGGGCGGTGGTTCTTGTATCACTTGCGTACCCTGGATCCCGACCTGGCGGTAGCACGATCCGTGGATATCCGTTATAATCGGGACTACCTGCTGGATCATAATTACGGGAAGTTCGACACGTTAATGGCCGTCAATCTCGGATACCAGCCGCTCCTGGTCACGGGAGCGACCACGTATACCATGGAACGACGGCGGTGGTATGCCCTGGTTCGTAAAAGAGATGAGCCATTGACCAGGTTGAAGGCACTAACCTCGCGGGTCGATATTGAGAGCCTGGAAATGGGACCAGCGGTGAAGAATGGCCGTCTAGTGGAGAAAAGACGGCGTTTCCGTCTTGACGAGCAAATCCTGGTATTCGTCAAATGGAATATCCTGGCAAACCACCGGACCGATTTCAACTGGTATGGACCCGATGGAAAGGTGATCCTGCGGCAAAATCAATATACCCCTGCGGAGTGGCGCTATTCCTGGGCATGGTTGGATAAACGCTTCCCCAAGAAACCGGGGAAGTGGCGGGTGGAAGTGGTCGTGGATGGAGGCGTCCGTAAGTCCATCGAGTTCCTCGTGGAATGAAGCATTACCCAGTTCTCTATCGATAGGTACTGAGGGTTTTGAGAAAGTCCGGATGAACGGGATAGCGTAATTCCTCCGCCTTATCGGAGTGGACAATCGCCATCTGATATTCCCCATTGTGATAATATGCCACGGCCAGGTTATTGTGAGCCACGGCAAAGTCCGGATTGATCTCCAGAGCTTTCTCGAAGGCCTGGATACTTTCATCCAGACGGCCCATTTGCAGATAAGCCCCTCCAATGTGGAGGTATGCCTCAGCTATTTCCGGGTTGATTTCAAGAGCTTCCCGGCACTGTGCAATCCCTTCCTCCAGCCGCCTCATCTGGATGTTTATCATCCCAAGGTTGCAGAGAGAGATGGCTGAACTGGGATCTATTTCCAGCGCCTTTCGGTACTGTTCGGCGCTAGCCTCCCATTTCCCCTGCTGCACAAAGATGCCACCCAAGTTGATATAGGCTGGAACAAGCTTTGGGTTAATCTCGATGGCCCGCTTAAAAGCATGGATGGCATCCTCTATTTGACCCCGCTCTGCCAGGGCCATGCCAAGGTTGTTGTAAATCTCAGCATTGTTTGGATTGATAGCCAGTGCCTGACGAAATCGTTCTATTGCGCCGTCATCGAAAAGGCGAAAAGACATGACCATAGTCTCCTTTTATTGCATAATTAATCGGGATTCTCTCCCGACAGATTTGCGTGTGCCAGATTCTTTTTACTTCGCATGGCCACGCCGCTGGTCATTCGAACTTTCCTGGGTGCGGCCATCCAGAACATCAGGCAACTGATGATCAAGGCCAGGATGTCCAGACCGAAGGCCATTCGATAGTGGCCCATCATGTCGAAGAGAAACCCGTTTAACCAGGCACCGAAGGCTCCTCCTGAGCCTCCGGCCAGGGCCATCACCCCGAAAATTTTTCCGAAATGGCTTCCCTGGAAGATGTCCGCCACCACCGAGGGATAAGCAGAAGACGCTGTGCTGTATCCAAAGCCGAACATGATCCCGTAAATGTATGGAATGGCGCATAATCCCTCCCGAGCTGTCATCAGGAGCACCACGGCCCCCGTAGTGAGCAAATTCCCCATCAGGTAGCTTTTTTCCCTGCCCAAAAGGTCAGAAATATGGCCCCAGAAAATGCGTCCCGGAATGCCTATCAGACCGACAATTCCGACGATGATGGCTGCAAAGGAGCGCTGAAATCCCACATCCACAAGATGGGCTACCTGGTGTAACATTATCCCCTGGTAAACATAACTACCGCACATGATGCCCAGGATGCAGCACCAGAATTGCTGGGTGCATAAGGCCGAACGGAGGTCCCAGTCAATGGAAGCCCATTGTCTGTCAAGTATTAGATCCTCTTCTGAGAGCTCAGGCTTCTCTCCATTCACACGGTCTCCGTCAATCTTCAGGCCAAGATCCCTTGGGTGCTGACGCTGGAAAAAACCGTTAATGGGGGCAACCAGAAAGAGCACCATTATGGCCAGGATCAGGAATGCCTCGGACAGACCGAACCATGAGATCAGCCGCTCCGAGAGGGGAGCCATCACAAGCGTTCCCAGCCCTATTCCGGTGAAGGCAACGCCCAGGGCAGTGGCTCGCTTCCGCGAAAACCACCTCGGGATGATAATAGAATTGACGATCCATCCTATAGAGCAAATACCAGATGCTGTTACGATTCCATAAAACAAATAGAGCTGCCAGAGTGATCGGGATACACTGCAGCCGGTCAGACCGATAGCAGTGACCAGGGCCCCTGCGGGGAGAACCATCCTGGCCCCAAACCTATCCAGGAGACTGCCCACAATGATGCCCACAAGGGAATGCACTATTAGAAAAATCGAGCTTATGCCGGCCACTCCCGCCCGAGACCAGCCGTAATTATTGACTATAGCAGCGTAGAAAACAGAAAAGGAGTACCAGATTCCCATGGATAGGAACAAAGTGAGCACAGAACAACCAATGATCACCCAGCCGTAATAAAATTTCCTGATCTGCATTTTCGCCCATTCCTACCTTCGCGAATGCCTTCCGATTGATCTTCACCGCCAACCTTTAGGTTCAATACAGAGACGCAAAATCAGCCGGTTCCATTTTTAAAACTGAAAGCAGTCTAAATTATAAGAGTATATAACAGTATAAGAATTTATATAGGAAGGGTTCGGGGATTGTCAATTCCCGAAAACAAGCCAAGTCATTCATGCTGAATCAAATTTTGTATAAAAAAAACCCGCCCGATGCTATATTCCGGGCGGGACCCAAAGGAGAGAAGAATGAATAGTGTTTTGCTGTTCATTTTTTTAAACACAGGATTCAATCAAAAGTTGCGAAAATTATTTTCTTTTTTTTCAATATTACTCTCCTCCCATATACTTCTTTCCCACATGAAATATATGAGAATTTGGGATATCATAACAAATTGCATGGTGTTCTTATGCCTCGGAGTTTCCCTTTGTTAGCTTCTATACCGAGAATTGATAATCTCGTTGATTTCATGAATTCCCGCTCCTTCGGCAAACATTTCGGACGCATCCAGCGCCTCGTCTATGCAATCCTCTCAGGCGGAGGCATGCAAGGAGGTATAACAACTCAAAAGCGATTTGTGGCCGGAGTACTTGTCGCATTCGCACCAGCAGTAAATCTGATCCAGAACATGGGGGATCTGCTCCGCCACCCGATATGCTCTGCCTACCTTTCCGGTGAAGCGCTCTGATGAGATAACCTTCTTGGTTTCGCGGAATTTGTATGATGTTACATCCATTTCACCCGGCTTCCTGTGGAGCGGATTTTCTCTCTGCGTCCATAAATAACCGGCTACCACTGCCACTACCACGAAAAGGAGGCCGCCTCCAAGCCAGAGAGTGCGGGTAAAACATTTTATTTGCAGCCAGGGTTTTGTAAATGATTTTTTACTTTTCTTTTTTCGTTCAGACATGGGCATACCTCTTTCTAATCAGTGATTCAGTGCTGTATCCAAAGAAAAAAATAAATAGCTTTAAAGATAAAAAAATAAAAACACTGGAAAAGTTAGGAAGTTACGAAAAATATTTACATATGTTAATTATTCATATCAAAATCAGTCGAGTGGAGAATCTATCCTCCTGTTCTTGTACCTGTGAAACAGGTCACCTGCATGCCTTGAGAAGGCTGGCGCGGGAAGGTTCTTTTGATCATTTCATAATTATAAATTAGCAATGAAAAATTTTATCATCGTTAAATGTTAATTTTGCTATGATAATTTGCCATGATATGTGATTTAAATCCATACCGCACCGCGATCAGCGCTTGATACTTGCTCACGATATGCTCGCAGGAAACCCTTTACCTCTCGGGCTGGTTTACTCACTTTGGCGAGACGCCGCTGAATCTCCATCTCATCCAGCTCCACGGTTATCCGACGGTCCGAGACATCGATATTTACCATGTCGCCGTCCTGAATGGCAGCTATAGGCCCTTCCTCCCAGGCCTCGGGACATACATGACCGACACATGGCCCGCGGGTGGCTCCTGAGAATCGACCATCGGTGACCATGGCCACCGAAGTGTGAAGTCCCATGCCAACCAGCATGGCGGCGGGGATGGATAGTTCGCGCATGCCTGGTCCTCCTCGTGGTCCTTCGTAGCGAACCACCAGCACTGAGCCGGGACTAACCTCGCGGCTTAACAAGTGCTGGCGCACATCCTCTTCAGAGTCGAAAACCACTGCAGGCCCTCGATGACGCAACATGGAGGGCTCAACACCACTGGTCTTTATGAGCGATCCACCAGGAGCAAGGTTGCCCCGGAGGATGGCAAAGCATCCTTCCGGTGCGAGCGGGTCTTCAGGAAGGCGCACCACCACGCCATCGGGCTTCGGAGCAGAGGCCAATTGGTCGGCCAAGGTAGGCGCAAAAAGTGTTGGGAGAGAGAGGTTCAGGTATTCCTGAATGGACCGCATTACTGAGGGAATTCCCCCTACTCGGTGGAGATCCGACAAATTGAAGTTCGAAGCGGGCTTCAGCTTGGTTATCAAGGGAACCTGGCGTGAAATGCGGTCGAATTCCTCCATTTCTATATCGATCCCGGCTGCCGCAGCAAAGGCCAACAAGTGCAGGACTGCATTGGTGGAGCCGCCTGATGCGCAAATGACGCGTATGCTGTTGAGCAGACTTTCGCGGGTCAGTAACTCGGAAAACCGTCGCCCCTGGCGAGTGACCTCCACTGCCAGCTCACCCATATCGCGAGCCTGACGGAGCTTGACTGCATCCATAGCCAGCAAGGTGGTGGTTTCTGGCGGAGCAACGCCAATGATCTCCAGAAAGCTTCCCATGGTATTGGCTGTTCCCATCATGGAGCAGACCCCTGCCGAAGAGCAGATTCGGCTCTCCCATATTTGGAAAGTCTCCGCGTCCATCTGGCCAGTACTTCGGCTGCCGATGGCTTCCTTCATGTCGCTGGTGACAAGGTCGCGGCCTTCAATATGCCATGGTATCATGAGCCCACTCGTGAGGAACAGGGTGGGCAGGTCGCATCGTATGGCCGCCATCACCATGCCCGGAATAATCTTATCGCAGGATGCCAGCATGACCATGCCGTCGAACCCGTGAGCCATTACCATCGCCTCCACGGAGGCTGCAATCAGGTCGCGCTGGGGAAGAATATAATGCATGCCGGGTCCTTGAGCCATGCCGTCACACGGTGCGGGTACGTTAAACTCTCCTGGCGTGCCGCCACCTGACCAGATTCCCTCCTTTACCACATCGGCCAGGCGGCGCAGTGGCTGATGACCAGGGTTAACATCGGTCCATGAGTTGACCACTGCGATCAGCGGCTTGTCTAGGTCCTTCACACGGTAGCCCGATGCGTGCATAAGGGCACGGTAATAAGCCTCTGTTAATTCCTTTGGTTCTGCCCCATGTCTCATTCAGATTATCCTCCTTAATCTCCCTGGTGGAAAAAATGTTATGGTATTAATTGACCAAGCGGAACGCTGCGCCCTGTTATACTCAGAACTGGAGGCTGGATACCCCACCTAATTTGTATTATTGCGCGTGAAATGCACTTAAGGTAAGATGATTTTAGTGTATCCATCAGGGGGGATCGCGGATGAAAATAACAAGACGGGCGTTGATTGTCAATGGAATTCGTGCGGCGGTGGCGGGGACTCTTGGCACGGGGTTCTTCCGGAGGGATAGCATCGAGGTTGTGCGGAACGATGTCCCCATTCAAGGCTTGCCGCGGCCTTTCGTGGGGTTCAGGATAGCCCAGATCAGCGATATTCATTCAAGCTTCTGGGTATCCGAGCCTTATATCCGGCGCTGTGTGGAAGTGATCAATGGGTTGAACGGTCACATGGTTGCGCTTACGGGAGACTTTATCACCGGCGGAACATTGTTTCTGAACGGAAAAATGGGGCGTTTCAATCCCGAATACCTTGACCGATGCATCCGTGCCTTGCGACATCTTCGGTCTCCTTTGCTCCTGGCCGTGCTGGGAAATCATGATATGTGGAGCGGTAAGAAAGAGGCTCTCCGCATTGCCCAAGCATTAGAGAACATTGGCATACTGGTTTTACGTAACCAAGGCATTACTATCCGCCGTGAAGGAGCGGAAATCAGGGTGATAGGAGTGGACGATTACTGGAGCCAGAGCTTCAACCTGCAAAAGGCGTTGCGCGATTTACCCATGGATGAGACTCGGATTTTACTCTGCCACAACCCGGATGTGAACGATGAATGGAGTGGCGCCACCGATCGGGGTGTTGACCTGATTCTCTCCGGGCACACACATGGAGGGCAAATAAACATCCCCTGGATCGGGGCGCCTTTTTTGCCATCCCGGTTTGGACAGAAATACCGGGCCGGTGCCGTGCGGGATGGAAAGCGTTGGACATATGTGAATCGCGGCGCTGGGACATTGATATTTCCATTCCGGCTCAATTGCCCGCCCGAGATTACCCTTCATGTGCTAAGAAGAGCTTGAAAATTGAGTATAACTAAAGGGCGAATGTCTGAAGTGAGAGGTGGCTTGTTTTATGAGACCCGAATGGGTAGTCTTGTTACCTCGCCGGATCTTCAGCGATTGACAAGAGCTGGTGCGGCCTGAAAATTAGGGCATCCAAATGGGTTTTTCATAAAATAAGAGCCCAAAGGAGCCAGGCTCCTCGGGGCTCTTATTGCCCATAGCACTTATTAGAGAGCTAATACCTCAGGCGACTTTTTCCTGTTCTCTCAGAATAAACTCGGCAGTGAGTCGGGCGGCTTTGCCGCAAACTCCCGGGCATCCCTCACGGGTATGGCCTCCAGCATCGTGGAACATTTGTCTTTCTTCATCAATGTACATGCGGTATGAGCGGCCGTAAAGGATCTTCTGGATTTCAGCGCACAAGGAGTGGCCCACGCGCTCACGGAATTTGTCCACTACCTGGATACCCAGCTTCATACAATCTTGATAAGTAGGCACATCCTCTATTTTACTCCGTCCTGCAACTAATCCTATGGCCATGATAGCTCCCGTCAGCGCTCCGCATGTCTCTCCCTGCCGGGCCACACCGCCGGCCAGAGCACTGCCGACCTTGAAGGAAGCCTCATTTCCGATATTCAGGTTTTCTTGCAAACTTGCAAGCACGGATTGCGTTCAGCCAAAGTAATTCATGTCGCACTGGATTGCCCGCTCCTCGATCTCGTCAAGTAGTTTATGCTTCTTTTCGTCCATTATTTTCTCCTTTCCTTTGTTGTTGGAGCAATAAGTGCTTTTTGCCAGACCCATCCTCTATTGGTGTGCAACCACTAAATTATATGTTAATAATATTTTATTGAATCAGAAATCCTATAAAAAAATCAAGGGGAATTCCTGAAAATTTCACATCCCGTTGACACTTTTCTTTATTTGCTATAAATTATTTATAAATTATTGTATAAAAATGAGTCTTTTTTGTTGTGCGGCGCACGGACGATCTAAAAGCCTTAGCCGTAACCACCATTAAGACTCGTGCCTGACTGCCAGGAAGGCATATCCGTCATTATCCCCCGGAAGTATTATAAGGTTATGAATGAGCGCACTTATGTTAAATTTATGCGAGACGTCTTGCCCTGCATCTCAAAAAATACTGAATTGACAAACGTCTTTTGAAATCCTGTTGAGGTGGAATATGAAAGCAATATATGGCTCCTTGGCTCCGATCCTTTTCGAATCCGCTATTACCCCCGTCGCCATTTTGATCCTGTCTCTATTTTTCTTGCTTCTCATTTCTCCTGCTCGGGCTCGGGCCCAGGATAATGAGACGTGTTTCGGATGCCACAACAAGGACATTCTTGAGCTTTCCCCGGAGGAGAGGGCGGAAATGGTATCACCGGCTCCTGAAGGCACGGAACCGGGGTTAAAGTACAAAAAAGAGCGCTTTCGGGATCTCAACCTGGCTATTGATCAGCTCCGCTATGGGAAATCGGTGCATGGGAGCCTGGACTGCATCTCCTGCCACTTTGACATTAAAGATATACCCCATCTCCGTACCCAGGCCGCGGTGGAATGCGGCAATTGTCACAGCGAGATCCAAGAAACATATGAGCAGGACTATCATTACCAGAAGCTTAAGGCCGGCATCTCGGATGCCCCCCTGTGTCAGGACTGCCACGGAACCCATTACATCAGGCCCGTGTCGGACAAGGCTTCCCTCGTCAACCCTAACAATCTGTCATACACCTGCGGTCGCTGCCACGAGGACGAGGAGATGGTCAAGAAATACGGGTTGGTCAAGCGGCGATTCATCAGATCCTACCAGCGCTCGGTGCATTACCAATTTGTAAGAGAAGAGCTCGGTGGGGCTACCTGCAATAATTGCCACGGAACGCATGACATGCGTCCTGCCCGGGACCCCAAATCCCGGGTTTATCGCTCCAATGTGCCTCAAACCTGCGCTAGCTGCCACAAAGGGGTCTATGAGCAGTACAAGGATAGCACCCATGGGAAAGCCGTAAATGCCGGCAACTTGGATTCGCCGGTGTGCACCACCTGTCACAACGAGCATGACATCGAAGCCCCCACGGAGTCAACCTCGGCGGTTTACACTACCGAAATCTCCAAGACCACCTGTCCACAGTGCCACAGTGCCACGCGCATCGTCCGCAAATACGGCCTGCCCTCAGATACTGTAACTTCATATAAAGATTCTTATCACGGGTTGGCTGATCAACTGGGATCCACCACCACGGCCAACTGCGCCAGCTGTCACGGGGTGCATGCTATTTATCCTTCTACTGATCCCCGCTCCACCATCTACCCGGAAAACCTCAAGAAAACCTGCGGGGAGTTCCATCCGGGGGCCACTGATAACTTCGCCCGGGGTAGAATCCACCCCGCCGCGGTATTGGATATCAAGGGAGCCCGGAAGAGTCCCGAGAACACAGCCATTTTCCTCGTGCAGGTGATCTATGTCATAATCTTTCTGAACCTGGGTTTCATGATTTTTCATAACGCCTTGGACTACTTCTCCAAGGTGCGGAAAATCTATCGTGAGCGGAAAAACGCCCGGAAGATCTTTGTCCGCTGGAACACAAACGAGATCATCCAGCACGCCATCCTCATGGTCACTTTCACCGTTCTGGTGATAAGCGGATTTGCCCTGAAATTCAAGTTGTCTATTCCCGGCATCAGCGGCGACACCATGGAACCGATACGGGCTTGGAGCCACCGGGTTGCGGCCCTGTTTTTCATCGCGTTGGGTATCTACCACATTGGCTATTTGTTTCTCACCCCCCGAGGCCAGGAGATCCGTCGGGACCTCTTGCTCGGATTTAAAGATCTCAAGGATTTGTTCACAAACTTTGGATATTATCTGGGATTTACTCCGAAGAATGCCCAGTTCGACCGCTTCAGTTATGTGGAGAAGATGGAATACTTTGCCATGATCTGGGGTACCCTAGTGATGGTAGTGACAGGTTTCATGCTCTGGTTTCCGACCCAGGTCATGTACTTCCTTCCCAGGTGGAGTATCACAGTGGCGGAACTGATCCACCTCTTAGAAGCTGTGCTGGCCACCTGTGCCATCGTAATCTGGCATTTTTACTCTGTGCACCTCAACCCCGATGTGGCGCCTATGAGCATGGTTTGGATCAGTGGTACCTTGACCGAAGAGGAGATGGCCCACGAACACCCATTGGAACTAAAGCGCCTCAAGGCCAAAGAATCCGACTAGTCCAAGGCCTGCGAGTCCGGAGGAAAATTTCCCGTATTCCCCCGGGGGAGTATCAGATCAGTGCTAAATAATAAAATAAGTTTTAGAGGCACGGCGTATAGCTTGGCGGGCTTTCCCCAGGTATTTGGTTTTTTCCGGGGATCGACCCTTATAGTTGTCGGTTTTTTCTTAAAACCCCATCTTGTTGGGGTATCATTTCCTTTGCCTCCTTCGGGGGTTATCATTAATTCTCATGGAAAAAAGCGGCATTTCTTAAAGAGGGCTTTAGCATTTATGCCTGAATTATTTCAAATTTTCCACTATTTAGATTAGATTTCGCTGCCTTTTCTCCATCTAAGCCCACCAGGCTCACATGGGTCCAATTTTTAGCTCCTAATTAAGACAAAGAACCCCGGGAGATTTGCTCTTTTGTTTTTCCCTAAGTAAGGCTTTCCATCTGGGGCAGCCTCCACGGTGATGTGAGATTGAGGCCCCCTCTCGCAGTAATTCCGGGAATGGACAGCCATGCTGTATCATATGAGTAAAGATAAAGAAAAGTTCCCTTGAGCCTTGAATTACTGGGGGTAATATCTTATAATTTATTTGTATTTATGACAATAAAGAAAGGTTTCTCCTGGGGAAATTCTTATAGTATTCGAGGATCCTCCGGTGGGGATAATCACAATGGGAAGAGGGTGCCTGAGGCGAAAAGACATCTTGAGAGCCGCTATCGGATTTTGGTCCTTATTCACGGTAATGCTTCTTGTTCTACCCTCCTGGTCTCAAGCCATTCGCGGAGTGACGGACAAGGAGATCCTCCTGGGGACAAGCTGTGCTCTCTCCGGCGCGGTGGAAGCTCTGGGAGTCGAGCTGTTCCGAGGATCGCAAGCCTACTTCGAGCACATAAACCGTCAGGGGGGGGTATGGGGCAGAAAGATCCGGGTAAAGATATATCATGATGGATATGAGCCGCATTTTGCTGTTCAAAACACAATCCGGCTCATAAAGGAAGATGGGGTCTTCATGCTTTTCGGATACGTGGGAACGCCCACGCTAACCAAAGTACTTCCCCTTTTGCGCGTCTTTGAGACCGAGAAGATTTACAATTTCGCTCCTTTCACTGGGGCCCTTCCTCAGAGGATTCCTCCCTATGATAAATTCGTCATCAACATTCGAGCCTCCTACCGTCAGGAAACCCGGAGTCTGGTAGAAAATTTTCTCAAGGGTGGCTATAGAAAGATTGGATTTCTGGGCCAGGCGGATGCCTACGGAAAAAGCGGGGAAGATGGTGTCAAGCGAACCCTGGCAAAGTACGGGCTGTCCCTCACTGCCTGCGCTACATATCGCCGCAATATCAAGTTCAGTTCGGATCTGAGACCCCAGGTGGAGATTCTCCGAGCCTCCGGGGCAAAAGCAGTTATCTGCATGGGGACCTATGAGCCCGATGCTGCCTTTATCCGAGACGCCCGGGATGCGGGCTGGAACGTTCCCATCGCTAACGTCTCCTTTGCGGCTACTGATGCCATGCTCGACCTGCTCAAACAATACGGCTTGAAAACAGGGAGGGACTATACCCAAAACTTAATCAGCTCCCAGGTGGTCCCGAGCTACGATGATCTGAGCCTACCTGTGGTGCGGGAGTACCGGCGCCTGATGGCCTTCTTGACGAGCAAGGTTCCCGAGGGAATGAGGAAGAGGGAATACCGCCCTCGGTTGTATAGCTTTACCGGACTGGAGGGGTTCATCAATGCTAAGGTGTTGGTGGAGCTCCTGCTCCGGGCAGGTCCTGAACTTGATGCCAACCGCTTTATGACAGCCGTGTCAAGTATGTATCTCTATGACGTGGGGATGGGAATGCCCATTCGTTTTAGTCATGGCCGAGGCCAGGGGTTGAATGTGGTATACCATATGATCGTCAAAAACCGGCTCTGGGTTCCACTCACCGTTTGGACCAGCCTGCGTGGCCAGGACAGAGGAAGGGATCGCTATTCTTTGCGGTAACCTTAGAAAAAATAAGCGAGCGGGGAGTCACGAAATTTAAAGGTAATAATCATGGAAAAGCGCTATCAAGAGGCAGATCAAACCGGGGTAAAGCCCGAAAAAGTCCAATTTAGCCTCTTATACAAGGTGAATGGGGTGGTGTTTCTCTGCTTACTCATTTTCGGGATCCTTAGTGGAATCGTAATCCAGATGAAGATGAACGATGCTTTGCGTCACGAATACATATCCAAGGGAGAGAGCATTGCCCAAGGGTTCGCCACGAGCAGTGTGGAACTGCTCATTGATCGGGATGCCGCCTCGATTCAGTCCTTCCTGGACGATTATATCGAGATTCGAGGAGTGGCCTATGTCTATATCCTTAATCAAGATGGAGAAGTAATCGCCCACACGTTTGTCCCCTCCTTTCCTGAAAAGATTATTCAGAAAAACCCCTTGCCCGCGAACACTTCCATGAGCGTCAAGGAAATCGAGGTGGAGGGTTTTTCTTGGATTATCGACATCGGGGTCCCCATCCTCTGGGGCACCCTGGGCGAGGTCCACGTGGGTATGGATAAAGGAATCATCAATCAACAGGTCCTCAGCGCCCAGATATTCAACTCTTTTATCTCTTTAATAGGAATGGTTATCTCCTTGGGCATCGCCTCCCTGCTCTCCCTCCAGATCATTAAGCCCATCAAACATCTCACTCGATCCACCACCGATATCGCCCGGGGAGATTTTTCTTCCTTCACCCCCATACACACCCGCGACGAGACAGGAGTACTGGGGAAAGCATTTTTAAATATGGCTGAGCAACTGCGCCGGTCCAATGAGGAGGTGCACCGCAAGAATCTGGAGCTGGAGCGCCAGTACCAGGATTTGGTGGCCACTACCGAAGAACTGAAACAGACCCAGAAACAACTCATTCAGTCGGAGAAATTCGCCTCTATGGGGCAGTTGGCAGCCAGTGTGGCCCACGAAATCAACAATCCTTTGGCGGGAATCCTGGTTTTCATCAGGCTCATGATCAAGAAGTTGAAGAAAGGTCAGACTGATCCTGAGGTCATCAAGATGTATCTCAACAACCTCCAGATCATGGGGGCCGAGACCCAGAGATGCGGTAACATCGTAAAGAACCTTCTCAACTTCGCCCGGGCCACCGAGCCCCACTACGCCCAGGTGGATCTCACAAAGGTGCTGGAAGATACCCTGAGCTTGACGGCGCACAAGGCCCAGATGAGCGAGATCGAGATCCACAAGGATCTCAAGGAGCTTCCGGGGATCGTGGCCGATCCCTCCCAGCTCAAACAGGTCTTTCTCAATATCATTATCAACGCTATTGAGGCGATGCAAAGGGATGAAAAGATTTTGACCATTAACTCTTATTGCTCGGACGAGAATCGCCGGGTCTTCGTAGAGATATCCGACACCGGCATAGGTATAGGAGAAGAGAACCTCCCCAAGCTGTTCGACCCTTTTTTTACCACCAAGGAAAAAGGAACGGGTCTGGGGCTCTCGGTGGTCTATGGACTTGTTAACAACCATGGCGGGGAGGTGACCATTGAGAGCGAAAAAGGCAAGGGTACCACCGTAACCGTGTCCTTGCCCGTTTCCCCTCAGCCCGAAGTATAAATCGACTCAGGGCCTAATAAGGTTCACCGGCCTATTGCCATGTTGGAGTTGGGCTCACAAAGCGGATGAGCAACCTGCATTATCTTTATATTTCGCCTCTGGGCAGGATCGCATCCAAACTTCTGGAGAGGTTGCGCGTGGAACTGGGAAGTCGGTTATTTTTACCCTGCCGGTTGATGGAAGCCGAGGTGTTGCCCGAGGAGGCAATGTGCCAAGAGAGGGGACAATACCTCTCTCCTGTAATCGTGGAACACGTGCTTAACCTGTGTCCCATATACGCCATCAAGATTCTGGGGGTGTGCTCTGTGGATCTGTGCGTGCCCATCCTCACCTTCATTTTCGGCCAGGCTCAACTTAATGGCCTCGCTGCCCTGGTCTCCACAGCCCGCTTCCATGAAGAGTTTTACCGAAAGCCACCCAACGAGGTGCTTGCCTCTCAGAGAACTCTGAAAGAGTCCTTGCACGAGCTGGGAAATACATTCGGCCTGACCCATTGCCAATCTTCACTTCGCACCATGTCCCTGGCCTCCAAGATAGAGCTTATAGACGAGAAAAAGGAGGTGTTCTGGAATCGCTGCTGGACTCTAATGGGGCCGAAACTTAAGATGTGGAGGAAGGAATGAGTGGAAAAATCAGCCCTCCGGGGAAAGTCCTCGTAGTGGACGATGAGGTGATCATGCGGGAGTCCCTCTCCTGTTGGTTGAAGGAGAACGGCATGGAAGTCTCCACCGCAGAAAGCGGCACTCAAGCCTTGCGGGAAATCACGGATCAGGTTTTTAACGTAATGCTGGTGGACATGAAGATGCCGGGTATGGACGGGATCCAGTTTCTCCACGAAGCTAAGAAGCTACAACCCCAAACCCCGGTGATCATTATGACCGCATACGCCAGCGTAGATACCGCGGTAGAAGCCATGAAGCAGGGTGCCTACGACTATATCACCAAGCCCTTCAACCCCGACGAGATCATCATGATCATCAAAAAGATTCTGGAACACCAAAATCTCCTTCAAGAGAACATATATCTCCGTCTCCAACTCAAGAAGCAATACGACTACCAAAATATCATCAGCAAAAATCATCAGATGCAAAAAATCTTCTCGCTCATCGATATTATTGCTGATTCCCGGGCTACGGTGCTCATAATGGGTGATAGCGGCACAGGCAAGGAGCTTATCGCCAAGGCCATTCACTATAACTCCAGTCGTGAATCCCAGCCCTTTATCTCGGTCTCCTGTGCCACGCTGCCCGAAAGCCTCCTGGAAAGTGAGCTGTTTGGCCACGAAAAAGGAGCTTTTACTGACGCCAAGACCTCAAAGAAGGGAAAATTTGAGCTTGCCGATAAAGGGACTCTCTTCCTGGACGAGATTGGTGACATCAGTCCCAAGGTCCAGGCCAGCCTCCTTCGGGTGCTTCAAGAAAGAGAGTTTATGAAGGTGGGCGGAGAAAAATATATCATGGTTGACGTGCGCGTGATCTCGGCCACCAACCGTGATCTCTGGAAAGCCGTGCAAGAGGGCCGATTCCGCGAAGACCTCTACTATCGTCTCAATATCATCACTATTAACCTCCCACCCCTGAGGGAGCGCAAAGAGGATATTCCCCTGTTGGTGGAGCACTTCATCACTAAGTCCAATATCGAAAACGCCCGGAAGGTGGAGGGCATAAGCAAGGAGGCCCTCGATCTCTTGATAAACTACAACTGGCCTGGGAACATCCGCGAACTGGAGAACATTATCGAACGGGCGGTACTTATCAATCAAAGCGGCATCATCACCCCCGCTGACCTTCCCTCCGACAAGGTCCTACCCCACCATGCTCCCGGCACCCTTACCGAGGTGGGTACCCTCCAAGAGGCGGAACGAAAGCATATTCAGAGAACCCTGGAGAAAAACAACTGGAACATTACTAAAACCGCGGAGATGCTGAAAATAGACCGCACCACCCTGTATGCTAAGATCAAGAAATTTAGGCTTCGCTAGCTTCCTCTCAGGTAGTGATGAGTTTTCCAACTCTACCTGTTGACTTTTCCTACATTATTTCCCCAACAAATCCAATGGGTTAACTTTTGGAGCCTGAAAATATCGATTTTCCCCTCACTCTCTCCCTCTTACCCGTTCCTGGACGCTTTTTCCTCCAAATCAAATATTTTTTTATATCAAACACTTATACAGATTTTTCCTGAGGTCCCTCCGCTTGGCACGGGTTTTGAATAGTATCAGGGTGAAAAAAGAAAATCTCCACCTGAGGGAAAACCCGGTGGAATAAGGGAGGGGAAAGTGGCAAGGCATCAGGATCGACAATGTATTTTTACTAGGCAGGGGATCCTGTGGTATAAGCTCTGTCGCAAGAACTTTCGCTGTAGCGAGTGCCCGCTCGCCCACACCATCCTGGATTTCAGTAACTTTACCCATGAATCCCCGGAGCTGAACCGGTTAATCCAGGGTATGTTCCAGTTCGCCCAGAACCGCTCAGATCAAGAGGAAAAGACTGCTCTTGGGGAGCTGCTGGGGGGAAAGGATGTTTCCATGGGAATCCATGTTCCCCAGGACCGGTATTATCATTTCTCCCACATCTGGCTGCTCCCCCTCTCGAAACGACAGGCAAAGCTCGGCTTTGACGACTTATCCCAAAGATTCCTGCGGACCATCACCCACATCGAATTTTCCTATGAAAAGGAGCGTAAGGCCCTGGGGTGGAACCTTAGCTGTCTGGGACGTAAAATCAATATTCCCTGCCCTTACAAGGGAAGTATCCTGCAGATAAATGAGTTGCTTAAATTAGATCCTGTCAGAATCCACGAGGATCCTTATGACAGGGGTTGGTTAATGGAGATTGAATCTGAGGAGGATATTGAGGTAGGTTGCCTTATCCCGGGCACTGAAGCCGGGGCCTGGATGACTTTAGAATTGGAGCGGCTCCATTCGATGGAGCAGCACAATCTAGGAACTGTTTCTATGGAGGGCGGTAAACTGATCAACAATCCTGCTCGGTGGCTTCCTGAGCGGGAGTGGAGAGAACTGGTAGATCTTTTTATCGTTCAGCCAGCCCTGGTAAAAAAACATAAATCACGCCAGAATTAAACGGCAAGTACCTCACTGAAGGGAGGTTTAGAACATGGAACAAGTGATAACCACAATGATTCAAGTCCCAATGTTTCTCTCTTTTCTCATCTTCGCATTTATCGTGATAGGGATGCTGGTGGCAATAGGGACGGTCATGTTGTCCATTCCCATCCTGGCCGTGGGAGAAGGTGTGAAACCTGTGATTCGATGGTTTTCCCGGGAAAAGGGAGAGAAGGAGCAGGTTCCCGTCATGGCCGCGGTTAGACCGGCGGTCACTGTGGAAGGCTTCTCGATGCCGCGCAATCTGCACTACCATCGGAACCACCTGTGGGCGAAGCGCGACAATGAGGGGCAAGTGCGCATCGGTTTCGACGACTTCGCCAGAAAGTTGTTGGGTAACATCCACCGGATCGACATGTTGACCTTCAACATTAAAAAGCTAGGCGAGAAAGAGACGCGCACCATCATTCAGGGCTGGGATGTTTACAGCAATGGCAAAAGCGCCCGGATCTTAGCCCCCATCCAGGGCCGCGTCAAAAGAATCAACGAGGAGCTGGGCCACAAAACGGCCACCATTGCGGAAGATCCTTACGGTGAAGGCTGGCTCTGCACCATCGTGCCTGAAGAGACTACAGACCTATGGGCCGATACCATTACGGATGATGAAGTGGAGGTCTGGATGAAAGATGAAGTGAAACGGCTCCGGCTCTATGCGAGCCAGCACGTGGGAACTACCCTCATGGATGGTGGCGAACTGGTAGAGGACCTGGTGGAGAAGCTTACGGAAAATGAGTGGCATCAATTGCTGGAGACTTTTATGTCGACACGAGGCCAGTGAGAAATGTCCCCAGGGGGAAGAAGAGAGAGCAGAATTCTCACATTGCCTTCTCTAAGAGCATGAACCAGCATCCTCCAAGTGAAAAACCGGGCGTTTCCTTCCCCAAGAAGCGTCCGGACTCTTTTCTTCCCTGAAGACCTTTCAACCCTGTAAAGGTTAAAATACCTGGGGGGCACCACTGCCTTACCTTAATCTCTGCCTCCAGGGGGCCTTTAAGCTGCTACCGGTCAAAAACCATCTGGTGGCTGGCCTAGCCACTCAGGTTTCCCACCGCTGTCCCCACTTCAACTCTCTCTTGCCTCACAGGAAGTTCATACCCGGCTTTACACTCCGCCAAAAGATCAATAAACCGAAAAAATACCGGAATGTAATTCCATTGAATCATAAAAAAATACAAAATAAAGAAGCCTTTATAAAATATTATTAAACCATATTCTAATACTATTCTTGCCATTCACGGTCTACCTGTTAATTCATTCGGTGCTCCTTTAACTCAATGAATTATTCCGATGTCCCACTCTCTTGACCAAATCAAGATACATTTATGAAAAACCGAGCTTTCTTTTTTCTCCATAAAATACTTGACATTAAAAACTAATTTATTTATTTTTTATAAGAACTGTTAAATTTTAGACAGTCTGATAATTGATTGCCTTGATTTGATAACTGAAAAAGAATACTTGGGGCTTATTCGATGTTACAATCTATTCCACGTGCTGTAATCCGGCGTCTACCACTTTATTACGAGTTTCTTTCCAGGCTTATTAATGAAGGGGCACAGTGGGTTTCCTCCAAGCGTCTCGCTGAAGAGTTGAACATCACCCATTCCTGTGTTCGTCAGGATATGGTGCACTTGGGACCTCGATCGGCTTCGCATTATGGATACAACGTGACAGAGCTAAACGCGATTCTAAGGAAGATACTGGGTTTGGAAAAGGATATTAATATTATAATCATAGGGGCAGGGCGCATCGGCCAGGCACTTTCTCACTACCCTGGATTCCGATCGCGAGGTTTTCGGATCGTGGCAATGTTCGATATTAATCCCAACCTGACAGAAAAAACCGCTGACGATGTTGCTGTGTATCCCCTTGGGCGTCTGGCCGAAATTGTCCGGCGGGAAAAAGTCTTGATGGGTGTGGTGGCCGTTCCCATGCACGCGGCTCAGGAAGCAGCTTTGCGCCTAGTGGAATCAGGAATCACCGCTATCTTGAATTTTGCTCCCATCACTCTTAAAGTGCCTGACCACGTTATAGTGCAAAACGTGCACATCTCCGCAGCTCTTCTGGAATTGTCCTTTCAAGTATTGGGCTTTCAAAAAGACAAGCAAAAATAGTCATCGACGTCTCCGGCCCACCGGGCTAATCAATCAATTAAAAGACGAAGCATCCTAACCCGAACAAGCCGGAACCAAATAAGTGAAAAAACATGTTTTTTAAAAAGTTGGACGTTCCTTACAATCTCTGCAAAAGCGCTACGGTAAAGGCTTTCCAGATACCGGAAAAAATTTTCTGCAAGAAAAAACACGAATTTCACAATTAAGGGACTAATACATGATAAAAATCCAATAAAAGCAAGGAAAAAAGGTAAATTCAGCCTGTTGCTCAGTGATTTTGCATCGGTATCTAAGCTCGACTAAGATGCCTGCTTTTTCGCTACGTTGGCAGCGATCAGAATGGGGTCCCAGACGGGAGCAAAAGGCGGGGCATAACTGAGATCAAGAGCTGCCACATCCTGAATAGTCATGCCCAGGTGCAAGGCTGCCGCCAGGACATCTATTCGCTTGGCCACTCCCTCTGCTCCCACCATCTGCGTTCCCAGAAGTCGGCCTGATCCTCGCTCAACAATTGTCTTTACCGTAATTTGCTTAGCACCTG
Organism: uncultured Thermodesulfobacteriota bacterium; assembly: GCA_964611635.1. GTDB lineage: Bacteria > Desulfobacterota > JAFDED01 > JAFDED01 > JAFDED01 > JAFDED01. Next base: position 20,604 of record CAZTAS010000097.1, read on the forward strand.
GATAAGAATGGGCGCGGCTGCTGCTCTGAATGACCGTGGAGTAAAAATCTGCACCCATTTGTCCGGCTTCTCTTTCCGTCAGGCCAGTGCGAGCCACGCCCAGGCGGAAGATCTTGCTGACCGCTGTCCCAACCACTCCTCTGAAGGTGGACCCCAATCCCCCGATGACCTCCCCTGCCACCCGACCCTGCTTATTAGCGGTGGTTCCCAAGGGAATGTAAGTTTTGCGCCCTGTGACCAAGTGGAGCACATCAGAACAGTCGCCAGCAGCGAATATGCCCTCTCGGCTCGTCCTCATGGAGGCGTCCACCGAGATGGCGTCTGAAGGCCCAAGATCGAGGCCCATCTGCCGCGCCAGCGTGTTCTCGGGCCGAATGCCAACCGATAAGAGCACAAGGTCGGCCTCCAGGATTCCATGATCGGTGATCACCTCACGCACTTGGCCATGCTTCCCGCCAAAAGCCTTGACAGTTGTTTCCTTGTAAAGCCGGACTCCTTGATCTGCCAGTTCTTGCTCCACCACCGCATTGATTTCCTCGTCCATGGTACCGAGAACGTGATCCAGCTTTTCTACAATGGTTACTTCCATGCCCCAGGCTCGGAAAGCCTCCGCAAGTTCCAGACCAATATATCCTGCTCCAACTATTACAGATTTTGAAGGAGATTGGCTTGAAATGGCCTTTTTGATGGCAATCCCGTCCTCCAGCGTTCGCAAGGTAAAGATGCCATTCAATTCAATTTCAGGGATTGGAGGAATAATTGGTGCAGCCCCGGTAGCAATAACCAGATAGTCGTAAGGAAGCTGAAAGGAGCTTTCTTTTTCACGATCCACCCCAACCAATAACCTCTTGTCAGGGTCTACATGCGTGACCTCGTGAAAGAGGCGGATGCGGATGTCTCTTTCCTTCTCGAATCTCTCCGGCGGAATAACCACAAGAGTCTCTGGCTCTTTGATGAGGTCTGAGATATAATAAGGGATACTGCATGCGCCATAAGAAATATGCCGCCCCCGTTCCAGCACGATTACATCCAGCTCAGGCCTGAGCCTCTTGGCGCTGCTGGCCGCACTTAGTCCGGCCGCCACACCTCCCACTACAACTAATTGTTGAGCCATTGTTTTCTCCAATAAGCAAATAAGCTTTACATATTAGCGCAGAAGCTTAACCCGAATGAACACTTTATGAAATGTTATCGCATCTAATCCGTAATTACAATCACATCAACTACTAATACAGTATTTGTTAACCAGTCGGGAAGGGTGCAAAATAATAAAAATGACTATTGACTTCCTTCAGCATATTCTGTATATTGTGGATATTAATTTC
>CAZTAS010000098.1:0-21797 GCA_964611635.1 uncultured Thermodesulfobacteriota bacterium
TGGAGGTTGAGCTCCCTCTACCGAGCGAAACCTCTTTTATAGCTTTCCCCGGGGGAGGGCGGATGCTGCAGCTGTTCAAGATGTATAACATGTCTGCAAGCTGAGCACTTACTTCACCAGCTTCTCACACGCTAAACGCCTAACAAAAATTGGAGAAAACCGGGCGCAAAGTCAAGTTTGCCGGACCTCAATTCATATGTTTCTGGACCGCATCGGCAAGCACTTTCTCCTTTATACCTTTTTTCCAGCCGTTCATCGATGAATCTTGTGATCTCTTTCAGGCTAAGAGTGCTTTCCTAGAACCTGCCCTTACCACCATGGCTGTGTTTTCTTTATCTGGCTCACGGACGGGCTCACTATGGTGTCGGTGCCGGGCGGATACCCAATTCCAGTTCCGCCCACGTACTTTTTTTGAATGGGCACGGATATCAGAGACTTTCTCTGCAAGGAGATTTGCTGTGAAAATGGTTCGTATAGTTGCGGATGCTGGAAAGTGGATAACCGCCCCCCGCAATAATGTCGTATCCTACAACTTCCCGATGAAATCGTTGACGTGGTATTGACGTAGAAAAATGTCACAGGAGGGTATACCAGGGTATACTAGGATATACTGTCTTTGAAGCTATCTCTTTGGAATGTTTAATTTATTGAATGAGTGCGCTGCCTTACGAAATGTGTTTAAGGGGACTGAAAATCCCCGTGTCGGCGGTTCGATTCCGTCCCTCGGCACCAGTAATATCAAGGGGTTAGCCATAATGGCCAACCCCTTTTATTTTGGGTGGTTGCATATAGGTTGCAGATGGTTGCAGATTTGACCCTTGGACATCTTCTCGGCAGAATGGTCCCGGTAGAGCATGAGCACCGAAAGAAAATCTTTGATGCCAGCTGTGTCCCCCTGGGATTCCTGAAATCGTCTCAGGAGCTTCTCCAGGACCTTGGGCCAGATCCGCAGCCATTGGCGGATGGGCCTGGCGGCTCCTTGGTTTTGCTGTATGAGCTCCAGGTAATGCTGGGGATGCCACTTGTTGTTTCCGGGCAATCGGAACAGGGAAAACCCTAACTATTGCCATGTTGATGAAGCACTGGTTCCAAACGGCGATCATTTCCCGTGTTCTTTTTCAGGTTGATCGTATTGAACTTGGTAAACAAGCCAAAGACACATTTTGAGCCAGATGTTTCGTCAATATGAAGCGAATGGCAAGGAAAACACCTGGAAGAGCTTCGATGTGGAAAAGATCGTTCGTGGATCTTTCCTGCCAGCAATTCCTCTTTTGCAAAGCATCCGTTAATCATCAATCAAGCAAAGGGGGAACCCTTTATCCGGCGATTCGGGAGGAGCTTAAAAACAGAAGAATAACTTCCAGCTCGCGGAATATGCTAATTGTATCGCTTGAATATCACTGATATCAATTACCATTTGGCGAGCAAGAAAGAGAAGCCCATCCGTGAGAGCCACCCAGTGGAAAAAGCGAGGGGGCATTGAGCAGACCCTTCGATAAACCTTTAGGCCATAAGGCCGACCCGAAGGGGGAAAGGATTACGATAAAGGGTCTGCGCGCTCCCGAGCAAAAAGTCCATGAGGATGTTATTTTCGTCCAAAAGAACATAAATTATTGCCCAAATCTTTCCCCTTAGCATGTCCTGAGCTGACAATCTTGCCCCTTATCATCCAAGAACTTGTCTTTGGTCGTTTGGTCGTGGGAAAAAGTTGACAAAATATAAGCATTTGATATAATTAATTTAGGTTCGGCTTTTCCTCTTAACTTAATACGTTAATTTAGGCCGCATTGATCAAGCATAAGATCACATATACAAATGTATCCTTTCCATGAACCAGTGGTCTTTACTGGGAAGCGAGGTTCAGACACATAGCGTGAACCGAGGTAACCTCTTAGTTTTTCTCGACCCTTACAAGTTCAACATACCGTTCTCCCTCACATTGACCGAACTCACGACCATTTGCGCTGCCATTGAGAAGAGGGTAATCCATTGCCTCATCAAACTATCCCACAGATAAGATCTGTTGAGCCACGGCAGAATAAAATCACCGCTCGTTTAGCTGCGCAAGGCGCTATGCTGGAAGAATTGCGGACATTGATTCCGCTTCTCAAACCTGACACTGCGCGGGCAGATGCCCGTAAAGCAATCTTAGAAGATAATATTCTTAAACGTTCTAGCCTTGGGAGCCGAGCCAAATCGTTTGCGAAGATCAGCCAGCGCTATCTTCGGACTGATGCTCAAAGGGCCACGGCTCAGCTGGTTCTGGCTATGCAACATACTGCTGACCCATTACAAGCAGCCCTTGTTGCTTATGTCATGCTTCTCTGGAATGATGCTCTGGTTTTTACACTGGGTTGTGAATGGCTTGCGCCAAAACTCTCGGGGCCGTCCTTTGCCGCTGTCACATCAGATGTGGAGGCCGAGCTTGAGAGATTGTCCAAGCAATTACCCCATATCCGGAAATGGACACCGGTTACCCGTAAAAGAGTTGCTCAGCACTATCTTGGCCTGCTTCGTGATTGTCACTATGCCAATGGGACTGCGCGCAAGCTTCTTCGTCGTCCATATATTCCCCCCGACGTTGTTTTATTTGGTGCGCGGTTGGTGATCGGTGGAGGTGAATCCGGAACCCGTATCCCTGAGCATCCATTATTTGTGGCGATGGGGTTGTCAATTGATGAGGTCATTACGGCCTTGACAGAACTTCGCCAGCAAGGCCGGGTGGAGTTTTCCATACAAGGTGGAGTAATCCACTTTGCAGTTCGAAAAGAAGAATAGATGAGTATCAGCAACGAAAAACTTGAGGCACTGAGAGCCAGGCTTCTTGCGCCAGACCGTAAAGGTGGAGCCCTCTTGGTGGTTTACCCTCCAGAGGAAGAGCTGACGTTCTTGTCCGGCTACAAAGAGATCATTCAAGAATTACAGGTTGACGGGTTACAAATTCATGTTTTAGATTTCCGCACACTCGTTTTCGAGGTCCTTGAAGGGAAAGGCTTGCTTCAGAAGGCATTCCAACTGGATGCGGCTGGTTCGCGTGACATCCGACAAAACCTTGCTGCAATGGTCCAACGAGAAACATTGCGCCGCGTCCGAGTGGCTGCGGAGCGGGCACCAGATTCAATACTGTTTTGTCTTCACACCGCGTCTCTCTTTCCGTGGATCAGCTACTCGGCACTTCTTGAGGAAACAGAGAATACGTTAGAAAATACCCTCGTGATTCCCTTCCCAGGCACTCAGAAAGGACCGGAGCTTCATTTCCTGGGAATTAAAGATGGGTATAACTATCGGGCTGCGAGGATATGAAATGGCCACAGAAAACATTACGGTGCGAGATGTCATTGCCAGGGACCTTCGAAAGAAGATCGAACCAGTGGTGAAGGTATACGACCGCGAGCATCTTGCCGAGGATCTTCATCAATTCGTGATAACTGATTCGTTGGCCCGGGAGCTTCGCAAATTCTTTGACGCCTTCACCGAGAGCCTCCGCTCTCGTATTCGAGGGGGAAAGGGCGGAGACGGTATGGCTGTGTGGCTATGGGGTTTTTTTGGCTGTGGAAAAAGCCATGTGGCCAAGGTACTGGGGCACCTTCTGGAAAATGCCGTAGTCGAACCTGACAGTAATCGCAGGGCTATCGACCTGTTCAATTTACATCTTGACGACCCCACACTCCCCGGCTCCGTCGACCTCAAAGCTTCATTAGCTGAAATCAGGAATCATGCCTGGTGCAAGACCATCCCGTTTGAAATTAAATCGAAACTTGACCAGGCCAATCCAGACTCGGTGACCGAGATCTGCCTGCGGACGTTCTACGAGAGCATCGGCCTGGCCTCCACAGTGTGGCTCGCTCGTCTCGAAAGAAAACTTAAGGCAGAGGGTCAGTACGATGCCTTCATGAGCGCCTATAGGGAACAGAATGGCCGCGGGTGGATCTCGGATCGAACTGAACATGGCTTTTATTTAGATGAGATTACAACGGCATTAGCCAGTGTTCTTGGACGCTCATTGGAAAGCGCGCGGGAGATGATAGCCACCTATCAGCGCGATCATGCCAGGGTATCTCCTGAAATTTTCGCCAGAGAGCTCACAGACTACCTGAACACCGTTGCTGCAGAGGTCAAACCCCGAGAACCTCATCTCGTTTTCGTGGTTGACGAAATGGGTCAGTTCATCGGTGACAGCGGAGACCGGATTGAAGAACTCCGGGCAATCGTTGAGCAGGCAGGCGTCCAGAGCCGCGGCCGAATCTGGTTTATCTGTACTTCCCAGGAAGCTCTCGACCAGGTCGTGGATAGGACCGGTCTCAAGCTGAGCGCATTGGGAAAACTGGACGCCCGCTTTTCAACGAAAATCCCGCTCACCAGCGAGGATGTTCGCCGTGTTGTCCAGGACCGACTTCTGCGAAAAAATGAGATCACTCTTCCAGAGTTGCACCGACTCTACGATGCCAAGGAAGGCCCGATCGCCGATTTGTGCTCTCTCGGCATTGGCCGCATCCTCTGCACATTAGACCGAAAGAGCTTTGCAGCTGCATACCCCTTCCTTCCTTATTCGATCCCGCTGTTGCAGGAACTCTTCAACGCTATGCGTGGGTTCAAGCTTTCGGGTGCTGAGCGAAGCATGATCGGTCTGGCCCAGGGAACAGTCCAGAGCCTCGCAGGCCGTCCGCTCGGCGTTCTCGCATCTATCGACCTCGTCTTCGACCACATAAGCGACGAGCTGGGTTCTAACGATTACCTGGGGACCACGGGCATCAGGCTTATCCGGGAATCTGACTCCCGTGTACCGGACACGCCCGTTCCTCCAAGCCGGGTGTTGAAAGCCCTTTGGCTTATATCCCGGGTGGTATGGATACCCCGGGCTCCGGAGGTGCTGGCCAAGCTCCTTGCAGAAACCATTGATGTCGACCTTGGGACATTGCGTCGCCACATCCAGGAGACCCTGGAGCGTCTCCAGAAAACCGGGCTTGTCGGCAGAGATGAAGCCACCGGGCAGTACCGTTATTTGAGTGAGAAAGAGCGGGGCATTGAGGAGGACATCGTCGCATTCATTCAGGACCTTGGGGCCGGCATCGGGGTGGCCAAACGGCGAGCGGCCGACCTTTTGAAAGAGAGGGTACTTACCCGCGCCAAATGGGGCGACTTTAAAGTGCTTCTTGGGAAGTCGGGCATCATCCCTTTTTCTTTGTCCCTCGACGATGAAGCTATCACCAGCAACGGCGAGATCACCGTACGGGTCTCGAGCCCCCTCACAAGCCCGAAACTTGAAGAGATTGAGCAGGAGAATATGGCCCGTGGTACAAAAGGCCGGGTAATCTGGTGGGTCGCAGCCGAGGATAAGACGCTTGTTGAAAAGCTGAAGCGGCTTGAGGCTCTTTACAAGGTTCCTGACAAGCCCAAGTGGAGAAACGACCGAAATGATGAAACGGTGCGCGTCATGAAAGAGAAAGAAAAAGAGCGTGCCGCCCTTGAAACCCATGTTGCGGCTTTGCTGGAGACGTGTCTCAAGAGAGGGCGCATCTTTTACTCCGGAGATATGGCAGATTTAGATGGCAGCAAAGACCTGAAATCCACCTCAACAGAGTTTGTGGGCTCGGTGTCAGGTCACCTGTATACGCGCTTTACCATCGCGGATAAGGCATTCAACGAGAAAAACATCCCCACCTACCTCAAGCCGGGAACAAAAAGCCTTGACCGGCTTGATTCTGAACTGGGCCTGTTTGATTCCCAGGGGCACCTCATCCGAAATGCGCAGCTGGTGGACACGGTTTTTGAAGAACTAAGCAGGCGCAAGGATGAAATGATCGACCTGGACGGCAGGGCGCTCTCCGATCATTTTGCGAAAATCCCTTTTGGCTGGCCCGATGCCCTCTTGCGCGTGGTCCTCGCGGCGATGTTCCGGGGCGGAGCAGTCTACATCGAATCTCCTGATTCAGATCAGCCGATCTATGACACCGGATTACATGGTGTGGAATCCTTCTTCACCAGCCCCCAGAAATTTAAAAAGGCTCGCTTTATGCCCACGACCGGTGGTCTGACACCCGCAGAAGTCAAGGAAGCAAAAGATAGTCTCATCGACCTTGGTGAGACCACTGTCCCTGATGCAGCACACGGAATAGCTGAGCGAGTGCGACGTGTCGGTGCACGATTGGTCCAGCAGGCTGACAAGATCCGCCAGCGTGTGGATGATTTGCGCCTTCCCCTTCCGGAAACTTACCGCCGCGCAGAAGTGGTGATCCAGCCCGCGGCTGCTATGCGGGATCCCATCGCCTGCGCTCGTAAATTCATCGAGGACCGAGCAGCCTGGAAGGAAATCTTCGACTTTGTTACTTCGTACGAGCAGTTTGTTGATCACAAGAGGGATACTGCCTTCCGCGACTACATTATCATTCTGGAATATGCGCGTGCCTGTCCGGCTTTATTCGAAGGGGAAGAAGGGTCGCGGGTGAGACAGCAGTTAAACGAGTTTGACGCGGTAGTTGCTGGCAGGGAAATAATGCCGAAGTGGAAGACACTTCAGCAAGCGGCTCTGGCAGTCGTCGACAGATATCGCCTGGTTTATAGAACAGCGTATGAAGCCTGTGCACAGGCCATTGCCCAGCTCAGAAGTGAGTTCGAATCCGCGGAAGCCTTTACCCGTCTCGATGATGCGAGCCGTAAAGCCGTTATGGATGCCGCCTTTGGCCCCTCATCCGCCCTGTGGTTGCCAGCGTTAGGTGGGCTGGACACGGCGTCGGACCTGCGGCGGGCCTCAGAGCGGCGCAAAGTGAACGAGTTGGATGCACTGCGCATGGCTGCACCAGGGTACCGGGCAGCCATCTTTGAGCGGTGCGAGCGAGAGTGGCAGGCTCAGCAGGAAGCAAAAGGCGAGAAAAAAGAGAAGATCTTTCGAATCAACCTGCAAAAGCGTTTGGCTGGACGGCGATTTGTCTCAAAGATGGAATTTGAAACCTTCTGGCAAAACATCGGCAGCGAGATTTCCGCACAACTTGCCGATGGATATGAGGTGGTCATAGAATGAGCGCGCCATCGAAGCCTCCTCTTGCCGACGCCACAAAAAAACGCCTGAAATCCTTGATCTTAGAATTTCGTCGGCTGCTGGAAGATGACCTGGGCCGCCAGCTCAAGCGCCTGGGGATTGATCCGGCCAGAAGCACGCCCATCCCTCTCTCCAATCTCTCCTATCTCACCGAGGAAGAATGCGCTGCCCGATGTGCCCTGGACGCAGTGCTCGACAGAGAAATGGCAGCAAGAGGATCGTATGTTGCTGCGGTGGATGCGCTCTGTCGCGAGGCGGCGTATACTCACCTCAACCGGCTGGTGGGCCTCAAGTGCCTTGAGCTGCGGGGACATCTGTGCATTGATGACGAGCAGACCGAGGCCGTTACCTGCCGCCCGGAGTATGGCGGCCGGTCGAGATGGCTGTGGACTCTGCGCGACCGCGAGAACCGCTATCGCTACGGCGAGGATGCCGAAGAGCACCTCTGGCGGGAAGGGTTGACACAGGCCTATGCTGCTGTCACTGAGGAGATCGGTGTTTTATTCGATCCATCTGATCCGTATGCCCAGGTATGGCCCTCTCACAAGACGCTGCGTGAAGTAATTGATAAGCTCAACGAACTCCCCGAAGATGCTTTTCGCGCCGATGAGCTCCTGGGCTGGGTTTACCAGTATTTCCAGACCGAGGAGAAGGATCGGGTTTTCGAGGAAGCCCGTACCAAAAAGAAGAAGATCTCGGGCAAAGACATCATCGCGGTCACACAACTGTATACCGAGCGCTACATGGTGGACTTTCTCCTCCAGAACAGCATTGGCGCGCGCTGGATGGAGATGTATCCTGACTCCGGGGCCCGGGTGGCATGGCCATATTACGTAACCCCATCCACTCCCCACACCCGGCCGCCCAAGCCGCTGAAAGAGTGGACAGTGCTGGACCCTGCCGTGGGAAGCGGCCACTTTTTGGTAGTGGCGTTTGACCTGCTGGCGCAACTCTACGACGAAGAGCGGAAACTGGCCGAGGCAGAACGCATCCCCAGGGAATGGGCTGTCCCTGAGAGCAAAGTGGCTCTCACCATCCTGGAGCACAACCTCCACGGCATTGACATTGACCCGCGCTCGGTGCAGATAGCGTCATTAGCCCTGTACCTCAAGGCCAAAGAGCATGGCCTGTCCAGGGGGCCCCGCATCAACGTTATCGCGGCCGATGCGTCGTTCTTTTCGGGCGAAGCATGGGAGCGCTTTCTTGCAGGCTTTGAGCGGGAGCCCAGCGTGCGGCGGGTGCTGGAGGCGCTGGTGCGCTCGCTCATGCACATCCGTGAGCTTGGCTCCCTGCTGCGGCCCGAAGAGGAACTGCGGACCATTATTGCTGAAGAGCACAAAAAGTGGGAAGAGCAGGTGAGGCGCGGGAAAGAGCGGCAGGTTCTCTTTCCGGAAATAGAAGCTCCTCGCCAGCAGATGCTTCCATTCGAGAAGATCACCGATGAAATGTTCTGGGAGAGACTGGCCTATCGGACCGAAGCCTCGATTCAAGGATTTCTGGACAAGGCCCGGGAAAGCGGCGAAATCGTGGAGCGGGTTGTGGCTGGCGAAGCCCGGCGCGGCTTTGCCTTCCTGGAACTCCTCAGGAGCCGATACGATGTAGTCTGCACAAATCCGCCCTACATGGGCAGCAAGAACATGGGGCCGATGCTCAAAGACTTTGTGGCGAGGCACTACTCTCCCGGCAAGCGCGATATTTACGCCTCCTTCATCCTGCGCTGCCGCGAGCTAGCGCAGGAGGACGGCCACGTGGCCATGGTTACGCAGCAGAGCTGGATGTTTTTACGCAGCTTTGCCGATTTGCGTGCATTACCCGAAGAGAAATGCGCAAAGGTAAAAGGTGGGTTTACAGGTTTGCTGAGAGAGATTTCTATTGAGACACTGGCACATTTGGGGCCTGGTGCTTTCGCTGAAATTAGCGGCGAAGTAGTAAATATTGTGCTCCTAATCTTTAGAAAGTTAGCTCCTGATCCAATATGGAAGTTGGTAGCCTTACGATTAGAGTCTTTGAGGGAAAATTCTTATCCTCCTGGCAAATTACTCTGTTATGCAGTAAGTTCAATTGTCGGGCCTTTACGGTTTGAGCCTGTGCAAAAAGATTTAAGAGCTTTGCCAGATGCACCTTTCGCTTATTGGTTGAAACCTTCATTAATCAATTTAATGACAAGTAATGTACGGCTTCGTTCTCAAGCAGTTTGCAAACAAGGTATGTCTACTACTGACAATAATCGATATATTCGTTTTTTTTGGGAAACAAAAGACTCTAATCGCTGGCTCCCAACCGTTAAAGGAGGTGGTATCGTCAAATGGTGGGGTCTTACTTATTACGAAGTAGATTGGGAAAGCAATGGGGCTAGATTAAAAGCAGATCACAAAGCTGTTCTCCGAAATATCGATTACTATGGACGCGATGGATTAACGTACACTGCAGTAGCAGGAGGTTGTTCTGCATTAAGGCAAATGATGCCCGGAACGATTCCTGAACACAAAGGGCCTTGCATTTACCCAATAAATAAATCCTTGATATATCCATTATGTGGTTATTTAAACTCCAGAATAGTAAGCTTCATGCTTCGGTGTTTGAATTCTGGCATGGAGTTTTCTACAAATTCTTATGAGTTGCTCCCTGTACCTCATAGCTTTGGTCCTCTTGGCTATTTAAGTGAAATGTGTATCAGTTTGAAGAAATGGTACACAGAGCTCAATTTAATTGAACGCAATTTCCGCGATTGTAAGTACATGAATGAGTGGTATACCTATGAATTTTCAATATTAACCATTTTGCATTCAATTGAGACGATCATTGAAAATGAGACCAACAATGTTTTGTTTTTAGGGAAACAAGAAGTTTATTTAATATTTGAAGATACTGGTTATCCTCCAGGTCAATATCCTATTATTGGCGGGTATGAGGCAATTCCTAAATTAAATGTTAGGCTTTATACAATCCAAGAGCAACTAGTTGATTATCTTTCTCTTCATGAGCATATTTCACCCTCACCAGAGGAAATGTCTCGAATCAAAGACCGTCTTCGTTTCTTTTACATCAATGGACCTGGCGCAAAATTTGATGATGAACAGGAGCGGTTGGATAATGAAAGCGTAGAAACTATACAGGAAGAAGAGATTATTTCATCCTTCGGCGCCCGCATCCCCATCCCTGCCGAGACCTTCCTTGAGGAACTCTCGCAAAAGTTAGAGATTCATCCCATTTCGGTTTACTGGCTCCTTGAAGAAATGCGCCGGGAGGAAGGGCTGGTCTGTCCGCCGGAGCTGAAGCGGCATACCGAGGACTACTTTTGTGTGAAGCTCCTGCGCATGCTGGGCCACCGCTGGCCCATGCAGAACCAGTATGAAAAAGAGGAGGGGAAGCCCTTCATTGATCCCAAGTGGGTGGACGAGGACGGGATCATCTCGCTCACGCCGGGCATGGGGGAGGAGACGCTCGTGGAGCGATTCCGTCGCTTCCTGGACGAGGAGTTCGGCCCTGAGCGAGGGCCTTCGGTGGAGATCGAGGCCGGGCAGATCCTTGGCTGGAAAAGGGGCGATGAGTGGGGAAAGCAGAAGCCCACCACCCTTGCCCGCTGGTTCGAGCGCGATTTCTTCAAGCGCCACGTGTCGCAATTCAAGAAGCGCCCCATCGCCTGGCACCTCACCAGCGCAAAGGGAACCTTCCAGGCCATTGTCTACTACCACAAGTTTGACAGGAACAGGCTCACGCTCCTGCACGCACGCTACGTGCGGGAGGTGCTGGATTCCCTGCGCAGGAAACTGGGCGAAGCGCAGGCTGAAGGGCTGGACCGGCAAACGCTTGCGCAGGCGGCTGATCTGGAAGGGAAGATTGCCGACGTTCAGGACTTTGACGAGCGGCTTCGGGGTCTGCTGGAGGGCCGCGGCCGCGAGGCCCGCATCTGGTGCCCGTGGAAAAAGCCTGAGGAGCAGCCCGTGGGCTGGAACCCGGACATCAACGACGGCGTGCGGGTGAACATCGCGCCGGTGCAGCGTCTCGGCCTCCTGGCCGCGCCCGTGCTGTCCCCCAAGGACGTGAAGAGTCTTCTCGCGCCTGAAGGCAGAGACTGAAAGAACCAGGCTTTAAAACAAGTTTCCACCATGAACATCGAACAGTCTGCGCCAGAAACGTTGAGATCATTGCTCCATGAGAAACAACAAGAGGTGCTCGATTTCATCGGATTCATTGAGCAAAAGAGCAGAGTGAAGCGCCCTCGCCGCGCCATTAAAGGCTTTGGGCCGACCTGGGAGTGGAAATCAGTGAGGAAAATATAGCCGAAGCGCGGCGCGAGATGTTGGGGAAGTTTCCAAAAGAGTGCATGTGATGCTGGGGCTGCTGGCCCATCTATAATCCCAAAGGAGAGATCTCCATGGCAGAAAAAGATAAGGCGATGTGGGGCATTCATGCGGGCCGTACAGGGGATGCGGATCAGCTATTTCTCAAGCACAATGTAGTTGCTTTAGGCTGGAATAAATCCGGGGACCTTTCTACACTGCCCGTCGATCGGGAGGCATTCAAAGCTCATGTAGCCCAGGTCTACCCTGAAAAGAAACCAGGTGCCGTGCCGGTGGTTGCCGGTCAATTATTTCGTTTTGTTCATGAGATGCAAGTGGGCGACCTCGTCATTTATCCATCCAAGCATGACCATCTCATCCACATTGGTAAAGTGAAAGGGCCATATGCTTATAAACCGGAGCCATTGCCCGGTTACCCTCATCGTCGCTCTGTACAATGGATCAAAGCGATACCGCGCACACGCTTTTCCCAGGGCGCCCTCTACGAGATCGGGTCGGCTATGAGCTTTTTTCAGGTCAAAACGTACGCTGAGGAATTTCATGCTGCACTTAAGGGGAAAGTCATCCCGCCGGCGGTTAGCACGGATACAACGGTTGCCGTCGTGGCCAGAGAAATTGAACAAACAACTCGCGATTTCATCTTGAAGCGCCTGGCTCAAGAGCTGAAGGGCCATGCCCTCGCAGATTTTGTCGCCCACCTTTTGAGTGTCATGGGCTACCGTACCCGAATCTCACCAGAAGGGCCAGACGGGGGCATTGATATTATCGCGCACAAAGATGAACTTGGGTTCGAGCCGCCGATTATCAAGGTGCAGGTCAAAAGCAGCGAAGGGAACATCGGCGATCCCATCGTTTCCGCACTTTACGGCAAAGTGGTCTCAGGCGAGTTTGCCATGCTGGTTACGCTCGGTTCGTTTACCAATCAGGCGCGGACTTTTGCTCGCAGCAAAGGCAATCTCAGGCTGATTGACGGGGAGGAATTGGTGAGCCTCGCGCTCAATCATTACGAGCAATTCGACTCCCGCTATAAGGGACTGTTGCCTCTGAAACGGGTGTATGTTCCTGAACCACTTGAGGAGGAGGAATGATCCCCGATTGGCTGACCCAGAATTTTGCTGACCTTTTTGCCCGCGACAGCAGGGCACGGGTGGCGCTCTGGTGCGATGCCAAGGCGGAATTCCGCGCCATGCTCCCCGCTGTAGAAGAGCGATTTTCTGCTAAAAGTATCGTTCTGCTGACCTTTGAAAAGGAGTCCCACCATGGCTCGCTCTGGCTCAAATGGGCTGCCGAGGTTGGACCTGGTGCCGGGAAGAACGTGGTACTCTGGCTGCCTTTTTCCAGAGAGGAATTGGCGGGCGGGGCATCCGACGGGACAAAGCTTGATTGCCTGCTTGAATATACATTCACAGGGCTGACATGGCTTATTGATGGCAAGCCGCCGACTCTTTTTACTTTTCTCAAGAAGCACGGGGTGCCGCTCCCTACCAAGCGGGCGGAACAGGATCCTCTCTGGCGTGGAGGGCAGGATTCCCCTTTGGCAAAATATGTCCGCGCGCACATTAATCGTGATGATGCCTTCTGGATTTCTCGGACGCTCTCATTAGCGGTCATAGAGGAGAGCATCATCGGAAACCTTGAAGAACGACTTCTGAAATTCCTGGCCGACCCGGCGCGAGAATGGGAGGAACTTGTGAAGGCCCGTATTGCCGATGAGTTCGTCTCACAGGTGAATGCCAAGTTTGACGATTCTGCGAATCTACCGTTCGATCCACCGGGTTGGGCCGAGGCGTTTGTCATGTCACTGGCGTTGCTTGAAATCTTTGAAGCCTCAAGAGAATCGGGCGACTTCCCGTTCATGACGAAATTGCCGCATCCATCCAAAGGTTCTTCAATGCGGGACTTTCTCCGCCGCTGGATGACCCATCGGGATTATCTCGAGACCTACCGGCACTGGGCGCTGGAATTGGAGAAGAGGATTGACCTGCGCGTCTGGTCGCGTTCAAAGGGTGGAAAGCCTCAAGCCTTTCGTTCTCTGGCAGCGGATCGCTGGGCTCAATTCCTGAAAGGGTTGCGAGATCAGGGTGAGAGTGAGGCCAGTCTCCAGATTTACTTCCAGGAGCATCGGGAGAGAGCAATTGAAGAGGCCAACGACTTCTGGGCCAGAGGAACAAAGGATTTACCTGGCTGGGAACTTGCTGCAAAGATTGCTGAGTTAATCGAGGGGGTCAATAAAGCAGTTGAGGCTGCTGCTAATATGAAGACCGCTGCTGAGATCGTTTCTGCCTATGCGCACGACTGGCATCAAATAGACCTGACCCACTGGCGGCTCCTTGCGGCCGCGCGTAAGGCTGAAGGGATGGAGCTGCTGGCTTCTGTAGCCGACCGATTTTACCTGAAATACCTCGATGCAGTGGGCCAGGCTTTCTACGAGGCGTTTCGCGATGGCGGAACATGGCCTCCCGAAGGTTGTCACGGTGTATCTGAACTAAGGGCTGATTTGTTCAGTGAATCTGTTGGTAAGCGAGCTGTTCTCATCGTAGACGCACTCCGGTTCGACCTGGCCGCGGCCCTTCATGAGCGGCTGGCCGAAGGCACACTGAAAGCCTATGTGGCGAATGTTCCCTCTGAAACCTACGTGGGAATGACAAGTCTTCTTCCACAGCCCGATGTTCGGCTGATGATCGAGGATGGAAAACCGTCACTCTATTCAGAGGTTGCGGGCGGAGATCTGTGCTATCGAGCCTATCGGTGGAAGCTCTTGGAGAGTGCAGGGGCGGTTCCCTTAGGGAAGGATAAAAAGGGTGCACGCAGGGATGAGATCCATCATCTGTGGGAGTTGGCAGAACCGCCAAAGCATCTGCCGCGCCTGCTTGTTCTCTTCAGTCGTGTTGTGGATGATCTAGCACATGATATGGCTTACGAAGTAATTAATCATTTTGAAGAGGTTTTGGGAGAGCTGGACCGAGCAATTCGAAAACTGAGATCGTGGGGTTATGCTGAAATAAACGTGGTGACAGATCATGGCTTCGTACTTTTGAAATCGACCACCACTATCCAGCCTATTGATGTGGACAAGGATCGGTTCGCAATTTTAAGCTCACGTTCCGGTGTATTGAAAAAGGGCGACCAAGCGACTACGGCAATGGTAGCATTTCCCCTTGACCCATCTTGGTCTGTTGCTCTGCCTCCAGGACTCAGGAGCTTTTCAACACCAGACAGAGTGTTTCATGGTGGAGCAACGCTCCAGGAGGTTGTGATTCCTCATTTGAAGCTCGTGTCTATAGCCACCAGATCCCGGATGCGGGTGCGGGTGCTTGTGCCGCAAATCGAGATTTATACTCTGGCGGTGAAGGTGGAGCTTGTTCCAGAACACCCCGGTCCCGGAGGGCTTTTTGATAGAGAGCCAGAGACAATTCAGGTGCGGGTATTTTTGGGTACACTGAAAGCTCCCGTTTCTACTGAAAAGCTCATTCCAATTACTGCGGAGAGCAAAGAGATCGTTGCTGTGACTCTTTTTCTGCATCGAGACCCGCCAATACTTTCAGGTACAGAGATTCCTGTGCAGGTGATTGACGCGGACACGGGCGAATCTTATGCCTTAGGGCTTTTCGTCCGGGCTGCCAAGGATCTCCAGTAAATAGAGAGGAACAAGATGAGCGAGTTAGAGGCGATCGTTGTAGATAGCATTGATCAGAAAGCTGCTGAGGTTTTTCCAGGGCTGGTCGTCCGAAAGGATTTACTCCGACGCGTCCGAAGCGCCTATAGCGTCCCTATGTTCGTCATCGAGTTTTTGCTCGGCAGGTACTGCTCCAGTACGGATCCCCAGGTGATAGAAGAGGGATTGGAATTTGTTCGTGAAACGCTGAGCAGCAAATATGTGAAGCCCGACGAGCGCGAACTGGTTAAAGCCCGCATCAAACAGCAAACGACCTTCGAAATTATCGATAAGGTAAAAGTTCGTCTTGTCGAAACTCATGACAAGTACTGGGCGGAACTTGCGAATATAAACCTTGACTATGTTAATATTGACGAGTCAGAAATTCGGAAGCATGAGCGGTTGGTTCATGGCGGCATCTGGACAGAAGTAATCCTTTGCTACGATGATACATTCATCTTTCGAAGTCAAAACCGTCCTTTCTTTATAGAGCGCTTGAAGCCTATTCAGGTTTCCAGCTTATCGATTGAAAAATATCGAGAGGCCCGCGCCCGATTTTCTCGCGATGAGTGGATGACACTTCTGATACGAAGCCTGGGCCTTGAGGCAAACCATCCGTACTTCAATCATCGTCGGAAGCTGCTCCACCTCTCACGCCTTATCCCCTTAGTAGAGAAAAATTTCAACCTGATCGAGCTCGGGCCCCGAGGCACGGGCAAGAGTTTTGTGTACCAGCAGGTGAGCCCATACTGTCATTTGGTTTCCGGTGGGCAGACTACAGTGGCTCAGATGTTTGTGAACCTGGCTAGTGGTGCAAGGGGATTAGTATGCCTCTGGGATACGGTGGCCTTTGACGAGGCCGCGGGAATCAGGTTCCCTGACAAAAACGGCATCAACATCATGAAGGGTTACATGGAAGATGGCAACTTTTCTCGCGGAGCCGAGGTGATTACAGCGGAAGGATCGATCGTGTTCCTGGGCAACCTGGATGGCGACATTGAGACTATTCTTCGAACCTCTAATCTCTTCTATCCAATGCCCACGGAGATGGATGCTGCTTTCTTTGATCGAATTCATTTCTACTTGCCCGGCTGGGAACTACAGAAAACTCGCGATGAATATTACACCGATCACTTTGGCTTGGTGTCGGATTACTTAGCTGAGGTCATACGCAACCTCCGTAAAGAAAGTTACAGCGATGTGGCCGAACGGTTTTTCCGATTCGGGTCTCATCTCACTGGACGTGATCAAAAGGCAGTGCGTAAAACAGTGTCCGGCTTGATCAAACTCCTCCATCCGGATGGCCAAGTGACAAAGAATGAGGTGGAAGAGTATATGGTCTTGGCGATGGAAATGCGTCGCCGGGTTAAAGAACAGCTGAAAAAGATTGCTGGTGTTGAATACTGGGACGTCAACTTTTCTTACTCAGATATGGAAAACGGAGGAGAGAAGTTTGTTGCCGTTCCGGAAATGGGAGGAGCGCAGATCATTCAGCCAGGCTCTATGGCTCCTGGGTCCGTCTATACAATCGGCAGAGATATAGATACAGGAAAGCTCGCCTTGTTTTTATTACAGACTCAGATCAGTGCCGGTTCCGGGCGCATCATTCCCCTGGGTAATCTCTCAAAGACGATGAAAGAAGGCATCAAGACCGCCGAAGCCTATCTCAAGGCCAATGTGAAACATCTTGGGATCACGCGGGATACCAGCAGTTATGACTACAGTATTCAGGCCATCAACCTGCACCAAGCCAAAGAAGGTGCTGAGACGGCCGTCGCCTTTTTTATTAGCCTTGTGTCGTCTCTCCTAGAGAGGCCTGTGCGTGAGCAACTCGTCGTTCTAGGCGAAATGAGCGTTCAAGGGCTGCTTTTGAAAGTGTCCAACCTTACAGAACGGCTTCAGCTGGCAATGGAATCCGGCGCCAAGCAGGTATTGGTGCCTAGTGAGAACAAACGCGATCTGGCTGATGTGCCTGATGAGGTACTCAATAAAATCCAAGCGATTTTCTTTACCGATCCAATGAATGCTGCGATTAGGGCAATGGGATTAGATTAGAAGTCACAGGAAAAGCAATCTCACATTACAACCTATCGGCAAATAAGAAAGGAACTGGAACACGGTGAAAGAGATCGACAAAAAGCGCCTTTCCCGCCGAATCCCCACGGCCCGGGATTTGAAGAAGATCCGCCTCCTTGGCATCGACGAGATCAGCATCCAGAAGGGGCACCGGTACTTGACTGTGGTGGTGGATCTGGAGCGAGGGGCCGTGGTCTGGGTGGGAAGGGGCAGAACCGCTCTGAGCCTCAAGCCCTTCTTCGAGAGACTGCGTAGGCTGGGCGTCAAACCCCTGGCCATCGCCATGGACATGTGGCCAGCGTACCTGGAGGCCGTGTTAAGCTACTTGGGCCCCATCCCCATTGTCTATGACCGCTTTCATATCCTGTCCGCCTACGGGAGGGTGCTGGATGAGCTGCGTGCCAAGGAGTACAAATCCCAGAAGCTGATGGGCAAGATGAATCGGCTCCTGGCCAACAGGGCCGCACTCCTTACACAACAGCCTGTAACCTGTCACCTTCAAGAAGACTTTCTTGAACCCGATTGGCACTGTTTTCAAAATCCTCTGAAATGTTCCCTTCCTGACGACCTTCTCCGATCGGCAGCCAGGACATCGCAAAAGCCTTGCAAAGTCAACGGCTACTCGACACTCATTGTGGATAGAACCTCTACTCGGTGCCTACCAGCTACGTGGGGCTGAAGGTCAGTGTCCAGATGGACATGGATCGGGTGGAGGTCTTAAACAATGGCAAGAGCATTGCGGTGCATCAGAGGGTATTTGGCAAAGACCCCAGGCCTTCCATGCCGCCAGGCCCATCCGCCAGCACATTTTGATTACTGGAATGACTGGTGTTGGGAAAACTAATCTTGCATTTCAAATTTTGAAAGAGCTAAAGAGGAAAAGGAAGCCGTTTCTCATTTTTGATTGGAAGAAGAATTATAGGGATTTACTTCAACTGCCTGAATTTAGAGATTTGAAAGTGTATACTGTGGGAAGAAAAATTTCTCCTTTTCAATTTAATCCTCTCGTGCCTCCTCCTGGGACTGAACCAGGGCAGTGGTTAGTAAGGCTGATAGATGTTATGAAGCATGCTTTCTTTCTAGGAGAAGGAGTCGAGTATTTAATGAGAGAGGCTATTGATTGGGCATATGAAAATAAAGGTATTTTTGAAGGAAAAGATGATTATCCAATCTTTGAAGATATTGAAAATTATCTGTATAAAAAAGTAACTAAAGGAAGAATGTCCTTATGGCAGGCCTCTGCTTTAAGAGCGCTCGCCCATTTAACCTATGACAAAGGTTTAGGTGCAGTGGTAAATGTCAATGAGAAAATAAATCCTTCTGAGCTTTTAAACAACAATATAATTTTAGAATTAGATGCGCTTTCAGATATTGATAAGATTTTTTTCACCGAAGCCTTGCTATTATGGATTTATGAATTTAGAAAAAATGAAGGCAAAAGAGAAGAATTTAAACATGCCATTATTATTGAGGAAGGACATCATATTCTATCTTCATGGAAGAAAAAGCATGAAGGTCAAGAAACAATTATGGAAACGAGCTTGAGGCAGATAAGAGAGTTTGGTGAATCTGTGATTGTGATAGATCAAGAACCAAATAAATTAAGTGATTCCATTAAGGCTAATACCTATTGCAAAAGTACATTTCAACTTGGTAATGGCAAGGATATTTTGGATATGTCTACTTGCATGCAGCTGAGCAAAGAGCAGTTTGAGTTTTTGAGCATGTTGTCTGTTGGTTGTGCTGTTCTTTCTCTTTCTGGTCGTGTTTTTGTTCCTCTGTTTTTGGTTTTTCCTCGTGTTGTTGTTTCCAAGGGCAAGGTATCAGATTTTGTTGTTTCTTCTTTGATGAAAAGACAATAAATTTGCCCCATTGACTCACCATCCCTAACCCCCACCCGCCCAATGGGGATGTATTGAAATTTTGATATTGGGGTTTATAAAGGTTGTAGTGAAAATAGTATTTCATGGAAAGAGAATTTGTTATAAGGAGGGAAGAAAAATTTTACTTTAACAGGCATGATACTTCTAAGATAAAAAAGATGCTAAAATGGTAAAAGTAACATCTCGCGATACCATGAAGACGAATCTCAGAGTGTAGCTCATCAAGTTTGATGAAAGGTAACAGGATGTCAAAGCTATGAAAATAGTCAAATAACCCCTTGAGTCTTGTCCTCGTGTGGATTAGAAATATAGAAAAGTGTTGACATTTCATTTGGACTCTGCGATCAAGAAATTATGAGAAAAGCATTACCTAAGGTGGGACAGATTCATTGGTTCTGGAAACCAATTGGCAGGATCGTGCAAAGGACCCATGCGGACTTTCAAATCTTACGCGGTGAGTAGCCATGACAGAAGAAAAAAAGATGGAAATGGATGAGGAAATGGGTTTTGCCCAGCTTTTCGAGGCTAATCCGGAAATCCCTATCAGCGGGTTTATTCCTGGAGATACTGTGTCAGGAAAGGTGGTCAAGATCAGCAAAACCGATATCTTCGTTGACGTAGGTGGAAAAAGTGAAGGGGTTGTCAATCGCGAGGAGTTTGTTAGTGAAGACGGGAGCCTCACCGTTGCGGTGGGTGACCGTGTTGAACTAAAGGTTGCCTCTCTCACTGGTGGAATCCATCTCAGCAAGGGGCTTAAGGTTCGTGGGGCCGATGCTATTGAGATGCTCCGGGAGGCTTATCAGAACTCAATACCTGTAGAGGGAAAAGTCAAGGCCATGAACAAGGGGGGCTTTGAGGTAGAAATCGCTGGCATTCGTGCATTCTGTCCAATGAGCCAGATTGACTTTCAGTTTTGCGAAAATCCAGAGGAACATATTGGGGCAAGGTACACGTTCCGCATCGTAGAATTCAAGGAGAGGGGACGAAATATCATCTTATCCCGGCGCACAATCCTAAAAGAAGAGCAGGAGAGAAAGAAAAAAGAGACTCTGGCAATACTCAAGCCCGGCAAGGATATTGATGGAAAGATTACAAGGATGACACCCTTTGGTGCCTTTGTAGATATTGGAGGAATCGAGGGAATGATTCATGTTTCGGAGATATCCCATGAGCGGATAAAGCATCCTTCCGAGATCCTTCAAACAGGGCAGCTGGTAAAGGTTAAAGTGGTGAAGATCGAGCCGGAGGGTGGGGGCCGCCAGAAAATCTCCCTCTCCATGAAGGCCCTTGAGCCTGACGCCTGGGAGGAGGGTTTAGGATTCAAGGAAGGCGATGTCATCCCAGGGAAGGTCTCCAGATTGGCTGATTTTGGAGCCTTTGTTGAGGTGGCCAGGGGTGTGGAGGGCCTTGTCCATGTCTCTGAAATTAGCTACGAGCGCGTACCTCATGCCAGCAAGGTACTAAAAGAAGGGGATAAAGTGTATGTGCTTGTCATGGAGATAGATCATCCAAAGCGCCGTATATCCCTATCCATCAGAGAAGCAGCGGTCAGGCAACGGATGGAGGATTACGAGGAAGGATTCGATACGGCCAGACTGGAAGTTGGAAAAGTCCTGAGGGGGATTGTTGAAAACAGCACACCCCATGGCCTATTTGTGAGGCTTCCACAACTCGGGATTGGGATGCGGGGCTTGCTTCCCACGGAGGAGTTGAAAGTAGCTGGCAAGGACGATGTAATAAAAAAATTCCCTGGAGGCAAGGAGATTCAGGCAGAGATAGTATCCATAGACGAAAAAGGACGTATACGCCTCTCGATAAAGGCTGTGAGGGAAAGACAGGAGCGGAATGAGTTTGTAAGGTTCCTTGAAAAGGAGAAAAAGCCTGGGAAGTTGGGTACCCTGGGAGACCTTTTCAAGGGCCTGAAACGGTGAGTTGAGGTTATGACAGCCTAAACAGTGTGCCAGATACCGTTATGTAAGAATAATAATTATTCATAAAAACATCATTTCGGGACGGCATAACCGACCGTGGGCAGGCTGGATAATCTGAGGGCTTGGCCGCACGGGTTCTCTGTAAGAAAGCTTTGCAACTGGAGAGATTATAGGACCCACTTTAGCGGGTTGGGTTTTTGACACTTTTGGCAGCTATTATTTTATTTGGCTTGCTTTTTTCTTAATTTTTGGCTTGGTGATAGGGTTGACTTTGAAGATTAAGCCCTTCCCCAAATCTATGGCAAAATAAATTTCTCTCAAAAATCTGTGACGCACTATTGACGCAAAACTTTTTCTCAAGCAGGTATTTTGAGGTACTCAGAGGTACTTTTTCAAAATCGTTATCTGTTTGTAATGATTGAAATAATAATGGTTACGCTTCCTTACAATCAGGGTATTAAGGGACTTAAAATCCCTTGGGGCGTGTCCCCGTACGGGTTCGACTCCCGTCCCAGGCACCAATGATTTCAGGGGGTTAGCCATTTCGGGCTGACTCCTTTTTTCTTGTAAAATTCAGGATTGTGCCCGAATTTGTGCCCATTCTCTCTTTGAGGTAGCTCTCCTGCTTTGATGCCGCAAGCTTCAGGTCCGAATCGCTGACGATGTTGTACCGGTCGAACACGGACCTGGTCTTGTGGCCGCTGATCATCATGGCAACTCGTTCGGGAATGCCAGCCCTGATCATGTTCCTGACCGCTGTCCGTCTGAAATCATGGAAGAGGCGCTTCCCGATTCCGGCTTCCTCACAGGCTCGCTTCCACGCTCCCCGAAAATCCCTGACCCTGTCGGTCCCTTCCCGGTTGGTGAAGACAAAGGGGGTGAGTACCTCCCGCCTCTTGCGCTCCTCCCATT
>CAZTAS010000099.1:0-21585 GCA_964611635.1 uncultured Thermodesulfobacteriota bacterium
TGAAAAATCAAGGTCGTAGAGGCAAAGGACTTTCAACTGCAAAATTTGGGTTTATGATAAATCACAGTCCCCGAAGAAGGAGCCTGCTACATACCCCCGGGCCATGGCCTCGTAGGTAAAGGCGTGGCGGAAATGGTCCTGCCCCAGCTTCACGTACGCGTAACGCTTTGACCCGGTTTCTTCATCTTCTTCCAGCTTTTTGGCCACGTTGTGCAGGTGGCGGGCGAACTCCCGGACAATTTCGCATTCCCTGGGCAGGATGATCTGGCCTTGCAGGATCTCATGGTGCGAGGCGTCCAGGGATTCGGTGCGGTTGCCCTGTACGCTCATCTCCGCCTCGTTCCACCGGAAGCTCCCTTTCTGGCGCTCGTTGTAGTAGCTCAAGAAGACCTTCCCCCGGTGCCGTTGGGCGAATGCCCGGGCGTTTCTCGTCTCCGGCAGGGCATCCACCACGCAGCGGGAGACGTGGAAGAGACTCATGAGCCTGTCCAGTTCCTCCCAGTCCAGGTACGTCCCAAGGTGGATGATCTTGCCCGCCTTTCCCGGGTGGCGCTTCCCGATGACAACTTGGAGGTCTTTGCCCTGGTCCACTCCCATGGAGCAGGGCCCGGGGTCGGAGTCGGCAATGCCATCGCCTCCGCACAGGGCCAGCACTTCCTGGATGCTCAGCCGGTTTTCAGCCTCTACGTAGGGAAGACCAAGCTTTAGGTTGTAAAAGTCGGTCATGTTATCGGTGGTCCTGAACTGGTGGAGGATCTCCGCCGGCTCCACGAACCGGCTGAAGAGTTGACTGTAATGGTAGCCGCGCTTTTCGGTGACAGATGGGTGCCTCGCCACCCACTGTCCTTTCGCCGGATCCAATTCCCCATGGCAGCGCCGGCAGGCCCGGATAACCTGTCCCCCCACCTCCAGGAGGCAATCGGGGAAGGTCTCCTCCATGCACGTCCACTCTCCACAGCTGGCGCACCTCAGCACCCAGAACCGCTGGTCCGTCTCCTGGAAGGCCCTATCGATGCCGTAATCGGGCAGGGTGGGGTTGGAGAGCTTGAGTACCCTTTTGAACTCGCTGTGGCTCATGCGCTCCAGGGCCATGTCCACCGCGTTCTGCGGCGCCTCGTCCAGCTCGTCGAAGATGACGAAGTCCGCAGGTACGGACTTAAGCCCCACTCGGGAGTGCATCCCTCGCAGGTACAGGAAGGCGTTCCAGATCTGCTTGATTCCGGCCGCGTCGGTATCCTGGATCCATGCCCCGATGGTCTCCGGGTTGTCGTGGATCAAGGGAGTGATCCTTCCCCTGGAGAAATCGAGAACATCGGACCGCGAGGGAAACAGGTACAGGATGCCCCGGTAGCCGCCATACCTGGCGCCCCACATGGTTTTTAGCATGGCCTTGGAGGTCAGGCCCATCTGCGCGGCCTTCATCTCCACCACGTGGGGGTGGTTGTCCTGGTAAGGCTCCTGGAGATATTCGTGCCGCTGAAATGAAAAAGTCTTTCCATCCAGGATGACAGGCGTCCTCTCCGCCCACTCAGCCAGCGAGAAGGTAGAGTCTTCCCCAACCTCCACCCGCCTGCTAAGAGAGCTCAAGAGTGCTTCGTACAGCTTTTCTTTCCTGGAGATTACGTATGATCTTTTCTCTGACTTCAGGTGATGCATCACCTATTGCCTCCAGAACCTCCTGCTGGAACTCCGCCACGGCCCTCATGTCGTAGAGGACCTGGAAGATATCCAGCTGGAGCTTGAGCTGCCCGCGGATCTCCTGCATGGCCTTCAGGGCCACCTCCCGCGGGTCCCGCTGCATACCATCTTGGGACGTCTCCTCCCCGCGGATCACCCGCATGGCCCGCTCCAGAACCTCATTTGCGTGGGCGTTGATCTTCTGGAGCTGATCAATGGCGTTGATTTCCTTCCTGATGATTTTGTCCACCTTGCGGAAGGTAACATCTTTTGTTATGGCCATGTTGAGGGACTTGAGCCGCTTGGATATTGCGCTCTTGGTCACTCCCATCTTTCGGGCGATCTCCGCCGGGGAGTTTCCATCCTTAATCAGTTGAAATAACTTGTCATCCGAGATTTTCCGTGTGGGCATCGACGATTCCCTGGAAACTTATGGAAACTCTTGGAAACTTATGGAAACCGGGTTTCCACACATCAGTTACAAGCAACAAATTCTTTGCACCTGTGGCGGGCCATCCCCCACTGGCCTCTTTTTCCTGTGTTGGCCGGGCGCTGGCAAAGGCCGAAGGAATGGGGCGTAGGCCCTCCCTGAAATTGCTGGCAGTCAATGCAGCGGATCTCTGGATCCTTCCGGGCTGATTCCTCTGCTTGGAGCGTGGCAGGTTGCGGGGATTTTCCAGCATCCGACACATCATCGAGTTTCAAAGTTTGCCCGCTTTGCGCCTCGTATTCTTTCACCAGTGCTCCAAATTCCTCTGCCGGCAACACCCGGTGCAGATAGTCGGCAACCTGGGGGAAGTGTCCGCTGTAAAATCCGCCTGAGCGAATATCCTCCAGAAAGCTACAAAAAAGGCTGTTCCCGCCCACTGCCTTCGGCGGGGTCGATGAGAAGCCCTTTGTTTTTCCAAGCTCGGATTCAGCGGAGATGCCTTCAGCTGTGAAACCGCGTTCCCTTTCAATCTGCAGGTGCTTTACAAGAGCATTCCTATGTTCTTTCAACAGCATACGAAGCTCGGCGGTCATCGCAGCTGCAGGCGCCTCGTATCTCAGTCGGCCATGGTCCTCCTCCAAGACGATGTTTCGATCTCTGCATTCGGCCAAAATTTCCTCGATCTCCATCGGATGATGCTCCTTTCATCTCATGATGGTGAGCCCGTTGAGGAGGTTCACTACAGGTTCACCCATAGGTTCACCATTCTAACTATATGATTTATCATGACAATTTTCTCAAGGGTGAACCTAGTGAACCTCGAAGCGCTCTCATCTCCTCCATATCCCTATTTTTCGCCCTACTTATAAGTGGCTTCGTTTTCTCTCGCATACGCGCTGGCATTGAAAAAAGGTTCACCAGGTTCACCACACATCCATAAAACCCTTATCTGACGCGGGTTTTAGCCTGGTGAACCTCGTGGTGAACCTCGGGTGAACCTCACGTGAGGTTCACCCTACAGGTATCCCTCTTCCATGTCCTCTGGCCCGGGAGAACAGGCTATTCTCTCGCCATCATCGACTGGCTCCAAACGCCATAGCTGTGCCCTTTTTCGCGTTCCTCCCGCGATGATCCGGAACCTCTCGACATGGACATCCTTGAGCTTCCTGAGAAAGTTTCCAAGCCAGGTTTTTTGGCTATGTACGTTCTGGCTTTTCCCCATGTTGATGGGGAGTTCGTTTTCGATAATTAGAGAATAGAGCTCTGTCACCCCGACTTCATCCCGAGAAAAGGCCTCCCACCAAGAGTTCACGAACGATCTCAAAGCAGCCCCCTCAGCATCCGAGTTTTCGTAAAAGTCATTGAGATTGCCTAAAAACCCGGGAATCCCGGACACCATGAGTATCCCGCCAATCACCTTTCTCCACTGCTCAAACATGCCCAGAGGAGGAACGCCCTCAGGATCAGGGCAACCTTCTGCGATCCATGCTTGGACCATCGTGAGCGCAGCCCAGATCAATTCGTGCCTGTTCTCCTCCACCCATTCCATCAGGTTGGGATGCCTGAAGGATGTGGCATCTCGCATCCATGGGCGATCAACTTTTGCGTCAATCCGAATCCTAATCGTCCTCCTAGCAATTTCAGAAGAAAAGGACGGATTATTGGCGGTCACTATCCAACCGCAACGCACGGGCAATCTGACGATTTTCGATTTTCCCAGGAGCCGGTCTTGCCATATCGTGCTGGTGATGGCGCTGGCCAGGGAGCTGGAGTCGAGGCGGCGCCTGATGTTATCGAGAAGAAGGTATGCCGGACTCTTTATTAACGCCGCTGTAATCCTTTTGCGCCATTCTTCATCATCCCTACCCTCGCTCATTGAAGCGATGACATGCCCGAGAGCTGGGTAGGTGACAGCACGAGCACACAACGTTTTCCCGCTTCCCGAAAACGGTGATTCAAACGAGTGGACGGGTGTCGACCCAGGAATGAGCAATCTGACAAATGGTAGAATCTTCAAGGCAATGGCATGAGCCTTCTCAGCAGGTCCGCAAAAGGGAAAGTCCCCCAGCAAATCATCAACACGCTCTCGAGCTCGCCGCAGGTCTTCCTGACGAGGATTTTCAAGTATTTCAGGTATAGGATGGACAATAGTTGGATCTAAAAAGCAGCGGGTGAATTTATCATAGCCAGATACTATCTGGAGTTTCTTAATTTCCGAATAAATGGGATGCGTTACGATTCTGCTCAGGTAAGGAATCGGAGGTTCTGGTTCAACGAGCAGATCACGGACCACGTGCATTGGGGGCAGGGCGGGCTCGATTTCTTCTCCATCATGCTTGTACCAGTAGGCGAACCTCGCAAGAATATGTCGTAAGTAGTTCTCGCACAAGGTCCTAGCATATAAAAAACCCTCTCCATCCTGCTCAATGCGAACCAGGCCAGTTGCGTGGTGGAAGATCTTCGGGGGGTCATTTGATGCTTGGATAGCCTCCCAAGCCTGCGCGGCCACCTCTCGAAGGTTCAGATTCTGTGCGCATATCCGAATGTGAGGAAGGCCCTCGGCGTCCTTTGCTCCACCTGCGTTGTTCTCTCCTCGCTCAATCTGAATTGGGGTTGCGTTCTCAAGGGCGTTTTGAAAAGCCGCTTTGAATCCGTGAACATCTTTCTTGTGAAGAACGTTGACGTCTTTGCAGCCTGTGAGTTGATGCAACGGAACCTCAAAAAGTTTACCCCGCCACGACTTCCATGAACTGAACCGTTCCAATAAGCCAGCAACAAAAGCCTCTCCGCCTTCATCTGGCTCCCGGATGATAAAGACTTTCTCGATATCCCTCACGTGTTCGGCATGAAGGGCCCGGGTCATATTTGCTCCCGGGATGCCCAGACCCGGAATCTCATGGAACCATAAGGTCCAGCTATCGCTCTCGCCCTCGACTAGGACTAGATATCCGGCCTCTTGGGCTTCTTCCCGACGCCACAGGCCATACGGGACCGGCTTTCCCTGGCCTTTGGTCCACCGGCTCCCTTCTCCTGCACTAAGAGTGGTTCTAAGTCGTTGTCGAGGAGCAAGAGTGCCATCCTCCAGCTTGTAAATGATCTTCAAAACAGGCTTGCCGGGAATTTTTTTGGCAAACTTTCGGAGGAATTCTGGAGGCAATCCTTTGTCTGCGGCCAGCGTCGCTACTGAGATTTCTTCGCTCGATCCTTTCTTCTGTCCTCGATCCTCAAACAGATCCCGCATGGTAAGGCCTATAGCCGCAAGAACGGATTCGATGGAACAGCCAGCAAAGCATTTGAGTAGTACCCGGCCGTCAGCGCCCTCGCTGATAGATAGGCTGGGGATAGTGTCCTCATGGGCAGGGCAGAGGGCAGACCAGCCGTTGCCTTGCTTCCTGATGCCCTCAAGCTTTGACAGCACCTTTGATACCGGAGTGCTCTGGTGCATCTCTGAAATCCTTCAAAGCGCTTATTGTCGTTTATTCTTGGCGATGAATGCCTCAATGTCCATAGAGTCAATCAGTATTTTGCGGCCGACTTGGAGGTAAGGGAGATTCCCACCCCAGAGCTGACATCGCCACCACCAAAGGCTCACCCCATACCGCCGCACCACTTCTTTAATACTTAACAATCTTCTCTCGGGCACATTTCGGGCACAGTGGGTCATAATTAACCGATTTCCTTACTTATTTTTTGATACAAAGGATTGACAATCCACTGGGTCGATTGCAAATCACCAAATCCAAACACTTCCCTACATTCCCTAACACTAGGATACCACCTGAATTTTGTTGGGTCTAATCACCAAAATTAGAGGTTTTTATGAGGGTAGTTTTGGTTATTAGTGTCGCGGAAGATTTGGGTAAGATTAGGAGAAATGGATTTTCAAAAACCTGTTAACCAAAGACAGTGCGGGAAATGAAAGCACTGTGTGACGGTAGTTGGGCGGCGTAAACGAAGGAGAAACGCCTTCATGGCTTCAAGAATTTTGGGTTGATGCAGTCTTTTCGCGTCGCTTTTTGAGAGTTCTTTCGATTTGTCTGCCCAGGGCAAAATTGCTCCAAACTGCCTCTGGATCAACAATTTCCAAACATCTCATCACAAATTTATAGAATGATCCTGTTAAACAACCTTCATAAGGATCAAAAGTAATACCGGCTTTCACTCCCTTTACTTTTTCAAAAATATCCGCAAGTCGTATTATGTATCCTTTGAGTGCCGCCTCAGCGGGACGGCCTCCTTTGCCTGGTTTCAGTCTTTGTAAAACCTCTCCCGCAGCTGAATGGAGCTTATGTATATCCGACGGCCCATCAATCAGTTTAAAAAACTCTGGCTCTTCATAAATTTTCTCTTTGGTTACCACCATTTTGAAGGCCTCTGTTAAGGCAAGCTCTTGGGAGCTGAGATCATCCAACTGCTCCAGAGATTCTATCAATACTTCGGTTAACTTACGTATTTTACGAACAGCAGCCCTGGCCTCAGACAATTTTGGAGCTTTCGGAATAAGCTCTTTGTCAATAAAATAGAGAGCCGTTGCTCTTACAACGTCAAATTGAGTCTCTTCGGAAATTTCATCTAATCCCAAAGCTGTGGCTATTTCTTGAAAATCCTCTTCGGAAAAATCATGAGAAGAAACGGGTCCTCCTCCAGCCCAAACCCGTCTTCGTCGTTCTTTTCTATCCACATCAGACCTTGTGTCTTGTTTAATGTTCAAGTCTCCCCTCCTCGCTGTCGCTGAAGCTCAGGTCAAGTGACCTCAGAATGTTTGCGCCGGAATGGCCTTCTTTCAGGGGCCTGGTGCGGACTCCCTGATCGTAAAAGGCAAAGTCCCGGATGTCCAAGATGATGGACTCAGGCCTCGGAACAGAGAGTATTGTCAAATTTTATCAGACGCCCATATCTTGTCAATTTCTCATTCACCATTTGGGCTGAACTCATAAAGACAAGGAGCGACCGTTTTCCCAGCGAAATCCCGGCTGCTTTGCGCACCTATGGCCGCGGATGATCCCGTGATGCTCGGGCGAGCGCCCGTTGTCGGCGCTTCGAGGGCGGCGGGAGGAATTCCTGATCGCTGGCAACACCCAGGTGAAAACCAAGTTCTCCTGCCTTCCTCCTTGACTGATAAAACTCTATTCATAAAGCTGCAGTTTAGTCAAACCGAATCAATTTAGGATTATTGGTTGAAAGTGAGTATAACGACCCGGATAAGCTGAGGGCAAAACAGCGGAACTGTAAGCCCGTCAGCCTTCATCTGGTGGTTAGGCTTTCCCATGAAGTCTATAGATTTTCCAATTGTGAGTGTCGAGATATTTTTTTCCATTGGCGAGGCCATAGGATGAAACGATGTTCATGTGCCTTCATTTCATCTCGTTCTTAAATTATGTCAACCACCGGCATTTAGAAAGCCATCCTTATTCAATAAGAAACTCTTGGGCAGACTAAGACTATCGGAATTGGAAAAATTATGATTTTCTATGCGCCTGCCCCTCCGTGAGCACTCTGTCGGGGATGGACCTGGACTTGAACCATTTTTTCAAGTTCATCATCGATTATCAGCGTCTGGCCTGGGCCGGAAAGCAATTTGATATAGGATTGCAGATCGTCAGGAAGAAAATCCTGGCTAAGGGCATTGATCGCTCGGTAATCCACTTTTGAGGTTATGCGATGCACAATCCTTATACCGCATTGTGTCAAAACCTCCGCGCTGAGAGCTGATGGCTGCTGGCTAGCGACAACCAATGACAATCCCGGCTGCCGGCCTTCTTTGGCCCAACGGATAAGAATCTCTTTGGACAGAGTGCTGCTGCCGCTTGGACAGAAGTTGTGAGCTTCGTCAATGAATATCCATACTTTCTTAACATCTGTCGGAAGTCCTAACTCTTCCCGTCTGCGGGCAATCGTTCGCATCCGAAAAATGAAATTGGCAAGCACAGCGACCACCAAATTCCGAAGCCCATAACGCCCTTGTGCAATCACACTCAAATCTAGAACATTGATTGCGTTTGGCAGCAGAATTTCCCATATTTCACGATACCTAGATTCCTCAAAAAGCTGCCAATCGTGAGCCATTTCTATCTTTCTCAAAATAGCTTCTTTTGTCTTATCAAGACCATACATCTTTTCAACTGTTGCTGAGATATCATCGAGAAGGAAGTCATGGCCCAATTTCTTGTAGCAAGTCCTCACCGCCTTGAACAGCATGCTTCCCTGTAATTCATTGATATCTAAATTGAACAGCTCGCACCACATCTCCGGTGAGAGGTCAGATGGATTCAGTCGTACTCCCTGGATTTTTGGCCCTCGCCTTTCCATTTCTTCAACTACATCCTCACCACCGTAACGCTCTATAGGGTCTCCCGGCACCATCAGGTTCAGGCTGAACCCTTTGGCTTCTCTATCAAATTCCCAGAGGCTATCTATTTCCTTGGCAACTTCATTAGGCTGGGTCATTGTCCAGAATATCCCTTGAGGGTCAATTACAAGGATTATATCCTCGCCTATATTTGCAAGCTCTTCGATTAGCACGCCCATGGTATAGGATTTTCCTGTTCCTGTCTTTCCGCAAACCAATATCCTCTGGGATTTATCACAGGGAATCCTGAACATATTGCCATCATCAACGTCTTTGCCGATTAAAAGGTGCATAAGCTTCTACCTTTCATCCATCAATGTTTTCTTATGATGACAGGTACAATCGACTCCCAGGCAGAGATTCCGCCATGAACACCCCACTCGGCATGCTTCCACTTGCGGGTCATAAATGGCGCTCTGAGCAATGTGAATGAATTGGTTCCGCATCTTACTGCTTTTGCATAGCTGCGGTTCAGGCTTCCTTTTACGTATCTGGGGTGTTTGGTGTCTTCTGAAAAGAGGTCATCTGCAACTTCTGTTCTTTCTTTAGCCTGTTCACGCCATAAGATCCCGTGATCAGACGCGAGGCAGGCCAAGACCTTTCTGCCCTTTGTCGATAAGTAATCTATCACTTTTTCCAGCCTTTCAATTATCCTACTGATATTCTCTTTGATAAGCGGCCTGTCCGCATGATAATGAGAAAGCTTGTCAAGTCCCGGCGCAACAATCTGAACATACCCGCGCCAGATTTTAACGCTCTTTATGATATCGATCCCTTCTTCGATCGAATTGATGCGATTTAGCTGTGAAGCGCCGAAAGTCGAGTGAAGGTCAGCTGACAACGGACTGCTGTCTTTATCAAAGAACGTAAGAGCGAGCTGATTCCGGTAGCCTTCAGAGAAGAGACGCTGCGATACAGATGGCTTTCCGATGACATCCCGAAAGCCGAAATCTGTGATCGAAACCCCCCTCACCAAGCAGGGCATTGCCTCAATATCTTCAGGCAGGTCATAATAGGACAGGCCGTCAACAATGATTAGCGCAATGACATCTGAATCATCCTTCAATGCCTCATTGACAAGGATCTGGCCTATGTCCCCCTGTGTGGGAAGGATTTTATCAGCATGCTCAAAATGTTCAAACAAGGCTTCTGAGACATCCCATGGGTCCGGGCGGTCTTCAACATGTATGGTGGGGAAAGGCCATCCTTCCCGTTCTCCTAAAAGAAATTCCCTGCGTTCTTGTTGAAGCTGCATGCTGTCAATTTGTCTCAAGAACTCGCGAGAACCATATATTGGATATGCATCATCAAGAAACAAAAGATTAAGCCGATTGCCTCTAAAGGCCGCCGGATAAGCATCGATTGCCTTTGAAAGCCTGCAAACACCTGACCCAATTTCGGCTCGGTTCTCTTGAATCATCTGCGCGGTAGCTCCACTTTTATCTGGACTTTGTCTTTTTTGAAAAGTTCACTTAGATACTTCAGTGCAGGCTCCAAAATGTCGGCTGGTGGTTGGTCCTTTTTCATCATCTTGAGAACCAACTGCTTCAGATCAACAGTCTCTTTATCAGGTATCAATTTCAGCATCTCACCCGCTTCTTTGCTTACCTCTTCCTCTTTGCCAGGTCGTGTTTTCTCGATTATTATCCTTCGTGCTTCTTTCAGGGAATCACGGGTCTTGGTTATGACCTCCTTCACTTCTGATTCTTTTGGCTTAGGTTGCTCCTCTTTCTTTATGACCTCTTCAATCCATTCAGCAGTAAGACTTATCAAGATTCTTTTTAGAGATGTCTCGCATTGTTCCAGTTCTCCCAACACAGGGGATACTTCCTCATTGGAGACACGTCCCAAGACATTGCTTGCATACAGAAGTTCGAGCCTCTTGCTTGAAAGGTCTTCGGATTCAGCTTTGCCAATGCGCATCAGCTGATCTAGCGCCTGCTTGTAAAGCTGAGAATAACAGCCTTTGCTATCATCCGGATTGAATACAACATTGACACGGCCCTCAGCCCCTAGCCCGACATCCGTAAGAAAGGTGTTTACTTGGTCTTTTATCTTCTCAAACGCCCCTTTCAATTCCTGTAAGTATTTCTTGCGATCAGTATCAATCTCATCTAATTGTTTGAAATACTGCCTGTAGCTGCCAAGACCGCTCACATTCCTCGTGCGAAGCAGATCTGATATATCATCCCATACCTTTTCTGTCTCTCCTACGAATTCATTGGCCTTGGTTCGGTGCGATTCGTCCTTTTTCATCTCCATGAGTTGTTTATGCAGGTCATCTGACCTAGCTAGCAATTTCCGCCATTGATCGTAATCATCAAAATGCTTAAATAGCTGTTGCACATCGGCCTGGACGCTTTTTACCTGTCCATTCAATGTGCTATGCGCACTCCAGCCATCCTGAAGCCTCTTTATCTTTTCAAGGGGATTGCCTTTTCTGTTGGCGGCAAATTCTGATATTGCGCGGTTTACCTTCTGCCTAATATTGGTGCATTCCTTTTTGATATCCTCGACTGTTGCACTGAGGTTTGCGACTATGTATGTGTTCAGATCAGAACACCACTTTGAAGATGCTGTCGGAGGGGTCTTAAGCCCAGAGACCTGCCGGGAATTGTTCAGGTTCACCTCGCTTTTCTGTGAAATTGTCGATTCAGCTTCAAGTTGTTCTTCTAAGTGGTCGAAAAAGCCCTCAAGCCTGTCATGATTCTGTTCGAATGTCCTGTGGATCTGGCTTTTGATAGATTCAAAATCAGCATCATCCTGCAAAGCCTCTATCTTTTTTTCAACTTCATCGAAGTTGAAATCATAACGGTAGTCTGGCAGCTTCTTTAGCTCCTCGGTTTCCTCTTTAAGAGATTCTAGCTTATCCCGGAGCTGTGTCTTCATCTGCTCTGGGTCAAGAGGTTTGCAGTAAAGGATCGGGCTACCCTTGTATTGCATTGCGTAAATTGTGCCTCGGGCTTTTCCCATCTCTACGATTTGGATAATCTCCTCGATTTGGTAGCCGGAATACAAAATCAATGGCATAAGTTCACCAAAATCCATCCACCAGCATTCTTTTCCGTCTATCTTAAGCTTGCCGGCAGGCTTTTCTGCCATGATATTGTCCATGATCTTCTCTTCAAGCGGATGCAGCTTGAATTCGACTACTGCAGGATCATCCCTGCTTTTGCCCATATTGATATAGATAAGGTTTTCATATCCGCTAAAAAAATCGCTAAGGTTCATCACGTTTGTATTGAATACGTTTGCAACTGCGTTTTTTGGGGCCTCCCAGGCTACACGGCCTCTCTTGCAGGAAAGAGGGATATTTGGATTCTGGAGGCAGAGGATGTAATCTTTTACCTTGCTTTCCCATTTGGGCTGCCTTATCACTGTCGAGTATTCAGGATAGCGCTCTTTAAAGATATAATCGCATAGACTGGGCACAAGCTCTATAGCGCCGCTTGGGATCATCCGATTGACCTGTTCAGCTGCCTGAGCACGCACAACATCCCCTTGGAAGAATCTTACAGGCAGATTACGGAGCATCGGCTTTCTAATAGCTCCCCATATCCCTTCAACATCCTTTGGGAAAGTACGTCGATCCATCTCTCCGATAAGATAAAGGATTCCGAGCGGAGTAAGATAACTTGAATCAATGATATTTTCGAGCTGGTCGTTCGGGATAGGCTCGCTTGCAAGATCGATTGTGATGCGAATGATTCCCGGCTCGTTTTTCTTTGGGTCTCCTGCCGATACTTCAATAAGCTGGTCAGGCAAGGATTCTTCGATATTCCAATGCAAGGCAAAATGAATCAGGATATCTATTTGAGCGTCGGAATCCCTGAATTCTTCTGCACGTACCACTTCGCTTGTCGGTCCGACTGCAACCGCGACACGCCGCCTCGGATAATCCCTGACTGTCTCCTTGAAAGCACCTACAAATTCCGCCACTTTGACGCCGCCTTTGCGCTCTACCCATTTATTAGACATATCCCAACCAAGCAGCTGGTGACCGCTGCGGCTTTCGAAAATCAGCGGCAGGACATACTCTATAAACGCGACTTTTGCGGTCTGAAAAGACTTTGGAGAAGGAGCGAACTCACTGAAAATTTCTTCGATTGTCTGGTCCGGTTCTTTTTCATCTATCTCCCCTTCTTTTTTCCTAAGAGCTGCCAGACCGTAAAGACCATGCGCTCTGTAAACAACGCCGCCACTTCTTGCCTGGTCTAGGAACGAGCTTTTAATGCCTAGCTCTTCCGCCTGCTCATTGGATATTCCATTCGGGAAAGCTGCAAGCATCTTCAGCAATCTCTTGTCAAGCTTTGAGGCTTCAGGACGGTTCAAGGATTCCATGATTCTTGACGGATAGTCTGGCGAAACCAAAATCTCATCTTCAAGGCAATCATTTACAAAATCTTCGACTTCGTATGTCGCTTTTGTCTCTTTGTACCTGTGGACCATCTGGCCGAAAGTAGAGACCACTGTTCGGGGACCATATGAGAGGTCTTTACGATCCGATGAAGCAACCTGCCCGATTGCCATCAAGGTTATAGGAAAGACTACTTTTTCCCCCTCGCTTCCTAAATCAAAGCTATCCACATAGCAGGACCAAAGCTGCTCGGCAAAATCTGAACCGTATATGTCTCGAAGCCTTGACATGCAGTTCCTTGCCTGAAGCCTCGCAGGCAACGCCCCGAATGTTCGCTGAGCGCTTGCCAGGAAATTTTCAGGCATGGAAACGAATACTCCGAAATCTCCTTGTCGCTGCAACAGTCCGTTTGCAATTTCAAAAAGGATCTGTGATACAGCCGCAAACCCAAGCTCTTTGGCTGCCACTTCAGGCTCATCTAGTAGCATCAATAGTCCGGCATATCCGGCTTCCTTGATGACAACTGTCAGTTCCTCGCAATAATCCAGATAACGCTCAGGATTCGTTTCCATCCTTATAGTTGTCCCTTGAGCGATTGCCGCTTCAAGCGTCTTTAATACGTCCTCGATATCCTGGCCTTTTTCCTGGGCGATTTTTTCAGCTGTTTCCCGAAGCGACTTCTCCCGGTAATTATCGTAGATTTTCCTGGCACTCCGCGCTTGATCGGGGTTATTCTTTTTAAGCATATACTCTACCCATGCGGCTGTCCCCTCAATCATGTCAGAGACTTTTTTCCAGGAAAACGGCGGAACCGCAAACACCTTGCGTTCTGTGCTCTCCTCCCATACATGAACCTGAAAGCTGGTTTTCCCGTGCCCGTAGTCCCCGACAACAGCGCCGATAAATGCGCCTTTGTTCTGGCCTCCGACCCACTTGAAAATCGTATCGACGTATCTTGATGTATCCCCTAGCGGTATATGCGTCATTGCATGTGCACGATACATCTGTTCGACCTGCTCTGGATTAGAACGAAGGTGCGCTGCTGGATACGTCGCAATGATTGCTTCCTTGTTCAATATGGAATCCAAATCATTGAGTGACATCTTCTTCCCCCCTGGCAATGCATTCAGCCCGTATAATTTTGCTAAGATCTGTGCTTTCGGCATTTTTTTGAAACGAGCCTAGGATGTCATATTTGGTGAGATTGTGCTGGAACTGTCCGATATCTCTATCGCCCAAAATGATCTCAGCTTTAGGCATCCTATCTTGAGGTGGCTTGCGTAACATGACTATCACACGTTTTATTCCCTTTAGCCTTGCAGCATCACGCATCAGCCGAGTGTATTCCTCGCCATCGATCAAAACGTTATGAGAACCATCAGCAACACTTGAAATATCATGAGAATACACATAATCATGCTCGCGCGATAAGAGGTGCGCAACAAAGGTCTTTCCACACCCAGCTGTTCCACAAAGGCAGATAAATTGCTGGTTTTGCCACTTTTTCAGGATCTGGTCATAGGCCTTGCGCTGCCCATCTGTGAGCCAATCAGATGTAGCCATAGCCTTTATTTTGTTGAGCCATTCAATATAGAGGCTCATGATAAACCCTCATATGTTATCGATCTTGAAAGGCTTCAAAAGGTTAATAGAAGCGCCTGACAGAGTCTCTGATATTTTCACCGACTGATTTATGCGTGAGCCGATTCTGAGCAGTTCCTTGCAGGATTCAGTGTCCAAAAAGAACACGCTTGCCACCTGCTGGACAAAATCATCATCCATTATGACCGGATCGCCGTATGAGTATCCGCTGCTCATATAGGTTTCATCGAGCGCCAAGAGAGCTATCTCGTACCTATCTATGTTACGCGGGAGCAGGGGTGACCCTACCTGGTCAACAGGCGGAGGGTCTAGAGCACGAAGCCAGGTCGATACGCAGGATGCAGCTGTGCTGTTGAACCTTGCACCTGCTTTTTTTCCATAATCAAGCCAGGGGAATTTGTCCTGCATCTCTGCCTGGATTGTGGATGCCAACTCTGAAGGGCTGATAACGCGCATATTTGCCCACAACATTTCGCAGCATCTCCTATAGCTCCATAGGTACTTCCTTTGGTGGGGAAGGCCTGTGTATCCAGTGTAGTGGAGATAATGCAGAAGGTCCATTGACAACGCCGGGTCTATTCCCAATATGTTCTGAATCTTTAGGCCTACTTCTGTTAGCCTGTATGTGACGACAGAGCCTTTCCTGTTCTGCTCTGCAAGACCCAAGTCAAAGACTCTCCTGGGTGAATACGTATAGTCTTTTTGCATCTCAAAGCCGTAACTATCCCTCAGAGTCTCTGATATCTTTTTAGGGGTGAGGTCAGAATTGATTGAAAGGACTCTCAAGACATTTGTGACTTCCTTTGGTGGGGCATTGTCGAGATAAAAATGGGTATCCTCTTTGATGTCGTTTTGGTCCATCAAGCTCTCCTAATAGTTTTAGGCAGGAGGCTACAGGTTGCATACAAAACATAGGTCATCGTTTTCATCGTCGAGTACAGATTCAAGGACCTCAACAAGAGGGCGGTTTCGAAAATTCTTTTTCTTCAGGCTCATTGCCTTTTTATAATCTGAAATTATCCGGTCTTTTCGTGCAATCAGATCCAAAAGCGATTCATCCTCGTTCCAGAAGTATTTTCTCCCATCAACATGTTCCAGTTCGTATCTGACAGCTTTTTCGAACAAGTCCGGGTGAATCTCATACAATCCCACCCATTCGATCTTGCGTTGGAAAAAGCAAAAATAACAGCCAGACCTGGATCGCCAGCTGTAATAATCAGGTATTCCAATGCCGCTTTCTTCAATGATTCGGAATATGTCCTTTTTGACAAGGCCATCGTTCATGAAAGGGAAGACCGGTCGGATATTGGGTTTTGTCGATATATAGCCGACGCGGTCCTCGTCCGCTCTCAACGCGATGTAGCTGATAGCCTCGTCATCCCCCACATATTTTTCCAACGGGACTATTTTCAGTTGTTTTGTGCACCATCTCGCCTGAGCAGAGGGCAGGAACCCCCCATAGACCTCAAGCCAATGGTCAAAACCCCTTTTATCCTCAAGAAATACGATTCTCTTGCCAAGAAGGATCTCAAGCCTTTTTATGTACGCATAGGTTTCTGGCAATTCCTTGTGGGTGTCACAGAAGAAATATTCGATATCCGGCACCTTATCTTTCAGGTAAAGGGCCAAAGCTGTACTGTCCTTGCCTCCGGACAGTCCGAGGATGTGACGCACATTCTTTTCAGCCAATTTTCCGCTCCTTGAGTTTTTTGCTCTCGGCCTTGGAATCTGCCTTGTCGCTTCGCTTGCTGAATATTCTCTCAATCAGCGCGGCAGTAACGGCTTGCTTAAGGTTCGCATCATCGCTCAAGTTATAGTTTTCTATGATTTGTTCAGCAATTCTGTCGATGTTGGACTGATTATTGCGATCAATCCAGAGCACCTGATGGATTTCATCCCCATCAGGATATGTAACTGTTATCCTGCGGGCGTCAATTCCTTCGCTTGGAATTGCTATTTCCTTTTGCAACGCCTCAAGGTTCATGAACCTTCTTGCTATATCACTGAGTTTTGTCTCATAGATTACAACATCTTCATCAGTCCATGACATTGGAGGTTTGTTAGATATTATCAGCAATATTGATTCTAACCAGGACTTATTATCTGATTCTTTGTCAGAACATGTAAGAATGAAACTCTTAAGGCGAGGCTCGATCACCTGAGATAGCAGGTTCATTGCCCTGTAACGAAGATTACCGCGAAATTCATTTGAATCTATCCTGATTGCAAAGGCTTTCCTTAGCAGTCGCTCGCAATGTCCAAGCATATCGTCATATAATGTCTGAAGGGAGCTTAGAGCCTGGACCAGTTTTTTTCTGAAGGTTTTTACGATTGTCTCATCAGTCTCTTTTCCTGTTATCGGCGATAATCCACATGCCTGAGGCAGCGCGTTAAAGAGGAGCTGATCAGGCTCTTTCGCTTCAAGAAGGGCCTTTCTTACGGCCTTGGCGTCAGTTGTGATTCGGCTGTCTGTATTTAATGTATAAGCCGGCAATTTCTTTACAAATCCCACAAGAGGCTTCACTATGCTCAGAATCGTTGAATTTCTCAAATCCAAGCTTTTCTTTGACGATTCGGCAGATAAGATTTTTCCAAGTTCCCTGAATACCTCAGCCCTGACTCCCATGATCTCGAAATATTTGACTGTAAATCTCTCGGGCTTCTTTACCAAAAGCTCAAAGTGCTCCGGCCCCAAAATAGGTATGAATGTCCCGTCAATATATATGCTTACATATTCGTTATGGTAGAGCAGGACTGAAAGAAGCAGGACAGGAATGATTCCCTTCTTTGCTCCATAAGGTGGGGCTTCAAGCTCATCATATAGCAGGCTGATGTTTTTCGGTGCGTCTTTTGCTGATCTGCAGAACCCCTCTATTGCCTTCCATACATGATAAATGCCGACATCAGTATTTGGAGGGCTTGAAAAGATCCAGCCGTCCTCACTTTCGACATACAACCCTGTATTTATCAGCAGCGATTCAAACATGCTGTATTCCGGGCCATTCCCTATCAATCCAAGCCTAGGCTGGCCTGCATTTTCAAGCATCGCCTCTATCAGCTTATTCCTCGCAGTAGTTCCTTGGGATGTGAGTTCTCTTCTGTTTATCAGTTCATTCCACAGGCTAGGTCCTTTATGGTAGACATTATCGCATGTATGTGACAGATAATTCTGAAATGAACTCCGGCTTTCAAGCCTGATCTTTTCACCAAGACCGTAGCAAATCACATCACCGGAACCGATATTGAATGACCTTTGCAAAGCTTCCTTAAGCAATCTCTGAGAATATAATATACGCTGGCTCACTTCACGTCTCGCAACGCCGTCTGTTTGCAATTGCACAGACTTTGTTTCGACATTTTTAAGGGCAACATATTCATGGCACGCAATTCTAAGAGCATTCAGTTCAGAGGCGCATACAATGATCACCGGTTGGTTATTAGGTGTTTTGCCTGGGATTCTTTCTAATTTCTGAAGATCCCTTTCTTTGCCGACCCAATAGCAGATTAATCCATCACTATCAGGGCTGATACAATTTGGGGAATCAAGGGATTCTATTTTATCGAAGTATTGCCTCTCAAAATACCGCAAAGTCCCGGTCTGGTAGCTATGCCTTTGAACAACAAGGGGTTTCAATGGAAAGTATTCATTGAACAGATCAGCCAAAGAAACATTAAGGACATGGGCCTGATCTGAGAGTTCCTTTTCGATATCAAAGTCTGACCCCTCCCATATTCTCAGCTCGTCTATTCTCTTTCTCCAGACCAAAAATCCCTTTTGCAGCAGCTTGTCAATAATTCCATCCCAGTGGGACAGTTCGCCACCATCATCAGGATCATTGCACATAGCAAGCGCAACAGTCTTGCGTGAGGCTTTTAATGAACCTGTAGTTGAAATGAGGTTCAGTATCCCTATTGTCTTGAGAACCAACAAGGCATCAGGGTCAAGATGGCTGGCATCTGCAAGCCGGGACTGGATTTCAACCCATCTCTGGAAGTGAGGCCTCAATGAAGCTGACATCCCGGCAGATTCAACAAAATAGTCATATATCTTATGCAGCTTGAAACTCGGAGAGTTGCCTTTTAGAAAAGCGGTTTGGTGCAAATAGGTAGTTAATGAGCCTGGCTCGCTGCTTGCCAAAAACGTAAAAAGCGTGCGGTCGTTTTGTGAATATTTTGTGCAAAGTATAGGGAGTACGAGAGCTGCAAGCGGATGCAGAGGATAGATAGAAGGCAGGTCATCTTTTGAAATAGAGAAATCATACCCTGACAAGGCTTTCTGCCATCGTTTTGCCCACTTATGAACTGATGATCGAAAAAATCCTTCGCTTGATTGGTCTATCGCTTGACCGATTAACCGCATCATCCGCTCAGACGATTCTATGAAGGGGATATCTTCAAATCTGCCTTGAATCTTTGCCCATTCATTCCTCTGGGCTGATGCAAGACCATGCGCATAGTCTATGAACGATTGGTGCAACAGGCTAAATATGAATATGTTATGAGCATCATTATTGGAAGGCAGCTCTGCCAACTGCTGAAGTAGATAGAGATCATCCAGTGATTGGTTCTGGGCGGAAAATTCAAGGTTCTTTCCGAGTTCATCAATGATCAATAGAATCCCAGTTTTAGATGCCTGAGCCAGTTGTTCAATGACTCGAATTAGGTGGCTGCTCTCAATCACAACTCCTTTTTCGGCTTTTGCATTCAATGAATTCAGCTCTTTTAGGACATCCGGCTTTCTGCCCCGAGCATTCTTCCAAAAAATCGATGCTCCCCTATTTAAGGCCCTGGTTACTGTCCTGCTTATTGGCTCTCGCTGTGCCGTTGCCACAGCCCTTACCAGACCCGAGTCTGGAAGCTTGCTTTTTATCTGCCTCAGCAAAGAATTCGAATCTTCTACCTGTTTTAGGATCTTAGCTGCAATTATTTTATTTTGGTCGCTCTTGGAGGAACATAACGCTGTCAGATAATTTGCAAAAGCAGATTTCCCGGTTCCATATGAGCCGGTCAATGTCCAGGCACGCACTGAATTGTACCGGGAAAGAGCCCTCAAGAACCTCTCTATACCGTCTATGG
The DNA here is from genome assembly GCA_964611635.1 of uncultured Thermodesulfobacteriota bacterium. Lineage (GTDB taxonomy): Bacteria > Desulfobacterota > JAFDED01 > JAFDED01 > JAFDED01 > JAFDED01. The sequence continues at coordinate 19,492 of CAZTAS010000099.1, forward strand.
CTCTTGATGTCGGGATATATCCGATTACACTGTCAGGAATCTCAATGTCGCGCTCAAGGTTTACAGATCTTGAGTACCTGCGTTTTACCGAGACATAATCCGATAGAACGGGCATATTATTTTCCTTTGCTAAAATAACGCTGTAATATGGCTTCTGATATCTCCGATGGGTCTTTAGTATATGCTAATAGGACCATCCCTGCGGTATCGGTCAAAGATATCTTCTTGATCTTTCTTGCAATCTGCTCGATAGCTTCACTCAAAGAGCTCTCAGTAAGCTTGAAGACCTGGCCCGGGCTGCCGGGGTCATATAGTAACCTTGAAATGGATATGGTGCGGGCATCATCCTGAAAAGAAGAGGCATACTCTAAGCATGCAGATACGATTATTTCAGGCGACAGGGTCGGTTTGTTGCTGAAATTAAAGGCGAATCTTTTGGAACCTGGGTAAGCGGAAATTATATTGAGTTCTGTGAAGGGACAGTCTAGCGAGTCTTCTTCTAGTGTCTTCGGGCCGGTTCTTTCAACATACATCCTCAAAAGACAATTTACATCTTTGTTCAGTGATGAGTCGTGGACTTTGTTATTTGGAAATCTTCGATTCCTGTATTCCTTCAGCGAAAAGAGCAGGTCCTCTGCCGTGAAATCAACCCGGTTAAGCTCATTGAATGTGAAGTGCCATGCCGGAGTGTGGCAAGGGATTTAAACAGATTCCAGTGCAACAGCCATAAAGAGGCAGGATTTTCCAAGAAGGGATCCCATCCATCATCCGTGAAGAGCTTCTCGGCAAATTGTGAGGGCCTGTGTACGTATTTGCCGTTATTTCTGATTTCATCAACGATCTTGAAGGCAATGCACCAGTATCTGATGGCCTTCACCATGTTCTTGCCGATCCCTAAAACAACAGGGGCAGAATCTTTGGAAAAGACTCGGTCATCCTCAGCAGCCTTGTCAAAACCCTTTTTCAGCCATCCAAATCTCGGGTGAAATGTCTCATGTCTCGCAAAAATTGGATAGATCGCAGCTTCGTTGTCTTTATTCTGTTCGTTTTCCATGGCCCTTCCTTTAACCTGGACAAAATTTATTTATTATAGAATTTATAATGGCAGTTGTCAACGAAAACCAACAGTATATTGTGGTTGATTTCCAATATTTCCCACATATTGTGTTCTGATGCCTGAAACTGTCCTGATATTCAGCTATGTATCTGAATTCTCTAGGATTATTTGAGTTTCATCACTTCCCTATGTGATTTAAGGGTCAGTATAGCACACAACTTTGACAGATGCGGACACACTCGTAGAAAATATTTCAAGATTTATCCCTTTGGGCGATTTTTTCCATTTCTGAACTCACCTTTAGGTCCCAGTGTTACTTAAAAATTTCTGAGCCTTGCGTGCCCCCAAAACTTGAAAGTTGAAATTTCTTCCTTACTTCTAGGATCTCGGTTGTCTTAAGGCCTTAGGGACTTTTCCAGTTCCTCCAGACTCTCCTCTTGCTCGGTGGTCTCAACCGCATGGAGTCTGTTTTGCCTTACCCTATTTATCGCCTCTTCAGCCCTAAGCCTTTTTGAATCCAGTATGCTGCCGCCATCGTTCCTGTTCTACCTGATCCGCCTTGGCAGTGCATGACCACCTTGGCTTTTTCCAAGGACTGGTTTACAGCTTTCAAGAACTAACCGAACTGTTTCTGAGTCGGCGCGGAAAATCCCTGATAGGGATTGAGACCCGGTCAAAACCCAACGCCTTTGCATCAGCCAAGTCATAATGAGAGGGTTGCTCGTTCTCATCGAGAAGAAAAATAAGTGCCCGAAAGCTTTGTTTGTGGAGCTCTTTCAGCTCGTCAGTCGTCAGGTTGCTGCTCCCAAGGAACCTTGGTCCATCTATCCACCAATGGTTCATAACACGTTACTCCTCTGAAGTTTCTCTTGTTTCAAGCCGACCTAGCTTGGGCATACCCATAAGCATGCGGAAATTTAACACATTGTTATTTCGGCTTCGTGAAATGATGTAAGCCCCTTTAAAATGGATTAATCAAAACCAGTAGTGTCCGGTTAAGCTATTTCTCAAGCTCTTCAAAGGCTCACCAATAGAGC
>CAZTAS010000100.1:0-21510 GCA_964611635.1 uncultured Thermodesulfobacteriota bacterium
GTGCTGTACCACTCAAAAAATGTTACTCTGATTTATACAAGTAAGCACTAGATGTCAGATCGGGTCCGCGCGGTTGAGAAGGTGTGCTGGCTTTGGTACTGAAATTAAATCGAACTTAATGTTACTCGGGAAGGGAAAATCATGGATAAACACGTTAATGCAATAGATACCCATGTTCACCTGGAGGAAATTCCTGATGTGGCCTGTGCTCTATCTGAGGCTCGCACCGCAGGAGTCGTGGCGGTGGTGGCAGTTGGGATGGATATGGCTTCTAATCTGCGGGTCATGGAGCTTGCGAAAGAATACCCTGGCTATGTGCTGCCCGCTGTGGGCTTACATCCTTGCAATCTGCACCAAGTGGAAATAGATTCCTGTCTCCAATGGGTGGAAGAGCGCCTGGCCGAATGCGTGGCCCTGGGAGAAGTGGGTCTGGATTATAAGGCCAAAGTGCCCCGCCAGCTACAGTACAGAGTATTCGCACAGCTATTGGCAAGAGCTCATGAAAAAGACCGCCCGGTGATCGTCCATGCCCGCTATTCTCACGCCCGATCATTTGAGATGGTAAGGGAAGCTTACATTTCGAGGGCGGTTTTTCATTGGTACAGCGGTCCGCTGGACGTGCTGGATCATCTGTTGGCCAGCGGCTACTACATTTCCGTCACACCGGCTCTGGCTTACAGTGATCAACACAGAAAAGCTGCTGTTAGAGCGCCTCTTGAGCAGATCCTGGTCGAGACTGACACCCCTGTGGAATACAGAGGAAAGCTCTCCCGTCCTGTGGATGTTTTAACGACACTGGATCTTTTAGGACGATTGCGCGATATGGAAACGCAAGAGGTGGCTCGTATCACATTAGAAAATGCAAGGCGTTTTTTCGGGGTACAGCAGTGAACCCCTGTTCAATCACTTGCAAGGGAAGCTTCCAGCGCTCCGATGCTTTTTCGGCTGTGTCTTATTGAAAGATATTCGATTCCCGGTTCTTACCATCCCACGGCGGTTCAGCCCGAATCATGTACTCCTTGGCGAAGTTTTTTGCCATGGCTTCCCGGCTCAAGGTGGCCCGGGTGCTACCCGGAAGTGCCTGGGACCGGTGGGAAAGATACGCATCAATTTTCTGTTCAACGTGGGCGGAGACATCCACCGCCGTGGAGATTTCTTTATCATCGATGGCGCGAAAATGATATATCACGCCGTTAATCTCCATGGTTCTGGAACGCCGCCTTGGGTTGGGCCCCTCAAAGAAACTCTTTGGGAAGACAACGTAGTATAGCTTCCTTGCCTGGGGAGCATCGCGGCACGCATCGAGATGTTCGGGATGTGTCCGGGGATAAACATCTGCGTAACAGGCCTCGGTAACAAATCGATGAGCTGCCAAGTGATCGGGGTGTCCATATATGCCGTCCGGCCCGAATGTTATCACTACCTCTGGTTTGACCTCTCTCATGACTTGCACTATACGGCCCACAACCTCATGGGCATTGGCACGATCCAGGCCTCCGTCCATGTAATCCCAATGGCGGAGGTCAGTAACACCAAGGATTCGGCAAGCCTCCCGAAGTTCCTTCTTTCGCTGTCGGGCCAGCGCCTCCGGTGTATTGATGGCCGGGTTGCTGCTCTTGCCGGCCTGACCCCTGGTCAGGCATATCAACGTAACCGGATGTCCTTCGGCTGCGCTGCGGGCCAAGGTTCCTCCGATAATCCCCTCGTCATCGGGGTGCGCAAATACAGCCAAAACCGATCCAGGTTTGTTCATGAGAGCTTTCCTCAAGAATCTGAACGCACATCGTTCTGCTTCCATAAGGAGATTAATGGCATGCCAGGCAAATGTCAATATGGCCGCTCCATTTGACTTCAATTTTTATTGACTTTTATGATAATTCTTTGTTAATGGAGATAAGCAACTTCTAGTTAACAAATTTTGTTTCGAAAAGCTTAAGGAGGAGGTGATAAAAGGAAAGGAATGGGGTCATAAAAGATATAACGTATCGCCAGTATCCTGTTATCACAAATAAGGCTGTAATAGTAAGAGGGGCACCAAAACGAAAAGGAGGTAACCATGAAAAAGCATTGTTATTCAACAGTTGTGGCATGTGTCCTTATGATAGGACTGGTATTGTCTTTATATTCCGGGGTCCAGGCCAAAACGGAGTGGAAAATGGCCTTGGGAGACGCAGCTGGTGGCACTCAGTGGGCCCTGGGTGAACGATTCGCCAAACTGATGGAGGCCTATACCAATGGGGAAGTGGTGATTCATCTTTTCCCAAACGGCCAACTTGGCTCGGAGCAAGAGACCGTACAGAATTGCCGCCTGGGAACGATGGACTTTTCCATCGTGGCCATTAACAACATTACTCCTTTCTCGCCCACTGTGGGCCTGTTTACTCTGCCGTACCTAATACTCAGCCTTGACGATGCCGTAAAATTAACCCAAGGAACCATCGGAGAGGAACTGGCTCAGAATACCATCCGGGATGCTGGGGTTCGGCTGTTGGGTTGGGCCTATTCGGGTTTCAGGCGATTGACCAATTCCAAGCGGCCAGTCCGGACATTGGAGGATCTCAAGGGACTAACCATCCGGGTGCCAAAGAATGCTATCATGATCGAGAGCTATAAATCATGGGGCATTAACCCCACCCCCATGGCTTGGGACGAAACTTTCACGGCACTGCAGCAGAAAGTCGTGGACGGCCAGGACAATCCTTACATCACCGATTACGTGATGAAGTTCTACGAAGTCCAGAAGTACATCACCAATATACGCTATGTTTTTTCGCTGGAGCCTCTTATCATCAGTGAGGCCCTATTTCAAAATCAAAGCCCCCAGATGAAGGATACGATCCTTCGCGCCGGCAAGGATGCTATGGAATATGCCCGGCAGTTCATCATTGTTAAGGAAGATGAGATCAAAAAAGAGTTGATAAAAAAAGGCATGGAGATCATGGATCCAGCCAACAACGAGAAGGAATGGATTGAGAAGGCCACCTCGCAGGTATGGCCTAAATTTTATAAAAGCATAGGAGGAAAGGAAAAACTCGATAGGGCCCTCCAATTCCTTGGTCGCAAGTAACTCTTATCCTGAGAGAGCGGGGAATGCCCCGCTCTCTTTATATCCCATAAGCCGCGAGGAGAGAAATAATGAAAAGACGTTGGGGGATATTCAATTTTACACCCAAACTTATCAACAATTTTGAGAACTATTTTTGCCAGGTCATGCTGAGTATTGTAGTATGTCTATTAGGGCTTCAGATCTTCCTGCGGGACCTATTTAATTATAACATTTCCTGGGGGGAGGAACTGGCCCGCTTCTCCTTTGTGTGGTTCGTTTATTTCGGTGCCAGCTATGCCACCAAAACTGGCCATCACATCCGGGTCACAATACAATTAAAGATTTTCCCTGAAATTATACAAAAAATTATCCTTGGCATCTCCGACCTGATCTGGATCGCTTTTAACATAGTGATGATTAAGGAAAGCACGATGCTCATAGCTTCGATGATGAAATTTAAATACATCTCTCCTACCCTGGGGTGGTCAATGGCTTACATTTACATGATTTTCCCTCTCAGTTTTACCCTTATGACCATCCGGAGCATACAGCAGTATTACTTTAAACTCAAAGGCGTTGTTCCCGAAGAGAACGGTCGATCGTATAAAACCGATTAAGCATAGGATGTGCCCATGTCGATTACCACGGTTTTATTTTTAGCATTTGGTGTCTGTTTGCTCCTAGGGGCACCGGTGGCTATCTCCCTGGGAATAGCCACCTTGTTTGCCCTACTCATTGCAAAGGTGAAACTTGTTTTTCTGGTTCAGGTGGCTTATAGTTCAGTAGATTCCTTTCCCCTGATGGCCTTGCCCTCTTTTGTACTGGCCGGGTTTTTGATGGAATACGCGGGTGTCTCGCGTCGATTGGTGGCTTTGGCTGAAGCTCTGGCTGGCCCAGCCACCGGGGGTCTGGCCGGCGCTACAGTTCTTGGTTGCGTCTTTTTCGGGGCCATATCGGGCTCCGGGCCTGCCACCACCGCTGCAGTGGGAATGCTCATGATCCCCGCCATGATCGCCCGCAAATACGATAGATCTTTTGCGGGAGCGATTACTGCCTCGGCCGGAGGCCTGGGAGTGGTGATCCCGCCCAGCATCCCTATGGTTATTTATGGAGTAAGCGGCAACCAGTCCATAACCACTATGTTTATCGCCGGGTTCATCCCGGGCATCATGATAGCCGGAATGATCATGGTGATGAATTATTTTATTTGTCGTCGCAAGGGGTATGTGGGGACAGCAGATCGATGGTCCGGTTCCCTTATCTTGAAGCGGATTCGTGAAGGGTTCTGGTCAATACTGGCTCCCTTCATCATCCTCGGAGGGATCTACACCGGGTTCTTTACCCCCACGGAGGCCGCGGTGGTGGCAATCTTTTATACATTGTTCGTGGGCTTTTTCATCCATAGGGAACTGAAACTCCCCCGAATCACCCAATCCCTCTCGGCCACTGGCGAGATCACAGGTACTGTGCTTATCATAATGTTTACCGCGCGTGCTTTCGGGCGACTGATCGTTCAGTACAGGATTCCTGAGATTCTCGCCAATGCGATGTTAAGTCTTACCACTGACCTGACGTTGATCTGGCTTATGCTAATTGCCTTTTTCATCTTCATCGGCATGTGGATGGAGACCCTGGCCACTATTATGCTTTTGACGCCTATATTGCTTCCCATCATGACCAAACTGGGGGTTGACCCCATTCACTTCGGCATCGTGCTTGTGGTAGCCTGCGAGATCGGGTTCGAGACTCCGCCTCTGGGTGAAAACTTATTCATAGGAGCCCGCATCGCCGACGTGAGCCTGGAGGAAATATCTCTCAGCTCGATCCCCTTTGCCATCACAGAGATAGTAAGCCTGATCATCATTGCCTTATGTCCTCAGATCTCTATGTTTTTGCCCCGGTTGATCCAGGGATGAAGGCGCTCGTTTGGGATCAGAAATAATTTTACAGGAGGTTGCTATTATGATTAATTTAAACTCAATTTCGTCTTCGCCCGAAGATCTGGGCCGTTACGAGGTGGATCACCTTTTCCAGTCATGGTCGTATCAGACGGATACACCGCCAAGGCTGGTCAGTTCGTCCAATGGGGTGTATTTCAAGGACGCCAAGGGCAAGGAATATCTGGATTTCAGCTCTCAATTCGTCTCCCATAACCTGGGCCACCAGGATCCCCGGCTGGTGGAGGCCATCGTTGAGCAGGCCAAGACCCTGTGCAGCATTGCGCCTAATATGTCCACAAAGCCCAGGGCGCTGCTGGGCCGGATGCTGGCTGAGATCACCCCCGGGGATCTTACCAAGAGTTTTTTATCCCTAGGCGGAACCGAGGCTAACGAGGCTGCTGTGAAGATCTGCCACCAGTACACCGGGCGCTACAAGGTCCTCTCCCGGTATCGCTCGTATCACGGGGGCACGGCGACTTCCATGACACTGTCTGCCGGCGATCCCCGCAATTGGGCGCAATATCCGGGCGGGACTCGGTTTATCCATGTGCCCCAGCCCTATTGCTACCGGTGCATGTTTGGTCAGAAATACCCCGATTGCGGGCTCCAGTGCGTGAAGTACATAGACGAGGTTATTGAGCTGGAGGGTGGTGGAGATCTTGTGGCGGGAATTATTTTTGAGACGGTGACAGGAGCTAATGGGATTATCGTTCCGCCCCCCGATTATTTCACCATGCTGCGGGAAATCTGCGACAAATGGGGTGTGCTGGCCATCGCTGATGAGGTGATGAGCGGGTTTGGACGCACTGGGAAGTGGTTTGCCTGCGACCACTGGGACTTTGTGCCCGACATCATGACCATGGCCAAGGGCATCACCAGCGCCAGCGTGCCACTGGGCGCCACCATCGTGCGCAAACACATCGCCGATTATTTCCGCGACCATTTCTTCTCCCACGGAGCCACCTATGCCGGGCATGCTCTGGCTTGCGCCGCTGCGGTGCGGGCCATCCAGATTTACCAGGAAGACAATCTCATAGAGAACTCTCGAAAGATGGGCGAGATCCTGTTGAACAGAGCTCGCGAGCTCCAGGAAAAACACCCCTGCATCGGAGACGTGCGCGGCCTTGGTCTGTTCGTGGGCCTGGAGCTGGTGAAGAACCGCAAGACCAGAGAGCCTATTATTCCCGTTGTAGCCAAGGTTCAGAAAGCTGACAACCCCAAGCTCATGCTGGCCAGGAAGCTGGGGGAGATGGGTATGATAGCCATGGCGGCCAATCCCTCAAACATCGTGGCCATGGCACCTCCGCTTATCATCGGCAAGGATGACCTGGAGAGAGGCGTCAGAATCATGGATGAGGCGCTTAACGTTGTGGATCAGTTTGCGGAAAAATGAAGGAGACATAAAAAATAACAATTAATAACCCATTTTAAGCTATAGCTATGAAAAAAGGAAATCAAACCTGTTAAATGGGTTTTGAGCGAATAGTGCACTCAGGTTAAGCAATTAATGGAAGGATTGATACAAGAGGCACTGGACTGGCGTCCCATAGAAGTAGAAGGCGATCTCGCAATAAACTCGCTGGTAGTGAAGGTTGCGCACCCGGCAGGATCTGAGACCTTTTGGTTAAAATCAATGCTGGAGGTCGCTGCAAAAAAATTTCAGCTTTGGCGATCCGCTCTTAAACGCTTGGTGGTAAGCGTAATGGAGAGAAATCATGAAGGATTCTTGGTATGACGTAGCACAAATATGTTTGAATGGACATGTGATCAATGAAAAATCCGTAAAATTGCCTGAATGCAACAAGAAGTTTTGCGACCGGTGCGGAGCTGTCACAATCACAGCATGCCAGAAGTGTAACGCCTCTATACCCGGATACTATCATGAGCCCGGCCTCATACGTCCAGAAACGACTTACATCGCACCGGCATTCTGTCACCACTGCGGAGAAGCCTTTTCGTGGATAGAGAGTCGGCTCCAGGCCTCCCGCGAAATGGCCCAGGAGCTGGATGGTCTGACAGATGAAGAAAAGCAAACATTGACTCAATGCCTGGAGGACATAGTCAAAGATACACCTAAGACAACCATAGCCTGTATGCGTTTAAAGAAGTTGTTTGATAAGGCGGGCAAAGGGGCCGATGAGATGTTTAGAGAAATCCTTCGCGACTTTATCAGTGCAACCGCTAAAAAGCTGCTTTGGCCTTGAGCTAAAAATTATGTATATCTTAAATGGTAGCGACCAGGGTTTTAGCTGACATTCAGTTATGTTACGCTTAAATTTACTCAGACATCCTCCTCATTCCAAGGTGCGCTGATACGCAGTTCGGGTTTAACATATGAAAATCATATCAACCAATTTATTGGTTAGTCTGAGTTACGTAAAGATTGCAGAAATATTGAACGAAGAGCCAATGCTCTGAAATACAACATAGGATATATTAGAAAGGCAGAGACATTTCTGCCCCTGCCCTTAATTCAGTCATGAGTTTTGAGGGCTATTCATAGCTTCCTTCCGCTGTAGCTTTAGCCCTTTCTTCTTGGGACATTGCTGCCAAGCGCTCGACCTCCTTGACGTCCAGACCTAGCCCCTCGGCCACGCGACGACCGTAATCTGGGTCAGCTTTGAAGAACAGGGACGTTTGGCGCACTTGTATGCGTTTTTGCGCTCTACCCAGATGATCAACGATATTGTCTATCAAGTTCTTGCGGTCCTGATCGGTCATGACGTCGCGATAAAGGTTTCCGGCCTGCACGAAATCATCATTGGGATGAGTGTAGGGATGACGAGCCGCTAGCCCGGAGGCCTCAAAGGGGGGCTCTTCCGCTGTCGGGTCCGGCTCCGGACCGCCGAAGCTGTTAGGCCAGTAATTGGGTCCGCCTTCCCCGTTGGCGTCAACACGCATGAATCCGTCACGCTGGTAGCTGCTTTCAGGGGCGTATTTTGGCGCATTCACCGGAATCAGATGGTAGTTGGGTCCAAGTCGGTGAATGTGTGTATCGTGATAGGAAAAAACCCTGGCCTGCAACATCTTATCCGGTGAAATGGCGATGCCTGGCACCACATTACCGGGACAGAAAGCGGCTTGCTCTACTTCCGCAAAATAATTAACTGGATTGCGGTTGAGCACCAACTTGCCAATCTTGATAGACGGGACCTCTCCATGTGGCCATACTTTGGTGATATCAAAGATGTCCCAGCGAAAATCCTTAGCCTGTTCCGGTGTCAGGATTTGCATCTCAAGTGTCCAGGATGGGTAATCGCCCCGCTCAATGGCCTTATAGAGATCACGAGTAGCATGATCTGTATCTTCGCCTGAGATCCGCCTCGATTCCTTTCGGGTCAGATTCTTGATACCCTGGTCTGTCTTATAATGATATTGCACCCAGAAAAACTCACCCTTCTCATTATACCATTTGAAGGTGTGGCTGCTATAACCGTTCATATGGCGGTAGGCGGCGGGCGTGCCTCGGTCAGAGAAAAGGATAGTGACCTGATGAATTGATTCCGGTGTGAGTGATAGGAAGTCCCAAAACATGTCGGGGTCTGGTAAATTGGTTGCTGGGTGACGCTTTTGGGTGTGGATGAAGTCGGGGAACTTGAGCGGGTCCCTGATGAAGAATACAGGCGTGTTGTTGCCCACAAAATCGTAATTACCCTCCTCGGTATAGAACTTTACGGCAAAACCACGTGGGTCTCTTGCTGCGTCGGATGAACCCTTTTCGCCTCCAACGGTGGAAAAGCGGGCGAAGATCTCTGTCTTCTTGCCTATTTCAGAAAGAAACTTGGCTTTTGTGTATTTGGTCACATCTGCGGTGACTTCGAAATAACCATATGCGCCTGCACCCTTGGCATGCACCACACGTTCCGGGATGCGCTCTCGGTCGAAGTGGGCGAGCTTCTCGAGAAGGTGAACGTCCTGCATCAGGACTGGCCCGCGTTCCCCAGCGGTAAGACTGTTTTGATCCTCACCAACCGGGATTCCAAAAGCTGTTGTTAAGGTCTTGCTTTTTTTTGCCATTTTGCTGCTCCTTCCTTTACTTATATAGTTGGTTTTTTGTTAAATGCTGAAATTTGCCAGTACTATGTACTATTATTTACTATAATGATAAAACAAAACTTTGCAAATTATAAATGTTTTCTAGTAAACGACCACCGACTTTATCGCTGGCTTTTTTGTAAAAAAACTCCTGACAATGTCATTCGGTGTTATCCCTCCAAGCCTGAAGATGCTCCACTCTTAGTTGAACATTACGCAGATCATATGCGTATGAGAGTGCGGCTTGTTCCCGACATGATTGCCTGTAGATTGTTTCAACACTGGGATGACAATCACTGGAGGACAGGATTTTGAGCACAGCAAGCCGCTGGGCTGTAATACGGAAATTTTGATCTATCATAGCAGGTATCAATAGTGCCAGGCCTCAGCCGTGCCGGCAAAGAAAATGAAAGACACTCCGCGGGCCGGGGCGCCTATCAAACCGGGCCAACCTGTGCGGGGTCGCCGGACTGCATGGGCACCGATAGAGAAGAAAGGAACGGCCACAAAGGCAACGTAGCTCAAGTAGAGCCGGGTGGAAGAGAACCCGGTGCCGGGCGATTCGATGCGGTCGGGGAGAATGTACAAGATTGATGAGACCAGCGCTGTCAAACCAATCAGCCAGCAGAGGGCATTTCCTGACATCGTACTGTATCAACTCAGGCATCGGGGTAAGGCCGCATAACAGTTAAGAAATCAGGCGCACGCGAAGCGCGTGTCGCCCGCAGCGAGTGGTTAGGCGTCGTACTGTTTTCGCCACTTTAATCTTTAGTGATTCTCTGACTGAACTACACAAATAGTCCTTCCACACTCAGGTATCTCTGCCCTGTATCCGCAAAAATGCACACGATCACCTTACCGGCGTTCTCTGGCCGCTTGGCGATCTCAATAGCCGCATAGGCCGCCGCACCTGACGAGATCCCTACTAATAGGCCTTCCATACGCGCAATCTCCCGGCACTTCTCGAAGGCTTCTTTTTCACCAACCAAATAGATCTCATCTATGATCTCTTTATCCAACGTCTCGGGAACAAAGCCCGGTGATAGTCCCATCAGCCGATGCGGGCGGAAAACCCCCTGGGAGATGTACGGCGACTCCTTGGGTTCCACAGCCACCAACTCTACACTTGGTTTCTTCTCCTTCAGGTAGCGGCCTGCCCCGCAAATCGTACCTCCGGTCCCCAACCCTGCTACCAGGATATCAACTTGTCCCTCTGTATCTTCCCATATCTCCGGACCGGTACTTTGGTAGTGGGCTTTCGGGTTGGATGGGTTGATGTGCTGGCCAACATAGAAGAACTCAGGGTTTTCTGCCAGAATCTCTTGAAGCTTTCGCCGTGCCCCTATGGTCCCCTCTGAAGCCGGCGTAAGAATCAGCTCGGCTCCCAAAGCCTTCAACACTTTCCTTCGCTCCAAGCTCTGGATTTCCGACATCACCAAGATAGCTCTGTAACCTTTGATGGCTGCAATGTATGCCACCGCCATCCCCGTATTCCCGCTCGTTGCCTCAACAAGCGTACTGCCGGGCTTGAGCTGACCCGCCTGTTCCACGTCATGAATGATTTGCAGTACCGGCCGATCTTTCACACTCAAGGGGTTCATGAATTCGCACTTGGCGTAGATTTCCAAGCCTCCTGCCAGTCGCTCCAGTCGTAGCAGAGGTGTATCACCAATCATCTCCGTGACATTGCGATAGAACTTCATCATCTTACCTTTCTCTCCTGGCTCTCAGATCGCGTGAGCCAAAAACTCTGCTGGTTACAGCGCCTAACGCCCGAGCTGAGGGGTGTGCGATTAATTCGCCCATCCCTCTCTATCGAAATATTAGGTTTTGGATCAGTATTGTCCGGTTAAAGTTTTAAAAATCCCCATAAATACTCACCAGTAGGGCGGTTGAGGAGAATCCTGCATGCTTGAGGTACGATTTTTTGAGCTTTTTCGGGCCTCCAGGTGCTGTCCGGTTGAAAAAGGCATGACGTGAGCCCTGATTCCTGCTATAATTTCAAAGGATTAACTCAGGAAAGGAGGTCCACGTCATGGCTCATTGTAACACAATCTTGCATCAGATGCTAGAATTCATTCTTCGCTGGGAGTTTGAAAAGCTGGTGAAGAAATATCAAGGAAACCGCCGAGTACGTAATTTTTCTTGCTGGGCGCTGTTGGTCTGTCATCTCTATGCCCAACTGGCCCTCCAGATAAGCCTGCTGGACTTAGAGACCACCATTCGTTCAAAGCTGCGCAAGCTCGTCCACCTGGGCATCTCCCACTTTTCCCGCTCCACCATGGCAGAGGCCAACGAGAGACGCCCGTATCAGATTTATGAAGAGCTGTTCTTCCGGATGTATCAACGATGTCAGAACAGAGCACCTGGCCATAAATTCCGCTTCAAGCATAAGCTCTACACCCTGGATGCCACCACGGTGGAGCTGTGTCTTTCGGTCTTTCGCTGGGCCAAATTTCGCAAGACCAAGGGAGCACTGAAGATACAAACCCTTACTTGATCACCGGGGCCACATTCCCCGCTGTATCATCGTTACCGATGGCAAAACTCACGAGATCCAGGTGGCCCGAAAGCTCCGCCTGGAGCCGGACAGCATTCTGATCATCGATCGGGCATACAATGATTACTGCTGGCTGTACCAGATTCATCTCCAGGATGCCTGGTTTGTTACGCGCCTCAAGCGCAATGCGCGCTACCGGGTCAAAAAGCGCCTTGCGGTGGACAGGAGCTTGGGTATCACCTCGGACCAGCTCATCCAGATCAAGGGCACAAAGGCGGATTGCATCCCCATAGAGCTGCGCCGGGTGCACTTCATGAATCCGGAAGACGGCCATGCGTAAGTGTTTATGACCAACATCATGCACCTGTGTTCCCGACAGATTGCCGATATCTATAAAGAGCGCTGGCAGGTGGAGATCTTCTTCAAGTGGATCAATGGCATCTGAAGATCAAGAGCTTTCTGGGCACCAGCAGAAACGCCGTGCTGATTCAGATCTTCATCGCCCTGTGCACCTATCTGTTGTTGGCGTTTCTGCGATTTATATCTATGTCTCCCCTTGACATGCACGAGCTCAAGAAGCGCCTTGAGGTCAACCTGCTGGAGAGAATCCCCCTGGGGGAGTTGTTGGTTCCTCCAAAGAATACTAGCCAAATATATTTGAAATTTTGTTGCTTCCACCGAAGATTGCTACATGATTTGGTTGTTCGCAAAATCTATTGACAGAATTATCAGGCTACTTGCAGCTTGACTATGTTAGAGAAAAATTCTCAGAATGACGCTGTAAGACAGCTAAAAACTTCGATTTAGCAGACCAGCGCCTCTTCTTTGCCCATCCTTTCTCCCAAAATCATATGCCTTTTTAATCAATAGTCTCACTCAGTTTAGCCATTTTTTGACCCACAGCCACGCCCCCTTGAGAGAAATTCTTTGCCCAATTTTGGATAAAAAATATAGGTTATTACATCTTCAGGTTTTGATACAAGCCTAAAATTTCTGGCTTCCTCCTCACCTTTTGAAAATTCATTTTTAAGAAGATCGGCTGGGCTGCAATGAATTATTTCGTTTTCCCAATTCTTGCCGAGGGCTTTTTCTTTTATCTCTTCTGATATTTCCCCCGGAGGTTTTCCATACATTCCCCTAATATATTTTTTAACTTCAATGGGAATGACTCTATATCTCTCCCCTGTGATAACATTCAAAGCAGATTGCACAGCCACAATTTGACTTGATGGAGTAGCAAGGGGTGGGTAGCCAAGATCCTTGATTACTATAGGTACTTCCTTCAATACAGAGTCATATTTATCAGCCGCCCCCAGCTGATTCAATTGAAACGTTAAATGGGAAAGCATTCCGCTGGGTAGTTGATGCAGAAATGCTGCCATATCTATTTCAAAAAGCATTCGTTTATAATAAGATTCATATTTATTCCACAGGCCTGAAAAATATTCTTTGATTTGATTTAATAACTTCCAATCATATTCTGTCTTCATGAAAGCGGCAATAATCGCCTCTGTTGGTGGAAGCGATGCCCCGCCTGATAAGGGGGAAATGCATGTATCGAGGATATTGGCACCGGCTTTACAACCTTCCAAATAACTCATCATAGCCATTCCAGTCGCGCAATGACAATGAAGACAAACAGGGATTTTCAGTTCTTTTTTAAGCCTGGCAACTAATTCATAAGCTACCCCGGGAGAAAGTATTCCGGCACTATCGTGTATGGAAAAAATGTCGCTTCCAAATCTCTCCAGTTCTCTTCCTATTTGTATGAATTTCTCAAGTGTGTAGACCGGGTTAATCGCATATAACAAGCATGATTCTGCTATGGCGTCCTCATTTTTAACTGCCTTGATAGGGACTTCCATATTTCTTGTATCATTCAATGAATCAAAAATGCTAAAAATGTTGCATCCATTTTTGACTGCATATTTTGTGAACTCATAAACCACATCATCCGAAAAGATTCGAAAACCTAGTAGATTCTGAGCTCTTATCAGGGTTTTCAAAGGGGTTTGAGGTATCCGGTCTTTTAATTTTATTAATCTTTCCCAAGGATCTTCTTCTAAATATCTCATACAACATTCGAATATAGAACCACTCCAGATTTCCAAAGAGGAAAAACCGACCTCGTCCAGTTTGTTTGCTATTGGTAACATATCCTCAGTCGTTATCCTTGAAGCCACTAATGACTGATTTCCATCTCGAAGCGCTTGTTCAGTAATTCTTATCACTTATAGTTTCCTTTAGGAAATATGCTTCTTTTATATAACATCTTTTATAAGCATCAATTACCAGGTAGTGATTGGATATTGTCTGAGAAAAAATCGGAGAGGCTCCAGAATGGATCAGTCCCCAGAGTTTTGATGAAAAAATATCCAGAATAACACCGTCATACCCAAACAAAGGACAATTAAGGAAAGAATGAATAAATTATATCTGATAAAGTGATAATTATTCAGACCAAAATAAATAAAAACAGCACCAACCGATATATAAATAATCCACCCTTTCAAATTTCTCAGCATTACGCTTCACCTCAATCAAATTATGTCTCACTGGCCTTTTTATTTCATTGATAGTTTCTGCATCAGGATCCGATGAGCGCCTCCCTTTATCAGAACAACTGTCAAAAGACTTAAACCAACAAAATGAGTAAAATAACTGCTTTTAAGAAATATTATTGCTGTCGATACGAGCACTATGCGTTCCAAAAGTGATGCTTTTCTGATATGCCAACCCTCTGCGCCGCTTGCCAAACAAAAAATAACAAAGCCCGAAATCAAAATGGTATACATTATTTGAGCAAAGCTTCCAATCAATAATAAAGCTGGATTAAATACGAAAATAAATGGCACGATATAAGCAGCAATACCAATTCTAGCCGCCATGTAGCCTGTACTCATGGGTTTTGATTTTGCTATTCCTGCCGCTGCAAACGCTGCAAGACAAACCGGAGGTGTAATAGCGGAAATCACACCGAAGTAGAAAGCAAAAAGGTGAGCTCCCATTTCTTTAATACCCATCTGAACCAAGACCGGTGCTATGACAGCAGAAACAACAACGTAGACTGCTGTGGTTGGTACTCCCATTCCCAGAATTAAGCACATAATCATAGTAAAAAACAAGATTAACCACAGATGTCCACCGGAAGTGGATATAACTATACTAGAAAGACGCAGACTGAACCCAGAAAGACTCATAGCACCAATGATAAGGCCAGCAGCCGCACACGCGATAGAAACAGGGATCGCTGTGCGAGCTGCCTCCCCAAGGGCGGTGAGCAAACCTACCGGTGTGATTCTCTTTTCCCTGGAAAAGAAGCTCAGAATAAAAACAGATGCAATACCCCAAAAGGCAGCCAAAGAGACACTATATCCCAGAACTATAATAGTCACAATAATAATTAAAGATATAAGGTGCTGCCACCCCGTACTTAAAGTTTTGCGCAATGATGGTAATTCTTCAGAATAAAGTGCCATCAAACCTATTTTTTTTGACTCAAAATGCACCATAAAATATAGTGATATATAAAAAAATATGGCTGGGACAAGTGCAGCGATGATCACTTCTAGATACGTAACGCCTAAGAAAGCGGCAATGATAAATCCAGCAGCTCCCATAACGGGCGGCATAAACTGGCCACCAGTAGAAGCAACGGCTTCGACAGCTCCTGCAAATATTGGCGAATAGCCCATTCTTTTCATAAGGGGGATAGTAAAAGAACCTGTGGTGACCACATTGGCCACGCAGCTTCCAGAAATACTTCCCATCAACATACTTGAAACGACAGCAGCCTTCGCCGGGCCACCAACCCGCCGACCCGTGAGAGCCAATGCTAAATTCAAGAAAAATTGACTTGCCCCCGTTTCCATCAGCATTGCACCAAAGATTAAAAAAAGCACAATAAAGCTTGCCATAGCCATAATCGGTATGCCGAATATTCCGCCGTCTTCCATCAGCATATAGCTAAAAAGCCTGTGGAAAGAGACAGGAGGCCCCTCTAAAATTCCATATAAATGATCAGCGTAGAGTGCGTATCCGACAGAAGCGATACAAACCAGCAACATGGGTATTCCGACCGTCCTCCTGGTTGCTTCCAAAACTAGCAGAACCAGGACGACACCGACTATGGAGTCCAGCGCGTTTGCGTCAGCGATGCGGTTGCAAAAAGCTTCATAGTCATGCAGTATGTAAACCTCAATAGCAATGGCCAGTGCAATACAGACTAAGTCTAGGACTAATCCCCAGTTTGGTGTAGTATACCATTCCTTGCGCATTATTGGATAAAGAAGGAAGGTAAGAACGAGAATAATAGTTAGATGCGTAGATCTAAAAATATGTGCTTCAACTTGGCCGAAATATGCCGCATAAAGATGATACAAGCACAGGGCCAAGGATATGGAAACGATGGCTATGGCAAGGAAACATTGAGAAGAGAGTGTACGTTGGCTCAATAACCTTTCAACTGCACCAAGCATCGTTTCAGACATTTTTTCCTGTGCAACATTAATTGCTATATTGTCAGGTTGGGTCAAAGCCCGTATTCCTTATTTTTGGTGCTTTTGTTGAAATCGACAACTAGGTCTCGTATCACCTGCTCTCTTCGAAAAGGATCAATAGAAACTGTGGCTCCTGGCTGAATAAGGGTGCTACATGCCCGAACATTTTTTCCATCCACCTTGACTAGGCACGATAGGCAAGTTCCTCGATAACAAGTATAGTTTCGGAATGACAAACTGTTGTCTAAGTGATGATAGATATAGATCAAGAGGTCCATTACCGTCGTCGGTTCAGATGTGGGGATACTATATGATTGGTAGTAATGCTTCGAATGGTAAAAGGGATCATACCGAAAGATTTTCACTTGAATATCATTAGCGCTTTGCGCAACCATCTTTTACTCCTTAACAGCCTTTATTCTCCCCCTATGAGGATTCGCCATCAATATGTATGGGCTTCGTTGCAGAGGACCAGCTATTTTTTATCTTGGAAAAATTTCTACAGACCTGATTTATAAGGCCTTCTCAGGGTACTCAGTGTTGACCTCCGGTGGCAATAAGCCTTTAACTTCTACTGGTATATTCCCGACATTCAAGCTCCCATTGCTAAATTTGATAATCGTATGACGTAACCACCGGTGATTATCCATGTGAGGAAAATCTTCTCGATAATGAGTGCCGCGGCTCTCTTTTCTATGGAGAGCACTACAGGCAGCGATTTCGGCAACATCCAGCATGTTTTTGACCTCGAGAGACTCGATTAAGTCTAGATTATAGAGTTTTGTCCGAGGCATTAGCAATTGCGGAAGTTCCTCTTTTCGAATAGTTTGAATCCCCTTTAAGGTATTTTGTATGCTTTTTTCGTTTCTGATTAAGCCCATGCCACGCCACATTGACTCTTGTATCTTTTTTTTCAGTTTCCAGGCCCGATAATCGCCACCCTTTCCAAGAAAGGAGAGTGAAGATAGAAAGAGTTCTTCAATATCGTTCAGAGGTGGAATATAAGATTCCATTTTCTCAGCATAATTGCAAGTTCCCAGTCCAGCCAATTTTCCAAATACTTGAGTTTCCGCATAAGCATTTCCTGCAAGGCGATTTGCACCGTGAACATTACCCGAGACTTCGCCGCAGGCGAAAAGACCACAAACAGAGGTTTGTCCATTTTCGTCTATTTTTACGCCACCAAGCGAGCTATGGGCCGCTGGTGCTACTTCTAGCATTTGCTGGGTAAAATCGATTCCAAATTCTTTCAGACGATTCTGTGCTGGCAAAGATTCGGCAACATGCTTCTTGTCTGAATCTTGACATTGCGAAAAGTCAATGAATAACCCCTGATCTGAGCCTGATGTCTCTCGTTGTATTTCATTATAAATCTTCCAGGCTAATTCATCCCGTGTAGGGAGGGGATGAGTAAAGAAAATAACCGGCTGGCCTAATTTATTTATCATTCGGGCACCAGGCACATTGAAGTGCTCGTATGATATTTCCAATCCCTTAATGTGAGGAGGTCTAATCGCCACAGTAGGATAGAAAAGTTGCTGTTCCATATCGATGATCTCCGCTCCCGCTCTAAGGGCCAAAGCATAGCCGTCACCTGTGCTCTCAGGAGGACAGTCGCTATAAGGCCAGAGCTGACCGAAGCCGCCGGTGGCCAGGATGGTTGCCTTGCTAGAGAAAAAGATACCTTTCGAGCCTCGCAGAGATATCGCTGCCGCTCCCACAACTCTGCCAGTATTCAGCATTAGGTTGAGGATAATAGTATCTTCCCAAACCTGAATTGATGATCGTTTTTTAATTTCTCGTGCCAGACATATTGCCAGGTTTTTCCCGCCCTCTTTGATTCGCAACATTCGTGGGCCGCTCATTCCTGGAACGGCCAACTGGAGGAGTCTTCCGTCTTTTTCCTGGTGAAAAACTAAGCCATAATTTACAAGATCACGGACAGCCTCTCCTGCTTTCTCAGCTAAGGTTTGTGCCAATTTCTGATTCGAGAGATACTTTCCTGCGATCACAGTATCTCGAAAGTGAGCATCTGCATTATCTTCTTCGTACTGGCCAATGAAGGCAGTGAACCCAGTAAAGCCCAGTGGCGTGATACCACTCCTTGTCAAAGGACCCTTAGACACAAGTATTACTTTGAATCCCGCGTCAGAAGCGCAGATGGCCGCTTTCATCCCGGCGGCACCTGCTCCGATAATGAGGACATCGGTTTCCTTAATGCTGGGATCACCGCCCATATTAATCATTACATAATCCTCTTGGCGTAATTGTAGTGGTTTGGTTGAGGGGGCAACTTGGAGTAAAGAGAAAACCTAATAGCCTCCCTTAGTCAAAGATTTGAAGTTGCCCCCCCAGCCTTATAAGGAATCGCTTTATTAGACTATTCTTCCAGTTTTGCTCTCATCTATCGGATCAACTGTAGTTGTTTTAACTTTGATACTACTGTAACTAACTAAACAACTCTTCCACCTTATTGGCTATTTAACACTTACCTTTTCCGTAAGATTGCTCCTCATCGTTCAGGTCTAGCTCCAAAAAGATAACAGAAAATCTTTTTTGCCTTCCAATTCAATTGGTAAGTAAAAACCTGAACTACTCAGAATCATTCAACTTTAACTCCTTTTTCTTGGAAATATCTCTTGGCCCCAGGGTGAACCGGGATAACAGCACCCAAGTGCGCATGCTCGATATTGAAGGCTGAAGGAAGACCTCTTTTGATACTTCCCTTGTATACATCTTGAAGCTCAGAGCTTTCGTATAGGACTTTGGTTATCTGATAGGCTATATCATCAGGCATATTCTCATTGACTACATAAGCTTCCAGAACCCCAATAGTAGGTACATCCTCATCACATCCTTTATATACCCCTTTGGGCCATGTGGTTTTGAACATCCCTCTTAGTCTTGGATCGGCTATAGCTTTATCCGCTATGTTTTCGTCCAAACCAATAAGTCGAATCCCGGGATTTTCAGCCAGCGATATAACGTGTGGATTAAGCCCACCAAATGCCCAAAGTACGTCAAGCTTCCCGTCTTGCATCATCGCCATACCATCGGAGTGACCCAGTCCATGAACGACGCCGCCTTTTTTCTTAATGCTTTCAAAAGTCATTCCATAATGTTTCAAGATAATTTCTATAGCAACTCGGGTACCCCAACCAATCTTCAGTGGATTTATTCGCTTATTGGATAAATCTTTATAGGAATAAACATTACTATCTCGCCTCGCAACGCACTGCAACATAGCAATTTGGGCAGCGCCGATGAAGCGGATGTTAGGATAAGCTTTTTTATACGGAGGCAATCCATTATAACAAAGATATGAGTTGTTAGTCCATGTCATCCCCAACTCAATCTCTCCTCGGGCTACACTACGAGGATTTGCGACAGATCCTCCTGGTACAAGAGAAGCTTTGGTGTTGGGGATTTTATGGTTAAACAAATCGGCGACTCGTGCACCTACCACATACCAAAAACTACCTGGAGAAGTTGCGCCGACCCTTATATAGTTGGTTTTTGCTTCCGCAACCCCTGGAATAAATCCCCAAGAAATTAAACCAAATAAAAAACAAAGAGAAATAGCAATAGTTTTCTTTTTCATTTGTCTTAACTCCTTTTTGACGTAATTCATTTTTCAGTAAAATGCGGAAAAAAGGTTTTTGACTATTAACATTTTCCTTATTTTGGATAATTTTTCTTTTATCCCTGAGCTAACTTGCCAAACTATTTAATCACCTCCTTTAGCTTCATTTTTTGCTTTCCTTTAAAAGATAATCATTAACTTTTCCACCGAGTAGGCGCCATAATGATTCTAACTCTCCTGGATACTATTTCTTCGTAGAGTTATAGCTGGCGAGTTTTTGACAAATCGATTACCCATGCCACCTCCGCGCCCGGATATACAACAGCCATTGTCATTGCTCGCAATATGATACAGTCAAATGGTGCACGAATTTCCTCAAGGATATCATAACTGTTTTTAATTTCAGCAATAAGATCGCCAGAATTTAGCTTCTGTCCCGCTTCCACTTGAATGTCTAGAATACCACCCCTATTAGCCCTAATCACTGAATATTCATCGAATCGAAGCTGACTTTCGGGCACACGTGGAGTCCCCGGAAGCATATCCAGATGCATCATGATGTTAAGAACCCCTTGTACATTTATTTCGACAAACTGAGTATTCAAGTTACCGGCCTCGCCCGACTCAGCCATAATGCAAGGAATACCATGCTGGCTGGCTTGGGCTGCAAATGAATAGCCGTAGTTCGAACGATGCCATCGTTCATTCACATGATGGTAGTAAATGAGTTGCGTACCAAAAACTCTGGCCAGCGCATCACGTTTTTTGAGCAACTCCTCTTCACCCTCTGCAGGAGTGACATACGTGAAGGGATAAATAATAGCGCCAGCTAATGCTGCATGAAAATCTATGGCTGCATCAGATTTCAATAATAAATCATTAAAAACACGGAAAGCAATTCTCTCTGTTAGCAGTCCTTGCTTTGAACCCGGAAATGCCCGGTTCATATCGATAGGGCCTCTTTCCTCAAGTATGAATCCTCTGGTTTTGCTTAAAAAAGCAGGTATATTGACAATCGGTGCTGCCAAGATGGCACCAGACAATTGCTCCGGCTTGATATGTTTAATCACTTGTCTGATGATCTCCACACAGATCACTTCATCCCCATGGACGCATGCCTGCAAATACAAAGTCTTTCCGTCTTTTGCCCCATTGATTAATATCAATGGAAGGCTAATACTGGTTCCGTCCGCTAGCTCGGCTACTGGAAGTCTTGCATGTAGTTTTTCACACGGAGCGACTTTGAAGCCACAGATTTCTATGTGAGCTTTTGACATTTTTTCCTCCTTCTAGGCTGTCCCTTATTATTTTTTTCAGAACAAAAAACTGAATGAAGTTTAAAACTAAATATAATAAATTTTTCCTCTCCTCTACAATAGGGATAATTTGTTCTGGAATAATGCTATGCTGCCACTACGATCTTTGTCAATTCAGCTTATTCTTTTACTAGCATTTGTGAATATCTCTTACAGTTCCTCCCATAAAGCTGTGCGCTTGATTCGGCTCATTTCTATCGCCTTTTTCCAAATAGCTTATGCGAGACGATTGGCAGCGCCTCCGCTATTTTTGGCCCTCAGCAGGCGAGGGCCCTTGCCCTTATCCGAAGCTTTACAAAATGATCTTCTGTGGGACAATATCGATCGCGTCCGATCCGTTTTCCCTCTGGTTCCCAACCGGGCTGAGTCCTCTCTCGGGGAGCATATAGAGATCCTCCATGCTTTGCAACAAAGAGACGGCCATCTTGCTTAACAAATGGCCTATATGGATCTCGAGTCTTATTTCAATCACACGGCGTTAAAAGCAGACCAATCATCTCCTAAAGTATCTTGATCCCGAATAGATCAACTCTACCGAACCTCCCTAGGCATCCAGTTCCGAAATGATAAATTCCAGATACTACCGTCCAT
>CAZTAS010000101.1:0-21491 GCA_964611635.1 uncultured Thermodesulfobacteriota bacterium
ATCATAGGCAAATCACTCAAAAAAACGGCTCCTCCCATCCGTAAATTGGAGGAGCCATTCAACCTTTTGATATCAATGGTCGGGGAGGGGGGATTTGAACCCAAGCTTTCTCACTATTGATGGGACTTACGCAAGCTCGTATACCAAAGTTTAATTTTTCGAGTAAAGAACCCTGTGCGGAAGCACGGGGTTCTTTACTCCCACTTAAGTCTCCCCCACCAATCCATCCGCGCAACTCCAGCATCCACTCGCGTTCCCGGAACAAAATAGTAACCGCTGTTGATACTGTGCTTTCCCGGGTTTATAAATTCTTTTGCGGAATCCTCTTGTGCATACTCCCGGCCTGCAAGAATTTCAATATCGCCCACAAACCATTTGCACTCACAGTAAGGCAAATGTCCAATCAGTGGTTTGTTTCTATCGATTGCTATCTCCTCTTCTGGTTGCATTTCCCGAATTCGATTCATGGATGATTTGCAATCATCTGGAACTGTAGCTCTTTGCAATCTGCCAAACCCGTAATTTCGCTCGCCACCGATCGCGATGTCGTCAAAGAGGTCAATTCCTTTCACTATAATAGAACCATTTCCCATCTCGACTGGTTCGTCTATAATTTTCGCGCCCTCGCGAACCCAAACATAACCAATTAGCAGAACCGGTTGGGACTGCTCACCAGGTTTGCCGATGCGGTGCCGGATGAACTCAATCTCATGCAAACTCCCATATTCAGCACTGCCTTGTTCGTTGGAGATTTTCGTTGATACGATGGAATCGAGAAACCGGTTGCGGAATTCCTGGTCGCTGATCCCGCCCCATAGTAATCCTTGCTTTTCATGCTCATCCTGCTTTGATATCTTTTTAGAATCTGAAGAACCCAGTTCCTTATAACAAGGCAAAAATAGTTTTTCCTTATCTGATAGATAAAAATAAGAAAAATACAGGTTCTCCTTAAGAGCATTGCCGATGCGGGAAAACCGACCTGCTGTGGGTGAAGGAAACAACCGGGGCGTCAAGGCCGAGGTTACAGCACCCCAAATGTTTTTACCAGGGACATAACATCGGGTGGGTGCGATAACCGTCCCCTTTTTGTTGGGCAAGAACCCAATGTGCAGGGGACTTAAAAGTTCAAAGCATACTGTTAAAGGCTGCCAGTTCATTGGGTTTTCTCCTGTTTTTCAACTGAAGAAGACTCTTCAGTTTTCTTCATAGCTTTGGCGTGATAGCCGGCATAAGTTAAGGTCTGCTGCCATAATTTTTTGACGAACAGGTAGCGATCAAGGTCTGTGGCCAACTCTTGAAGCCACATCACTGTACCTTGAAAATTCCCGTCATCAGGGGGCTGGATTTTAGTTTTCAGGTATTTGGAGACTTGCTTTCCCCTGCAAAGGCCGAGAAGACTTTTTTTATAACAAACTCCAGTATCATTTTTTAAATTTTCAAGATAAAGAATCATCCCATAGGGCCCGTTTTCTATGAGCACGCCGAGCCCTTTGATGGCAACATTTTCTTTATCGTTTGCCTTTCCATCCCCAACAATCTCCTGGGCGGTCTTCATGCACAGAAAATCAAGGTTTATCATTTTTATTCCCCTCCTTTTTGAACGGGAGGATGTACCACCTCAAGTCGGCCGAAGCCGCGTGTTCCCATTCCGCCTATGCCCAAGATTTTAAGGGTGCCAAAGGCTTTTTCAAGAAGCCTATTTATCTCATTTTCAGATACATTGTCTTTTCGTCGATGATCACTTGCTATTTCAAACCCCATCACAGTTCCACGCGGAATGGCTTCGTAGGTGAAGAGCTTTCCAGGCTCTGCCGCCCCAGTTTGATCATCAATCACGACTGAAGTGCGCACTTCCAGGTTGTCATTGACCAGATGATGGAATATTTTTTCCGAGACCACCGCAAGTCTTTCGACGAAGGATAAGGACAACGGTAAGTGTCTTTTTACTTCGGTTTCCTTGGCAGGCTCTA
Source organism: uncultured Thermodesulfobacteriota bacterium (assembly GCA_964611635.1). Taxonomy (GTDB): domain Bacteria; phylum Desulfobacterota; class JAFDED01; order JAFDED01; family JAFDED01; genus JAFDED01. The sequence continues at coordinate 1,971 of CAZTAS010000101.1, forward strand.
CCTCCAATAGCAGCCAGCCCAAGTTGATGGGCCTCTGCGTATCAATTCCCTTAAGAGCGATAACTTTGTCCATGTATTCATCTTGGGGGCTTTCGGGAAGCAAAATCTCTGTGCCTTCGGCAGGTGGAAGCCACTGTTTCAGTCTTTCAGCGGTGCTCACCCAGACGGTTCCAAGCTGGGAGCTAACCGGGAAGAGCACGATCTGTACGTCAAAGAAGCGGAGCATGCCCTGTCTGGCAGGTTCTTCATCAGTAGTTCCGAAAACAATTTTAATGTCTGGAAGGCTTGGATTTTCATTCTTTGCCATTTCAGCATAAGCTCTTACCACACCCGCCAGAGAAGTGCCTGGAATCTTGGGAATCCCGGTGGCTGGCTCTCTGACGATGCTCATATCCACCCGGCCCAGCCGGTACCCGCCGGTGCCAATGTGGACCGGATCAAGACACAGAGCAAGGTATTTCTGTGAATCTGTCATAGGATTAGTCCTCCTTGATAATGTGCGAAAACAATTCAAGTGTTTCCAGCAGTGACCCATTCTGGAGAGAGTCCTCCAGCTTGTGCCGGTCATCGGGCTGAATTTTTTGCCAGCTTCCCTCAAAACTACGCCGTAGTGCAGCTTTTGCAAAGGTTGTGAAGACCGGCATGTGATCTTCTTTAACCGTCTTCCATTCTTCCAGTTTAGTGATGAGGGCTTCTTCTAGCGCATGGCGCTGGGTTCGGGTCATCTTGTGTGAGATTATTTCCCACATGTCAAAAAAATCTTTTAGGCGATGGAAGGGAATGGGTCTTGGCCGGATGGGGCCGTAGCAAATGGAGCGGCGCCTAAGTTCATCGTTTATTTTTTTATAGCTGATTCGGTGTCGATCAGCGGTGGATCCGAGGAAGTCAAAATCAAAGTATCCCGGAGTGAGCAAGAATTTCTCTTCTTTATTGATGGGAGCTAAATCCTCAAGATTAAACTTTCCCTCAACATTTAACCTTTTTTTAGGGTAGTATCCGTAGAAATCTTCATAAAAAGGATATTCCCTTTCAGATGTAGTCTTCCACCAGGGATGGATCTCCCTCCCTTCAACTGCTCCTAATAGATCTAATAGATGGGGATCAAGCATCATCTGCCCGGCTTCCAGGAGCACATAGAGGGGAAATTTCCTCTTGGCAACCAGAAGACTCACGCGGAGAGGGAGCTTGCCCTGCACCAGTGCGAAGCGTTGATTGAAGAAGCACAGAAGTTTTCTGAGCGCGTTCGGGATGCAGGAGGCAGGAAGGAGAAGTTGCAAGAATATCGGTGACTTGGCAAAGAGAATGAGGGGAAGGTATTCAGTATCAATTTCCGTATTTTGAATGCGGGTGTGATTAGAGGGTTGGGGAACCACGTCTCCTGTTTCATCATCACGCCAGGTGAAAATGACGTTTTCTTTAAGTGCTCTTTGCACAGCCTCAAAGCCTTGCCATCTTTCACTATCCTTTCTAAAGTTGAATTTCTCCAAAGAATCTATGGTCAGAAACTCTTTGCGATCTTCGCTCAAGCACAGGACCGCCACAGGCCCGGGCGCTAATCCTGGTATAGTGATACGGTAGGTGCCATTTTTATGAACATCTTTCACTGGAGATTCCGTGGTGAAGAAGAGGCGCTTTGGCCGCTCAATCTCAGTGAATACTTCATTTTCTATGATGCTCTGCCAGGCCTCGAAAAATTCCCCTGTTTCTTCCCATATTCGCATGAGGCGACCGGGGGAGGGGTTTTGAGTGAAGAGCGATGTTATCAGGTCTTCCGGCGTTAATTTTACTAAATTTAATCTTTCAGCCAGCCGTTTGAGATGATTATCAACAAAGTTGTCGTCATTTGGGTTTTGGGTTACCTCAATTGCCGATTTGTCAAAAAATGTCTGTAGAAGTTCAGCGCGGACATTTGGATTGCTTCGATTAAGAATAAGTTTTGAAAAAATTATTGCAGTTTCTAACGTTGGATTTTCAAATTCAATGTTGCTTATTGAGTTTCTTTTTCCGTATGATTCAATTTGCTTCCTTTTTTTAACTGCCTTCATGTATTCGTTACTGTTTCTCCAATCTATAATAGATTGGCTAAATATAGTTGAGAACCAGTCTCCGCTCAGCCATTTTGACAGGTCAAAATGGAGAGTTAACAAAGCAACTCGATTGTCAGCATCCGCCACCTCATCCACCCAGATGGTTTGTCCATCCCGATTGTTCCACCATTTCTCCTGACGGCCATAACGCCGTTTTTCACAAGTCTTACAGCTCATTTTTGTCAGAGGTTTGCTCCGGAAGGAACAAACAGGGCATATATCCTGGCCACCGGCAGGAGCAATCATTGTCGGCCCCGGCATAAGGAGTGTATCTTCTCTGGTGGAATCATCTTTTTCCAAAGAGAAAATCACCGCTACCCGGGGAAGAGCTGCAAACTTGTCTCGAATTTGAATCTCTCCAGTGATTCCCGTGAGGGTCCTGCTGGGTTTGCTCAAAGTGATGAACGGCCACAATTCATTGTCAGATTTCTTTCTAATAAGCGGAATTACGTGAGAAGACAGTTCCCTGACAAGATCGAGGGCTTTGTCATTATCAATCCCTGGGAAAGTGAAGAAAACGCCGTTGATGTCCTGATAAAAAAGATTGCCGGTGGGGTAGTGAACCTCAAGTTGTCGTTGAATTTCATCAATCACATCACGCAAGATTTTCTGGCGTGCCAGAATATCCGCAGGCTTGAGGCCCTTCTGCAAGAAACCAAGGCCGTTCCACCCGACGCCCAGGAGGCGCCATTTTACCTGTTTGAAATCATAGTTTTCATTCTTATTTTGGCATGGATCCTCCTCTATGGCCAGGGTTGCCAGGGCCGGCTTATAGAGCGCTGCGACACCATACGACTGCGCCCAGAGAGTCACGTCGTTTGCAGGCACCCGGGTTTCGCCGAGGGCATAGTCAAAACCGGGTTTGAGAATCTTTCCAACTTCTTCTCGTAAACACTCAATGCTTATCTGGCTATTGATGTAACGCTCAAAGACCCTTGCAAGCCCTTCATCCATCTCTGCACGTTTCTTTTCCACGCACTCAGGGTCGATCTTATGGACTCGGTGGCCAAAGGGCGTGGTGATCCACATGTCATGGATGGATTGAAGGCGCCGTACCACGCCTTTCTCATCAGCGGAGGTCATGCGGTGGCAGGTGTTGAAAAACCATAAAAGATTACAGTCTGGTCCTCCATCTTTATCTCTATCCCTCTTGTACTTGGTAATAAAGTCTGTGAAATCTCCTGACAGGGTTTCTCTTTTCCTTTTCACATTGATAGAAAAAGATTCCTTTAGCTCTGGCCTACGAAGATATTGTTCAAGTTGAGGAATATGTTTCAAGTTTTGATGAGTATCTCGTGCACCGCCTTCTTTAGAGTGAGCTTGAAGAAACTCAGCGGAAGCCTTACCAATCATGTGGAACAAAGCGCCTATTTCGCCAAGTAGAATGGCTTCTTTATGGTCTTCGATCTTTTTAAGAAGATCGGTCATGGGCTGCCTCCTTCCTGAGCGATTGGGCTATCTGGCCTGCCTTCTTAACCAGCGCGCTCACGGATGGGATTTTGTATATCTGCAAAACCGTTTCTTTTTTTGGTGCACCTTGAAGCAGTTTTGAGTCACCTTCAGGCCACATCCGTCCTTTGGCGACCATCTCCCCCTTTTGCAAAGCATCATCAACTATACCCCACCCGGCGGTCTTCTTGGCCGAGAAGCCGTAGACCAGAAACATGGTTTTTAAGGCTTTCACCGCTCCCAGGAGATCATAGGCGATCTGAATTTGAGACCACCCATCCCCTCTGGGCCATGGCAGATACAGGAGTTGGAACGTTCCTGGGGCACCGGCGGGCACCACCTCGATGTCAATAGGACCACGGGCAGGGGTGCGTGTGTCTCGATACAAAGGCGTCACCACCACCTGTTCAACACTATGAGCAAAAAAGGTGGGGAAGAATCGCAGTCGCCCAATCCATTTAACCTCTTGTTCTTCTTCATTTTCATCATCAGGACCGAAGAGGCGGTGTTCAATGTTTTTCTCTATACCTTCTTTCTTTGCTGCAAAGCGCAGATGACCTTTCCATGTGGTTGGCTTGACCATCGGCAAGCCGGTGAGGTGGTCGCGGACGATGGGATTGTGAATTTCGTGGGAGTTCCGATAAGGATGAAATTCTTCTTCTGTTTTGCTTGTAAAGGGTTTGGCCAGACTGAATTCCAGTTCAAGCAACCAGGAGCCGTCAGGCAGCCATCCGAGATCGGATTTTTCCAGAAAAAACAATTTCCTTGCAATTCGAGGCATCCAGTCGCAGGCTCTTTTCTTGGCTTCATTATATAGCTTATTGCCAAGTTCCTGTTTCTGCCTCCCAGGTGCACCCCTTGCTTCTTTGAGATAGTGATCGAACATATGGGCTTGTGTCATGACCGATCTCCTTCAGTAAGTGTCAAAAGCCCCTTGATATCTTTTGGGTAGAGTATTATTTCAATTTTAAGATCATCAAAAACATTATGGAGCTCACTTTTGAGTTTCTTCGGATCAGTCAGTAGAGCGCGCATCTCCTTATCCACCTTATTCCCATCCCTGGGTATAAAGGCAAAAATTCTCATTCTCCATCTGTTATCGAACATGTAAAAATGTGAGACAAACACATCTGAGCCTTTTGGAGGTTTAAAAGCACCCATGAGACGGTGGCGTTCTGGCCTGAGATTACCAGTAAAATGAGGCACATTCTTTTCATCCATCAGCCATCCGCGCAGGTGCGCCCGAACCCTCGGGGCGGAGGGAAGCCATTTGACCCCGGTGGCTGGTTGCCAGCTTCTTCTATTTAATGTTGCTTCAAGTTCAAGTTTATCCCAAAGATTTCTTGCATCCAGGGCATCATTGAGGACAATAGTGGCGCCGAGGAAATTCCTCAGGTCGGGCGGATAACCACTCTGCGAGGCTCCTTCCGGCGGTTGCGCTTTCAATTGCTCTTTCCACGATTCATACCTCATCTTTTCCTTCAGATCACCCCATTCTGTAACCCGGATCACCCCCTGGCCCTGGCTGGCCTTAGCCCCCAGCGCACCATAGCTTTCGATGAGGCGAAGTAAATAATAGAGAGAGGTGATTTCAAACTCGCCGAAATTGTTTGGACGCATCGGAATAAAACTCAGCGCCAATTCACCAGCCAGCCTCGATGGAATCCGCCAGCCTCGATGTTCCCTGTTTTCGGAAGTTTTTATTTTTACCTGGATGTCCCGTTCGCCAGCATCGCCATCACCTTCGATCATCAGGCGGAAGCTCCTGCTGTATCCGGTGCAGCCGAAAAGCCGGCAGGCTGAGCATATGATTTCCAAGCCTTTCTTCTCGTCATACTCACATGATCTTCTGCTTGGGTCGCAGGCGCGGACGCCGAGACCTCGCAGAAGTGCCTCATACCACCACCGCAGGGAACCAAGGATACCCGTCTCAAGGACTCTTCTCCCTTTTTTGTTTGCATCACCGGTCCAGAGAGGAGTCAGGGGAGTGATCCTTAATTGAATCTTCTGATAGCTGCTTTCGGTCATCAAGTGCTCCCTCCCGCTGCATTGCATTAATCTTCATAGCCGTTCTCATACGAAAAACTCAAAACTTTCATAAAAAGAGCTTTCATTTTTGTAAAAGTATTAACCATCAATTTGTCAGATCAGGACAAAAAAGAAATTTACCTAAAATTGGCTGGCAAAAGTAATGAGATCAGTGAGCTGACAGCGTCAGATTCAAACCGCATTGGAGTTAGCGAGCGAGGTGAGAGCGATCAGATTGGTTCTTCATTATCGTGCCTCATGGAAAAAAGAAAAAACCTTCACGGTTTTATAAGAGCATAAGCTTTTTGAATTGTCAAACTTTTTGTAGAGATTGCCCCTTTTGTTATTATTTTGTCATTCGGCAGGCTTCACAATCCATCTAGGCGGGCAAGAAAGTGGTGCATGACGGTTGAATAAGAAGTGATCAGTCGGTGAGACATTTTGGAAAGTGACGATCGGCATGGGAGAGAATATGGCTGGTTAAGGCTTGCGAGAGAAATTTGTGAAGGGCAAAAAACTCATATATCCCTCATTGTGCAAAATAGGGACAAAATTCAGGAGCAAAAAACTTTAAGAGGTCAGCTTCAATTTGCTAACCCCTTTATTTTATTGGTCGGGGAGGGGGGATTTGAACCCCCGACCTCCTACTCCCGAAGCAGGCGCGCTAACCAGTCTGCGCTACTCCCCGAAAAATGTGCAAATTTTTTAGGCTATAATATTTCTTCACGTGGCACAAGAAAAGAAATTGAGCAAAATTCACGCCATTTAGCTTATGTTAATCTATTTTGTTATACCCATGTTGTCAATCGAAATTTTGGTTCAAGATAAAAATAACAGCTCGCTTTCTTGAAAATCTCCCATAGCGTTCTGTAAAGTGTCTCTGGCTAAAGGTTCTTCCTTCGAATAGCAAAGTTGATGTATCATTAAAGCCTCTCAGAGTCCTTCTGGATAGCTTCATCAATATTCCTGAGTAAAAGATAAAGCACTTTCAGAATGGATTCGTTCATGTTGAAGGCACTGGCCGCTAAAAAACATCGGCAAGCAAGTGTTACTTGTAGTATTTCAAGATGACGAAAAATCCGATGAACGAAACCAGGAAAATCGCAATTCGCTGAACCACTAAAATGAAGCCCGGGAAGGAGTTACCAGTGGCCGTATCCACAGCCAGGATAGAGACCAGGAGGATCATCAGAGGGGTTAACACAAAAATCGTTAAGAAGCCAAAGTTCCCCATTATCCGTTGGCCCGAGCCGGTTATCTTGGCGACGATCTTTCTTTTGAGCCGAACGCGGTTAATGCGGCGGATGGCAGCTATAGCAGGCCGCAGGGTGGAATCTTCCTCGGCGGCTTGTAGATAACTATCCAGAGCCGCCTGTTCGTCGCCGTATTTCTCGTGGAGCATCCCGATGCCGAAATATGCGAGGGCTGGTTTAACATTTTTTTCCAGTTGCCGTTTGAGCACTGCATGGGCCCTGTGCGGTTTCCCCGATGCGTCGTAGAGTTCGGCAAGACGAAGATAGACCTCGGGTTCACCGGAATCTGAATCCCCCTCGATCTTTCTTTCCAAGGTTCGGATTTCTTTCTCTATACTGGCCATCAACTATCTCCGCTATCATTGGTTGGAATAAATTTTATAATACCACAATAATTAGTTTGAATGACAAGATTTTCTACCGGCAAGTCGATCTGCTTAAAATCCCTGCCTGAACTTTCCGGATGTTAATGTGCCGATACATAACTACTATCGGGTAAAGAAGATTTTTGCTTGAGGTTTCTCTTCTTTCTTGATCCCTATGGAAGAAAAGCAGCGGGAACACAACAAGTCATAAAGTTCGCCATCCGGGAGAAGGAGCAAAAGCTTCTTTCTCACCGGCATGGCCGAACGGCATCGAGGGCAGTAAAGGGAGGCGGCCTCAAAGGATTCAAAGGTTTTCGGAGGCTGATTAGTTTCCATTTTCCGATTTTTTATGCTTTTTGCTCTCGTAATATCGCTGGTACCCGCAATGAGAGGGCAGCCAGTAAAAACGGCCAATATTTTCTTCCGTCACTTTTATACAATCCGGATTTATGCGCATGCGCTCTGGATAGATTTTGCACAACTTGCTATCGGTATTTAGATATGGACAAGGTTCCCCGATTAAAATTACACCCTCAACCAGTTCGATTTTTTCGTAGCAACAGCAGCCACAGCGATTGCAGAGATTTTCCCACTCCATTTTGCAACCCGTTTTCCGAATTGAGCACAAAAATTTGGGGGATTGGAAGAAAGAAAAAGTTAAAAAAATTTAGTGAGAAAGCAATTTACTTTTCAAGAGCGCTTTTAATATTATCGACATCGCTTTCAGGCGTTACTTTTCCGGCAGCGATCTCCCGCAGCGCGATGACAACTTCCCTGTTGTCAGCTTGTACAAGAGGTTGATCGCCTTTAAGTAGTTGTTTGACCCGCTTTGCGGCAAGATGAACCAGTGCAAAGCGGTTATTTATTTTTTCAAGACAATCTTCTATTGTGATTCTTGCCATATATAATAACTCCTTCCCATTGCCAACCCTTCAGTACGCAATGACACAATAAATTTATCTTTTTAAAATATATTGAATCTACCATGTAATGTCAAGCTCTTAAACAATAAGGCTTTTGTACTGCTGAGAAATAGCGTGAAGCAACGAGGATCTGGGAGGTAGAATAATTAGTTCAATCTGGCGATGAGAGTGAAAATGGGAATATTGATCCATCTTGAATATAAAATCGCGGAATTGACCCAAAAAAAGCTAACCTGGTCGTGCTTTTTTCGTGTAATAATACCAGCGGTTATCTTACCTGTTTATCGCATATAGGAACACATGGAAATAGAAACTTTTTCTTGACAGGTCGGTTTTGGTGAATTAATTTTATATGCTTAATAATCGAGAATCTTTACGAAAGGATAAATGATGACCTTTCAGGAATTAATTTTGTCTCTTGAGCGGTTCTGGTCAAGTCAGGGTTGCATTATTCAACAACCTTATGATATAGAGGTAGGCGCCGGGACGATGAACCCCGCAACTTTTCTGCGCGTTCTGGGGCCCGAGCCTTGGAATGTTGCATACGTGGAACCCTCGCGCCGGCCCACAGACGGGCGCTACGGAGAAAACCCAAACCGCTTGCAGCACTATTATCAGTACCAGGTGATCTTGAAACCCTCCCCCCAGAATGTCCAGGAGATTTACCTTAAAAGCCTACGATACTTTGGCGTGGACCCCCTTGACCATGATATACGTTTTGTAGAAGACGATTGGGAAGCTCCCACCCTAGGCGCCTGGGGCCTGGGATGGGAGGTATGGTTGGACGGGATGGAGATCACCCAGTTTACATACTTCCAACAGGCCGGCGGTATTGACCTGAAGCCCATTTCCGTCGAACTCACATACGGCATTGAACGGATTGCTATGTATTTGCAAGGGGTTGATAATGTTTACGACCTGGAGTGGACAAGTGGAATCTTTTACGGTGACATTCACCATCGATCCGAGGTAGAGGGCTCCATATACAATTTCGATGAGGCGGATGTGGAGATGTTATTCCGGCTTTTTGAAATGTACGAGGCGGAGTGCCGCCGCATAGGGGACAAAGGCCTGGTATGCCCTGCCTATGATTACTGCCTGAAATGCTCCCACACCTTTAACCTACTGGATGCCAGGGGTGCCATCAGTGTCACTGCCCGAGCTGGATTCATTGCCCGGGTTCGCACCTTGGCAAGGGCTTGCGCAGAGGCCTATTGCAAGCAACGGGAAGAGATGGGATATCCTCTGCTCAACCGACCATCCATCGATGGCAGTTGGAAGCCCCGGGCTATGATCGAGCCAGCTTCTGGGTGAACCCAAATTTTATCTTAATACGGAAACTTCCAGTAAAGAGCGACGTTGATGGGAATCAATGTTGGCACTATAATTTTACAGGACTTACCCTAAAAATTGGATTAATTTACCGAAAGCTGATTAATGTTAATGAAATAAAGCGATCTAGAAGTGAAAATGGCATTTTGGGGATACTTTTTTCACGGCAAAAAGGGCCATCCAGCGATAGGATGGTTTTGAAAATAACAAATAAATTCATCCTATTCAAAAGAGGCCCCAAGAAATAATACATCAGATTACCTACAAATTGCGAGAGCAAATCCACAATTTTTCGGGGAAACTTTCTTATGGTCTTTGCAAGCCTGCCCGGAGATTTTTGTGAGGTAACTCCTGCTTGATAAAAGCATTGACCATTATGAGGTCGATATGATAAGAAAACTTGAGTTTTATAAAGATGGCGGGGCTATTAAAATGAACAGATTAGTTGGTTACGGGCTCTGGTTATTTTTTATGGTTGTTGGATTTCTTTCCCCATTTGACTCGCATGCCGATTTCCCGGATCGTCCTATTCTTTACGTTGTATGCGACACACCGGGCAGCCATGTGGACGAAATGTCACGTCGCCAGCAACCAGAGCTGAAAGACCTTTTGGGTGTCCCGGTCGTGATCACTTATCGAACTGGTGGCGATGGTTCATCATGTTGGTCATTCCTTGCACGCTCTCGTCCGGAAGGATATGTGGTTTCCAGTATGGTTTTGCCCCGCCTTATCCTTAATCCACTTGTGAGAAAGAATGTTGGCTATGATCCGGAAGGATTCCTCCCTTTGGTCATTTATCAGAGCATACCCATCGGGCTGGCTGTCCGACGAGATCATCCAGCAAAGAGCCTTGACGACTTTATTAACTTGGCGAGACAACATCCCCGGCAAATCAAGGTCGGTGTGGACGCTCGATATAGCACCCAATATTTAGCTATTTATCAATTCCAAAAACGCGCAGGGATTGAACTAACCACGGGAATATTTTCCGGCCCGGCCAAGCAGATGGCGGGATTTCGCTCCAAGCATGTAGAAGCCATAATGGCCCGTTCCACAGATCTGGTTGCACATTCTAAATGGTTAAGGGTTTTGGCCATAAGTACGCAGGAGAGAATAGACATGTTTCCGTCTGTGCCCACATTCGTGGAAATGGGCATTGAAATCTTTCCCCGCATCGATCTCGGTGTGTGCATTCGTAAGGAAGTTCCCCCCGAGAGGGTTCGAGTGCTGGAAAGGGCGTTCCTCCAAATCGCGCAAAAACACACTTTAGATAACGAATTGAGAGAAAATGGCTTTATTCCACTGGCGATAGGAAGCAGCCAGGCTCTTCTCCAAATGGAGCAAATGAATAAAGATTTCAAACAGCTGGTCGCAGAAATAGATAAATTCCAGGGTCGTCCATATGAAATAAGACGATAAAAGGCATCTCAATGACGCGTATATATCTTGTTCGACACGCAGAATCAACCTGGAACCCCATAAAGAGGCTCCAGGGCGTCCAGGATCCGCCGCTGAGCACTCATGGAAGGCAGCAAGCTGAAAGGTTGGGGCAAAGGTTTCGGGACATCCATCTGGAGGCGATATATTCAAGTCATCTTACCAGGGCGTTTCAAACAGCAGAGGCCATTGCCCGCGCCACAGGCCTTTCCGTGGCGGTGGAAGATGGTCTTCAAGAGCTTTCGTTTGGAGAATGGGAAGGAATGCTTCTCTCCGAATTGGATTTGGAGGGCTGTCGCACTTTTCTTGAATACTGGGTTCACCAGGTGAGATACCAGCACCAGCCTGTCCCGGGCTCGGAGCCACTGGAAATTTGCCGATCCCGCATGGTGAGAGCCTTATCCAGCATCATACAGCGACACTCAGAGGGTAGCGCAGTCGTTGTTTCCCATGGCTCTGCGCTGGCTATTTTTTTCCAACATATGCTGGAGATACCGCTGGAAAACATGTGGCGCATGCAGCCCAGTAATTGCTCCATCAGCCTGGTTACGGTATATAATAAAGGAATGGAAATCAATTCTTACAACGACACCTGCCACCTGGGGAACCATTCATAGAAACAAAAAGTTTTATGCCATATCCAGGATTTACTAAGGTAAATAAAAATTTTATTGTGGTACATTCCGATCAACGATGACGCCGGGCTCCTGTGAGCTTTTTTGATTAATATTGAATACATTAAATCCGGCATAAAGCGCCTGCTGATTCAGATCCAGCAGTTTTTTCTTCCCGTGGGGAAAGATTTCCTGGAGAAGCCCGATGAGTGTCTTCAGTTTTACCAGACCGGACTTCCGGACAAAGGCGCCCAGCATGACCATGTTGGCTGCCCTAATCTCACCCAGTTCTTCGGCCAACCTGGATGCAGGGACAGTATGAATGGAGATGTCCCTCCGCGAAGGTATATCGTCCACGAGACTAGAGTTAATAAAAAAATCGCCCCTGGCTTTTAGAGAGTTTTGATAACGTATCATGGAAGGTGTGTTCATGACGACTATAAATTCAGGCTCCGAGGCAATGGGAGAAGCGATCTCCTCATCGCCGATTGATACCGTGCAATTTGCCGCACCACCACGAACCTCGGCGCCATAAGAAGGAAGATACGTCACATATTTACCTTCATGCATTCCAGCCAGCGCCATTGCATAACCCATGCGTAAAACTCCCTGTCCTCCGAAGCCAGCAAAGATGCTCTTGATGATCATCTCATATCTCTCTGCTAATGTTCTGGATAATGATTCCCGGGTAAACCAATATGTGGGCCTCCCTTGAAGAGTGCTTTCATTTATCCTTGGCTACATCGCACATGATACCAAGGGGAAATTCCTTCTGCATCACCTCCTCTATCCATTGACAGGCATTAGTGGGAGACATTTTCCAATTGGTGGGGCACTGGGAGAGTACCTCGATTAATGAAAAACCCATGTCGTCCATCTGACGCTGAAAAGCTGTTGCCAGCGCCTTCTTGGTCCGGCGAATGTTGGCTGGTGAATTGACTGCAGTACGCTCTACGTAAGCCGTTCCGGGCAACTGGGCGACTAATTTGCTGATGTCAAGAGGAAATCCGTCCCGCCGTGAATTTCTACCACGAAAGGTGGTGGTGGTGACCATATTCAGGAGAGAGGTGGGCGCCATTTGACCGCCTGTCATGCCGTAAACGGCATTATTGACATAAAGGATAGTGATGCGCTCTCCCCGGTTGGCCGCGTGAATGGTCTCCGCAGTCCCTATGGCTGCTAGGTCGCCATCTCCTTGATAGGTGAAAACCAGGCAGTCTGGTCGTGCTCTCTTTATTCCTGTAGCCACGGCTGCACCACGCCCGTGGGCTGCCTCGCACATGTCGATGTCCAGGTAAAAGTAAGCGAGCACAGCGCATCCAGCAGGAGGAACGCCAATGGCTATTTCCCCTATGCCCATCTCTTCAACCACCTCGGCCACCACCCTATGCAGGATGCTATGCCCGCAACCAGGACAGTAATGGTTCGGCGTGGGCTTCAGATAGCGGGGGCGGCGGTAAACAGTTTTCACATTGATTCCCCTAGATTGTACTGAATATATTTTTGCGCAATAATGCGGGCCAGCTCTCCCCCCGAGGATACTACACCGCCCGGGCGGCCGTAAAAATCGATCTTCGCGGAGCCTTCCAGGGCCAGTCTGACATCCTCCACCATTTGGCCCATGCTCATCTCGTAAACAAATATATAAGGAGCACTTTCTGCCAGTTCTCGAAGCCTGATCGAGGGGAATGGCCACAGCGTGATTGGGCGCATCAGCCCCACTCGCAGACCATCATGCCTCATGTGCTTAACAGCGCCTTTTGCTATCCGCGCTGCTGTTCCGTATGCCACTATGATCATCACGGCATCATCGGTTTGAAACTCCTCCCAGCGTTGTTCTTCCTTTTCGATAAGCTGGAATTTTCTAAAAAGCTTCCAATTGTGTTCCTCCATAAGGTTCACATCCAGGATCAGGCTCCGGATGAAGCGACTGGGACGTCCTTTAGCTCCTGTAAGGATATAGTCCTTGGGGGGGAGGGCGCGATTGCTGTGATAGCGAAATTCCACAGGCTCCATCACTTGCCCCATCATGCCGTCCCCAAGAATGATCACTGGCGTGCGGTAAAAATCTGCGAGATCAAAGGACTCCACGGTCAGATCAGCCAGTTCCTGGCCTGAACCTGGCGCCAGAACAATCACCCGATAATCGCCGTGGCCACCCCCCCGGGTGGCCTGAAAATAATCCGACTGCGAAGGGGCAATGTTGCCCAAGCCAGGACCGCCGCGCATCATGTTTACTATGACAGCCGGCAGTTCGCAGCAGGCCAAAAAAGAGATGCCCTCCTGCTTGAGGCTTATGCCGGGGGAGGATGAGGAGGTCATTGCCCGAAACCCGGCGGCGGAAGCACCCAGCACCATGTGAATCGCCGCTAATTCACTCTCCGACTGGATAAATACACAACCCTCAACATCGGCCATGCGTTGGGACATGTACTCTGTCAGCTCGTTTTGCGGAGTGATGGGGTAGCCGAAATAGCACTTGCAACCCGCCAGGATAGCGGCCTCTCCGATGATTTCGTTGCCGCTCATAAGCCTATTTTTGGTCACGATATACCTCAATGGCCACGTCTGGGCACATTGTGGCGCAAATGCCACAACCTGTGCACGAATCTTGGTTAGACCTGAATTGTGCGGGGAAATATCCCTTGGCGTTAAGTTGATCGGAGATTACTATGCAGGATTGGGGGCAGAAATCCACGCAGAGCCTGCATCCTTTGCAAAGCTCTTGACTGATCACGATCTTTCCTCTGATTTTGGACAATAGCCCTCCCTCTCAATCTGAACCACCATATATGCCGCGCGGCATAATAGGCATAAAATATTAACAAAATGAAATAATAACTAATGATAGATATAAAATAAATCATTTCAAGTGTTGGAATAATACCTTTTTGGGATTCTTCATGGACCCGCCTCCTGGATGGCAGGTTGTTTGTGCCCGTTCTAAATCCGCAGCCTGTATAAAGGCATCACACAATGGTTTGGAACTTCTAGTTTTTTTTCTGTTCATTCACGTATCGTGCATATTCAGTGGCGGTCATGAGCTCTCGGGTCTCTTCAAGATCAGCAACTTTGATAACCAACATCCAGCCGTGTTGGTATGGATCGTCGTTGATTATTTCGGGCTCAGTGGCAAGCTCCTCATTCACTTCCATGATCTCCCCACTAATAGGGGAAAGGAGTTCGGTTACTGTCTGCATTGACTCCAGCGAGCTAAAAACCTCGTATTGTATGACCTCCTCGCCTTCCGATGGCAGTTCCACAGAGAGGATCTTCCCGAGATCCTCCAGAGCATAATCTGTGACTCCAATGGTGGCCATATTCCCTTCCATTTTCACCCAGATGTGTTCCACACTATACAATATGTCATCTGGAAATTCCATTTATCCTCCTCCAGGCCATCTTGAGGCTATTTTGCGCTAATGCGCTCGATGTAAGTCCTGGTTCGCGTATCGATCTTGATAACATCACCTTCATTAATGAATAAGGGAACCTGGATCACTGCCCCTGTTTCCAGGGTAGCAGGTTTGCTTCCTCCACTGGCCGTATCCCCCCTGAGGCCTGGATCCGTCAGAACCACGGTCATGTTAACGAAAATGGGCAAGTCCATAATCACAGGCCTGCCATTGTGAAACAGGATCCGGATTATTAGATTCTCTGTCAGAAAGTCCTTGTTTTCCCCCACCTGATCAGCGGTGAGGAATAATTGCTCAAAGGTGCCGATGTCCATGAAGTGGAATCGGTCTTCTTCCTGGTAAAGGAATTGCATTTCCTTTTCTTCCAGGTCGGGCGTATCGACCCGTTCCCCTGAACGGAAGGTCTTATCATGAATGTTGCCGCTCACCAGGCTCTTAAGCCGAGTACGGACGAAAGCGCCTCCCTTGCCAGGTTTTACGTGCTGGAAGTCTACGATGATAAAGGGCTCACCTTCCAGTTCTATTTTGAGGCCCTTTCGAAAATCGGATGTTGAGACCATTCCTTTCTCCACAAATGCTTAGTTCAAATGAGTGAACCTGTATTTATCCAAATGTTTAGAAGATTCAGTGATCCAACGACATAATTCAATCAACATGAAATCAAACTTTTCGGCAAATAGGTGAGCATTTCGCATCCCTCAGCGGTTACCACCACCATGTCCTCTAACCTCACGCCACCCCATTCTGGAATGTAAATGCCGGGCTCCACGGTAAAGACCATGCCCTCTTCGATGGTGCCCTCAGCGTCAGGGGCCATCCGAGGCTCTTCGTGCACGTTTATACCCACACCATGCCCAAGGCCATGTCCAAAGTATGCCCCGTATCCCGCCTCTTGGATTGTGTTTCGCGCTATAGCGTCGATCTGGGCCAGTGGCGTGCCGGGCCGAATGGCTTCTATAGCCCTTTTTTGGGCCTCCAGTACCACTCCGTGGACTTTCTCCTGTTCCTCTGAGGGCCGACCAACCACCAGGGTGCAAGTCTCATCGGAGTTATATCCATTGACCCTTGCCCCAAAGTCCACCACCACCAGATCACCGTGCTGAAGCTTCCTCCGTCCTGCGGTCCAGTGAGGCAGGGCGCTGCGATCACCCGAGGCAACTATGATATCGAAGCTAGCCCGCTGAGCTCCCCGTCGCCGCATAGCGTACTCCAACTCCGCCGCAACCTCCACCTCTTCCATACCCACTGTGATTTGCTTTTGAACTTCCCGGAAGCTCTCTGATGCCACGCGTATGGCCTCACGTAAAGCTGTCAGCTCGGAGGGGTCCTTGAGGGCACGAATTCCCGCTAGGCTATTATTAAACGGCATAAGGCGAACTTCAGGAAGGCTTTCTTGGATCTTTTCGAAAAATGCCAGGGTGACTACGTGGGCCTCAATGGCAGCATCTCGCACCCCCATGGCTTCCAGCGCATCCCTGATCCCATCCAGCTTTTTGCGATATTCCCGTATGGCACATTGTTGTACCTCCTCCCGGGCTTGGATTGTATAGCGGGAATCGCAAAGGAATAAATCTTCATCTCTCTCCACGCTGGTTATAACGAGCACAGCATCGCTGCCGCCAAAGCCTGTAAGGTAATGTATGGTATCAATATCAAGCACCATAAAAACCGAAGCGTCCACCTCCTGGAGGTATTTCCGTATTTTTCTTCTCCGCTTCATTACGTCCATTTGAAATCTTCCCATCCGAGAAGAATGCTATTTTCTCTTCGTGAGTAAGCATAGTTCTATAATGAAACAACAATATCTTCCCTCGCCACGCGATACCGAGTTAACATTTTTTAAGATGATACTACTGGCATTATCGAATGTTAGCAAGTGAGCTAAAAAGATTTCTAAAAGACACGAGCAAAGCCGGGACTTTGTTGACGGTGGCAACCCATTTAGATTGTCAAGGTCACTTCATTGGGCCAAGCCCACTGATGAATTATAAAGCAAAGAGTATTGACCCTTATTGCGAAATTTCCTGCTTTTTAAATGTTGCGCAGTCTGATCCGGTTTGTCAAGGAAGAGAAATAAATTAGGGGCTTTCAAACCCATTGGCCTTAAAAATTTTCTTTCCTCTGGCTGGCGCAAAGCAAGGCCTCAATGGCCAGCTTGTAACTATCTGCTCCAAAGCCGCTGATCTGGCCTATGCAAGCGGCGGCAGTAACTGAATGGCGTCGAAATTCCTCCCTGGCGTGAATATTGCTCAGGTGGACCTCCACTGCTGGAATGCGGCATGCCTGTATGGCATCCCGCAGGGCAACACTGGTATGAGTGAAACCTGCAGGGTTGATGATGAGGCCATCATACTTTTCAGCGGCCTCTTGGATACGAGTGATCAGTTCCCCTTCGTGATTGGACTGGAAGCAATAAACATCCACATTATATTTTCGACCATATTCCACCAGCAATTGATTAATCTGGTCCAGGGTGTTGGTACCATATATTTCCGGCTCGCGAAGACCCAGCATATTCAAGTTGGGTCCATGAATAATTAATATTTTCAAGTGCTGACCCCCATCTCCAGAGCCGATTTGATTCTCTGGATGTTTGCCAGCCATCCCTCTAAGGCCATTAGGATCTGCTCAGGCCCGGGTTTCTCTCTCTCTACAGGGACCGCGGGCGATACCCCTTCCCGGCTCTCCATAACGGGCTCTGGAACCTCATGCTCCTCCCTTGCTTCTTCCTGAATCTCTTCAATCAGATCGAAAACCTTCTGCAAGGCTTCCGCCAGAGCGGTATCGATCTGTCTCAGTTTCGACCAATACTCATCATTGCGGCTATCGAAAGCCAGGGCCTGGATACACCGGCGAGCTGCCTGCCTGAGCCTTCCATCTTGCCTTTCAATGTCAGCCAGCAAGATGTATACAGGGCCTCCCCGCTGTATGAGACGCTCCACGTGCTTCAACTCATGGCGAGCCTCCTCGGTTCGGCCCAGCTCTTGTAAGATCCATCCCAGCAAGGTTCTTTTATCCAGAGATAAAGGCGAATCCTCCAGGGCAGCACGGCATAAAGCCAATATCTTCTCTGGGTCTTCACCGCTGCGGTAAAGTTCACTAAGCCAGTGGCTTTCCAAGGCGAGGCCGTTTTCTTTTTTCATGATAACTCCCTGAGATTATTGCAAAAATAGATTCAATTACTAAATTACGTTACCATACACCGTTTTGACCTGTCAAGGCTAAAAAACCAATGTTCTGAGGGGTTTTTGGCTTTGCGATTGCCTCGTGCCTTCCGTGATTTTATAACAAGGCCACTACTGGCCGATTGTTTAAGGCATACAGGACAAGCACAGAACAGGTTATAACGCAAAGATTCCGGATGAAATAAGATGGTTTTTCTTTGGATCAAAGGGTCTTAGCTAGAGAATTTTTCCGAAGCGCCTCTATGGCGTCCTGGTAGCCCATATCAAGGTGTATCCGGGCAATTTCAGGGGTGAAATTAAGGGCTCCGAGCGTCGCTCGTCCCAGGGGGCGCCTAGGTGCGATATCCACAATGGATGCTTCACGAAAGCGCCGCCGGGAAGTGCGTTTTCGTGGCTTGAGGTGGACTGCGATAATTTTCCGGATTCCTATATCGTACAAGGGACGTACTGGGGGTTTCAGCAGAACTGCACCGTCGCGGTGATACGATCCGTCCATCTCTACCGCGGGAAAGATCAAGGGAATGGATGCGCTTGCCAGCAGTATTTTTTTGATCTCATGGGCTCTCATGGTGTCGATTCGGTGATATCGAATTTTCCCCCATCTCAGCGAATCGACCTTGGTGAATTGAAGGGTGCTGATTATGAGGGTTTTGCCACTGTCGATCAAACGATCAAGATCGAGGCACTTTTCAATGGTTTGCTCCAAGATGCTCGCGTCGAACAAACCGTCTCGCAAAATATGTCGCAAGATTCCCTTTTGGCTGAGAAGATAAAATGATGTGATAGCATAACGGGTATACCGAATTGCCCGTGTACCTTTAAAAGGCAAAGGAAGTGCAAGAAATAACAGGTCCATTGCGGTCCGGGCTGCCAATCGGCGCAATCGCAAGGTGTCCAGACGGAGTACCTGGTCGGCAGAGATATGGTGCCAGAAATTTTCTGCCCTGCCATAGTCTCCCTGACAGATGAATGCGCCATTGAGAGCTCCCACTGAGCTACCGGCCACCACATCAAAATCTAATCCCAGCTCGAGGAAGGCACGCCAGCATCCGATCTGGTAGGCACCCTTGGCGCCTCCCCCTGATAAACAAAGACCATATCCTTTATTTTTACAGAGTTTTCTCAAGGCTTCTGCATTTTTCTCCCCGGCCTGACTCGCACTCTGCCGATTCAGGCCCTTGTAGATAACCGGAGAATTGTTGTTTGCCATTTGTTGGGTCCGATGGAAAAAGATATCTCGTTGTCTGAACATATATGGCAAAAAAAATTAAACTGAAATATAATAAAATTTTACACAATTAAGATTCTTTTTTTAAAAGCTGCAATCATATGGCTAATAAAAATTTCTTTGTGAGCTTTATCTTTCTCGAGTAAACTAAAGTCAACTACCACCCCTAAAAGGGGTGGCTTGTGGATGACCCTAAAAGGGTCA
>CAZTAS010000102.1:0-21150 GCA_964611635.1 uncultured Thermodesulfobacteriota bacterium
CCGTGTTTGCAACTACTTGATTTTATTGTAAAGTAAACCGGACATTACTGAATTGAGACATTATGTTAAGATGAAGTATATTGATATTAATTCAAAAATAATCTAGATTTTAATAGATTGTGTATAGTTGTTGTCTTCGTTGTGGTTTCAAAATCCTTAGAAACTCTTAAAAACACTCACAAAGCCCTCGGAAAAATCTTTTCAGCAAAGGAGGAATAAATGGTTTTTATCATCACAATCATCTTTTATATAGCAGTGGCCTTGGCCGCCCTTGTTGCCTTCGCCCTGTTCTGGGGTAAAGTTTTCCGGACCGAAAGCAGCGCGGATGAAATCCATTTTGTCATCACCGAGGATGGTTGGCGAATTGCTCTTCACCGCTACCTCTCTATGAGTGAGAAGCGCTGGCGAGAACCCGTTTTCCTCTGCCATGGGTTGGGTACCAATCGCTTTGACCTAGACCTTGATGCACAGTTCTCAGTGGCTCGCCACCTGAGCTCTTCGGGCTTTGACTGCTGGGTCATCGAGCTGCGTGGGGCGGGATTGAGCGCAAAGCCGCGCCTGTTTGATTACCGATATCGATTTGACTGGACATTCGAGGAGTATTATCGCAAAGATATCCCGGCAGCCATTCAGCACATTCGTCAGGTGACCGGCGCAAAAGCTATCCACTGGGTGGGCCACAGCATGGGAGGGATTCTTCTTTACGCGTTTCTTGAGCGGGAAGAGGCTCAATGGGTCAAGTCGGGCGTGACCATCGCCTCCCCTATTAATTTTGGCGGCATGAGGTCCGGTATCAAGGGGCTTGTTCGCTGGCGGAAAATTTTGCGATGGTTTCCCTTCGTTCCGGTGGGGATCGGGCTTCGACTGCTATCTCCACTTCCTCGCCTTTTTAAACCGTTTCTCAAGATCGGATTTAACCCCCAGAACGTGGACTCTGATGTGGAGCGCCGCGTTTGTGCCAACATGATAGAACACCTGGTATGCCGCGATCTCCTCTTACAGTTCGGAGACTGGCTGGAGAGCGGCCAGTGCCGAAGCCTGGACCACTCCTTTGATTTTGCAGAGCATCTGGGGGAAATAAACACGCCCATCCTGGTACTGGCAGGGAGTGCTGACCTCCTTGCCCCGCCACCCACGGTGCGCTTTGCCTTCGAAAAAATTGCATCAGAGGACAAGTCGTATACGGAGTTCGGAGTAACTCAAGGCCTGCCCGTGGATTATGGACACGGAGACCTGGTGTTCGGACGGGAAGCTCCCAAGGTAATATTCCCCCATATCAGCGATTGGTTATGCCGCCATTCTACGCCATACAAAACAAGACGGAAAAAGAATTGACATAAATTACGCGGTGCGTTAAAATTAAATAAGATCAAAGGCAATTCCGCGATAATGTTTTTCAGCCTGACTTTAAGAGAGGCGTGCTATTCTATTGCGTTCTTGGCGGGTATGCGCCAGCCATGGATAGACATTTTTCGCCTTGATCACACATGTCAGCCGGGTGAGCCAGTGATGAACGCCAAGAAAGACCCAAAACAGATCATCAAACGCTATCCCAACCGAAAGCTATACGACAGCCGGAGTAAACGCTTCGTGAAACTGGGGGACATCGCTTACCGGGTAAGACAGGGAGAGGAAATTCAAGTGGTGGACAATGTCTCAGGCGAGGATATTACCGTGAGTATTCTGGAGCAGATCATTTTCCAGCAAGAATCACGGAATTGGCGAGCAATCCCTGAGTATGCCCGTGCTTTGCATGATTCCATCCGGATTGGAGGGGGCGTCATGACCAGCTTTTTAAGAAAAACAATTCTATCCGGCCTGGGAGCTTTTCTTGTGACCAAAGAAAGCGTTGAAAAGCTCGTAGATGAACTGACGAGAAGAGGCGAACTAAGCCGAGAGGAAGCGCCCGGCTTCCTCAAAGACATGCTGAATCGGGCTGAGCAGAATTCACGAAAGATCGAGGAAGAGATCAGGAAAAGGGTGGATAAGACTGTTCATTCCTTATTTCCCCATCTTCACAGGCTCGACGAGATCAATGCTCGCCTGGAGACACTTGCCGCTGAGGTGGAGGCTTTGAAAAAGGCCCGAATTACCGCCGACGAGGCACAAAAGGATAAGGTCTCCAGAAAAAAATCCGTTTCAGCTAGAACTAAGAAGACTCAAAAAAAATAAAAGAAAGGAGTCGCAGGGATCAGGATATTGAGAGACGGTTACGGCTCCTGATAAAACATTCTGGTGGAGAGAGAATCCAGTTATTCAGGTGCCGTGTGATATGGAGGGAGTGAGCATGAAGTCTCCCACACACTTTAAGGAAAAAGTGCGGGAAAAAGGTCTGGCCTGCACACTGGTGTACACTGCCATCGGGTCGGTCATGATGGCTCGGGAGAAGTTGGAATCCATTTTTGAGCGGCTTGTCGAAAAGGGAGAAACATCTGATGCTCCTTGCGCCCGCACCGTGCGCGATTGGCTGGAACGGAAGGAAAGCGGTAAAATCAGATACTTTTCTCGTCGTTAATCCCATGGAAATATTCCTATAAGTTCAAAAAGGCTCGGGACAACAGTTCGGGCTGGCTTCCTTAGCCTAGCCAGGAAGTTGACTTTAGAATCCCCTGGCAAAGACTGCTGGGAGGGTAAAAGGGTAAAATCCTGCTCAATGGGACGAAACCATCTCCGTGGATTTGACCCGGTGGACAAAGACGAGCGTGCCGACCAGTAAAAAGGAAATAAGCGCAAGAACCCGAAAGACGTCGTTAAATGCCAGCATCATGGCATGTCTGTTCAACTGGGTATACAAGAACTTCGCTGCTCCCTTACTGGCGCTGAATTCGTCGAAACCCCTCACACCCAGGACTTCAGACAGGTTGCGGAAAGCCCACAACATACGCTCGTTCAGAAAAGAGGCGCTTTCTGCCAATTGACTGTGGTGGAACTGGGAGCGCTGGGACAATAACGTGGTGGAGAACGCCACACCGAAGCTTCCCCCGATGTTGCGAATCAAGTTGAAAATCGAGGTGGCGTTTCCCAAGCGTTCCCGAGGTATGCTGGCGAGTGCCACCGTCCCGCAGGGGACAAAAAAGAACGACATCCCCAGGCCCTGGACCACCCTGGGCAATATGACATGGTGAAAATCGACCTGGAGATTAAATCCTGACATCAGCAGGAGTGCATAGCCGTTGACCAGCAGCCCGAATCCCAGGAGATACCGGGGCTGCACCCGTTGGATCAAAATGCCCACCAGGGGCATGGTCAACAGTGTGGTGATCCCGCCCGGACCCAGGACAATACCTGCAAGAAATGCCGTATATCCCATGAGATTCTGCAGAAATATGGGAAGAAGAACGATGGAGGAAAAGAAACTGAAAAAGCCGAGCAACATGACGATGTTTCCCGAGGCAAAGGAGCGATCGGCGAATACACTCAGGTCAACCACCGGCTCCTCCGTCATCAATTCCCATATCACCAGGGCCGCGATGCAGATCGCTGCAACACAGGCCAGCACAATAATTTGCATCGAAGAAAACCAATCCTCCATCTCGCCCCGATCCAGCATCAACTGAAGGCTTCCGATGCCCAGGACAAGCAGAGCGAGGCCCAGGGAATCGATGCGAACTGTTCGGCGTCTCAGGTAGGGGGGATCAGAGACAAAAATCAGGGCCAGCATTATGGCTACCAGTCCAATGGGTATGTTGATGTAAAAGATCCATCGCCACGTGAAATGATCGGTGATCCAGCCTCCCATAATGGGCCCAAGAATGGGACCGAAGACCACTCCCATGCCGAAGATGGCCATGGTCATGCCACGTTCCCTGGGGGGAAAGGCCTCCAGTAGAATTGCAAGTGACAGGGGCTGAAGAGCCCCTCCGCCGATTCCCTGCAAAACACGGAAGACCAGCAACACCGACAGGCTGGGCGCGGAGCCGCACATAAGCGAGCTGGCCGTGAAAAGGAAGATGGAAAAGATCAGATACCGCTTTCTCCCGAACAGCCCGGCCATCCAGCCGGTCGCCGGGATCACTACCGCATTGGAGACCAGGTAGAATGTCAGCACCCACGTGACTTCTTCAAGCCCGGCGGAGAGGGAGCCCTGAATATGGCGCAAAGCCACGTTGACTACGGTCATGTCCATGATCTCGATCAGCACAGGGAGCATGACTGTTCCGGCCACTGCCCATTTGTTCACCGATGGCTGATGAGGTGATGCAGGCTCCATTCCTTCAGGCCCTCATGGGTCAACGAGTATGGTGGGAACTACGGACATTCCCACCCGCAGGACGCGATGGGAAGGATTGGGGCCATCAAGAACAATCTTCACGGGAATGCGCTGGACAATCTTGACATAGTTACCCGTGGCGTTTTCCGGGGGGAAAAGAGAGAAGGCAGCGCCGGTGCCGGCCATAATGCTGTCCACGCGGCCTTCCCATTCTGCATCTTCGTATGCGTCTACCTTGATTTTCACCTTTTGCCCTGTTCTTATGCGATCCACCTGGTTCTCCTTGAAGTTGGCCACAACCCATATGTCTGTAAGGGATACCAGTGCCATGAGAGGCTGCCCCACCTGCACGTGGGCCCCAACCTCCACCGCCTTCCTGGTCACCTGGCCATCCATGGGAGCCCGGATCTCGGTATAGGAAAGTCTGAGCCTGGCTTTTTCCAGCAGCGCTTCATAGCGGCGCACCTCGGCCTCCAGTGATTTGACATTCACTTCTTTCACCTCAGCTACTTGCTTTCCTGTGAGGGCCAAGTCAACACTGGCCATGGTCTTCTGAATTTCATGCTGGATGGAGCCTGATTTTTGTCGGAGTGCTTCCATAGCAGCGCGATCTGCATCTCTTTGAGCAAACGCCACCTGGAAAGCTGTGCGGATCGCATCATACTGGCTTTTAGAAACGGCTTTCATCTGGTAAAGCTTTTCAAATCTCTGAAGATCCAGACGGGCTTTCTCCAGCAGAGATTCGGAGGAGACGAGGGCATTCTCCGCACGCCGGATCTGTCCGTTCACCTCTGCCAGCGATTTCCGCATTACCTTGACCGCTTCTTGGGCCTCCCGGACCCGCGCGCTGGTCTGATCCAGTTCCAGGGGAACGCCAAGCCTGGCGGAATCAAGTCTAGCTCGGGCGGACTCCACCTCTGCCTGAGCTTTCATGACCTCCACCTCGAAATCTCGCCTGTCAATCGTTACAAGAGGAGTTCCTTCCTTGACAATCTGGTTGTCGATTACAAGAACCTTCTCCACAATACCCGAAACCCTCGGCGCCACCATGACTACACGGCCCTCCACGAAGGCATCATCCGTTGAAATATGGTTGCGGGCATACCACCAGAAAGCTAATCCGGCTGCAGATGAGCTGACTATCATAACTAGCAGAAAAAGGCCAATCTTTATTCTTTTACCGAGACCTTTTCGGCTCTGATGCTTTTCCTGGTTTTCTTCATTCATCTTTGACCCGTATACACAGGGGGAAATCTCAGGAGAGCACCAAGGCGCTCCAGTTGGACGCCATCAATGCATCCGAACCAGTGAGTACTTCAAAAATTATTATATACAAGCAATTATAAGTATGCAATGTGCAGGAAAATCGAGAATTGCTGTATTCAATTACGACTCTGGCACCGTAAAAGCAATTAGGAATTCCCTTAGTCGTATTTAGGGAGGGCATATATGCGGGATGAAAGAAAAAGCCCTCCACCCCTCTCCCCATCCCTATATCAAGGGCAGGGGGAGTGGAGAAGCATAGGGGGAATTGATAAAAATTACTCTCACTTTCCGTAAACAGAAAGCAGCCAATCTCGGTGCATTGGTGACTTCCCCCGAACTAATTTTAAATATGCCTCTCGGAGTTCTCGTGTAACAGGGCCCATCTTCCCATCCCCAACCGGACGTTTATCGACAGACAAAATGGGCGTAGCCTCTGCACTGCTCCCACAAAAAAAGGCCTCATTGGCTATATATAGCTCCGTTCTATCGATTTCTCGCTGAACAACCCTTTGACCGTTCAATTCTGGGAACAGGGTTATAAAGGTGTCGCGGGTTACACTTTCAAGAACGCTACTTGTGGCTGGAGGAGTAATGAGGATTCCATTCCGAATGATGAAAATGCAGTAAGCAGGTCCTTCAGTTACTTTTCCATTTCGATCTAAAAGGATAGCTGAATCATAGCCATCCGCTAAAGCCTGAAGACCGGCCAAGCGGCTATTGTGATAGTTCGCCGCAGCTTTGATGCGAGGAGGCATATCCTCATCAGAGATTCGCCTCCATGAGCTTACACAGCAATGAACGCCTTCTGGACCGGCTTTAAAAAATTGAGGCATGGGCATAGCAGCGATAAGCATACTAACAGGCGAAACAGAGAAGAGTCCTCCATCGATCTCATTTACGAAAAGGATAACACGACAGTGTAAATCCTCTTTATACTCATTGGCCTGGATCAATTCCAGCGTTTGGTTGAACATCTCATCAACGCTGTAAGGGCAGGCAATTTGAGCAATCTTTGCTGATTGGACAAGACGCTCCAAGTGTTCTCTTAAACGAAATACGTATAGCTCCTCTTGCTCTTCGTTCCAATAAGCACGCCAGGCATCGAAGACACTGGAAGCGAACTTCATAGTCGTATTCAAAGGATGGATTCTTGCCTCTTTAAAAGGAATGATGTTACCATCCATATTAATAAAACGCACTTTTTCAAGTCTCTCAGCAGTCATTTCAATAAATCCTCCTATAAGTCATTTAGGTGGGAATCCATCTTCCGACACAGTCTGGGATGAGAGAAAGAATGTTTTCTGAAAAAAGATCTTTGATTTCATCGATTCTATTTCGATGAAACTGTCCTCAGAGTTTTTCCGTCTATGCACCGGGTGAGGTCATGGCCTTCCTGGCGCAGTTTGTACTTTTCCACTTTGTGAGTGGGCGTTTTAGGAAAAGAATTGCGAATCTCTAAGTAGCGAGGGACCTTGAACCGAGCCAGCCTCTCGCTGCACCATTGGAAAATTTCCTCGGGATAAATGGTTTCCCCGGGCTTCGGAACGATTAAGAGTTTGATCTCCTCATCGGAGATGTCGGATGAAACGCCGATAGCCGCTGACTCCAGGACTTTTGGATGCCCATCCACAATCGATTCAATCTCGGCGGATGATATGTTTTCGCCTCTTCGCCGAATCACATCCTTCTTGCGATCCACGAAATAGAAGAATCCCTCCTCGTCCTTCCAGGCATTATCCCCGGTATACAACCATCCGTTCCTGAGCACTTCGTCAGTACGCTGGGGGTCTTTGAAGTAACCCTTCATCACTGCGGCATTCTTGAGGATGATCTCACCGATATTTCCGGGTGGCAACTCATGGCCATGGTCGTTTACGATTTTGACGAAATTAGGATGTGTGGGATGGCTTCTCGGTTTTCCTATACTCAGGTTCTTCCGGGGGCCATACAGCGGCTCAATAGTGCCGAAGGGGCTTTCTGTCAGACCGTATCCCGAGATAATCTGGAATCCGAATCGCTTCTCCATTTCATCGCGGAGCCGGTCCTCGAAAGCCGGTGCACCGTAAGTGCGCCGTATACGATGTGCCCTGTCCAGCTTGGAGGGCGGCTGCTTGAAGAGAATCATGAGCATTGCTCCAATATAATTGAGGATGGTAGCTTGATATCGCACCGCTTGCTCCCAAAAACGAGAAGCGCTGAACCGTTCGAGCAGCACCAAGCTGGCGTTGGCAGCCAAGGAGCCCATGGTAGAGTAAACTTGGGCATTCATATGGTAGAGTGGAAGGCACGTGATTAATCGATCCTCTGGTTCAATTTGCAGCCAGGAGACGTAAGCCTCGCCGCATAGGACATATGTTCTATGGAGCTGCATGACCCCCTTGGGTGCTCCTGTCGTCCCAGACGTATAGATGATGGTGGCCACGTCCACCATAGAGACATCAGTTTCCCCCAGCATGGGGGAGGAGGCTTCATAGAACTCCTGAAAAGACAGGATATCGTCATCTTTAGGCCTACCCAGGCAGATGACATGCTCCGGGACGTTGTAAGACTTTCGGATGTTCCGGATCACTGGCAACGTCTCCGTGGTTGTCAGCACGGCCCGGGCCTCTGAATGCTCGATGATGTAATGAGCCTCTTTCTCACGAAATTCGGCATTGATGGGGACCATTACAGCGCCGATCTTGTTGAGCCCAAACCAGGTGTAAAGATATTCGGGGCAATTGCGCATCATGATGCAGAAACGATCGCCCTTCCGGATGCCCATTTTCAGGAGCGCATTGGCGACTCTATTAATGTTCCGGTCGAACTCACGGTAACTCACTTCCTGATCATTAAAGTACAGGTAAGTCTTATCCAGGTTTTTTTCTGCGATCTTTTCAATAAAATGGCGAATATTCATTGTATCGCTATAGGATGTCGGATCATCATATGCAACTGTCATGTCGCCTTCCGATTCACATAAAGCGCTTTATAAGGAGCCTTTTCGTGAAATTAGAATTTTAAAAAGCCCTTCCACGGCTTGTAAGGACGAAACAGATGCAGGCAGCAGGCAGTGATAAAACACTGCCCTAACAAGCTCTGCAAGTTACATCCAATCATAGCTGGCATCATAAGCTTGAGGCTGTTTTGCGTTCAATAACCATTGTTCAAATCAACTCAAAGACCTAAGTGCGTCCTCCAATGTTCCTAAGAATTGCTCGAAGTCTTTTTCTGAGTGGGCAAGGCTCAGGTACATCTTCCCATTGGGAACCATCAATATTCCTTTTTCCCACATCCTCTTTGCCACTTTTTGTCCTAGGACTTTGTCTTGGCTTAAGGTGTCTTGATAATCAATAATTGGTTTCTCCGTAAAAAATATTTGTAGTACCGGACCGTCTCCCGCAACTTGGAGCGGGACGCGGCAGGAACGGCCCAGATCGCGGATCTCCTCCATAAATCGCTCTCCGCGATCGTGTAAGCCTTTCAATACATCTTTCTTTTCCAGTTCAGCGAGACAAGCCAATCCAGCGGCCGCAGCCAGAGGGTTTCCGTTGAGAGTTCCGCTGAAATATGAGTGATTCTGAGTTCCGATTCTATCAGGATTTGTAGTATCCAAAATCTCTCTTTGACCACAAATTGCCGCCAAGGAGAAACCCCCTGTTAATGCTTTTCCGTAAACGGCCACATCAGGGATCACACCATAGTGTTCCTGAGCCCCTCCATAGTCCAGCCTGAATCCAGTAACTACCTCATCAAAGATCAAGACAATGTTGTGTTCTTTGGTAAACTTCCGCACATCATTAAGAAATGTTCCCCTCGGTTTAATGACCCGCTGGAGAGGCTCTACAATGGCAGCAGCTATAGCATGCCCATTGGTCTGAATGATCTGTGCTGTTGTTTCGGTATCATTAAAGGGTGCAACAAATACGCTTTCTGTAACGCCCCGGGGAATTCCTGCAGAATCCGGTTTCGCCTCTGGATAAGAGCCCACATTCTTGGGAAAGCAGCTCATCAGAGAGTAATCGTGAACTCCGTGGTATCCTCCCTCAAACTTCAATATTTTTTCTCTCCCGGTATACACTCTGGCCATACGGAGAGCATGGTAAGTGGCCTCTGTACCCGAGTTGGTGAACTTAATAGTCTCGCCGCATGGAGCCGCCTGGACGATTTTTTCAGCCAATTGAACTATTTGCTCGCCAACCCAGTAATAAGTAGTCCCATGCCGGAGTTGACGCTCAACCGCTGAAACCAAGGCGGGGTGTGAATGGCCCAAAATAAGTGGTCCCGATCCCATAATAAAGTCTAGATAACTTTTCCCCTGTGCATCAATAATTCGGCTTCCCTCACCATGGGAAAACACAGGTAGTGGATCCAAAGGGGCTCTAAAAAAACCTAAGCAGCCGCCAGCTAAGTATCTTTGAGCTTTTTGCTCAAGTAAGCGAGCTTCCTCAAGTCGTTCATTTATCTCCATACTACTATGCATTTCTAACTCCTTAATATCTTTCCTCTGAAGAAGATATTAATAAGTTTTAAATTCCTTCACACTGAATTAAAACGTAGAAAATGGGGAGGTGAAGGTGGCGACCAGTTAAAGCCGCCACCGACTTTCTTCGGGTTATTGTTTTATTTCGACTCCCTTTTCTTTTAAGTACCTGGCAGCCCCCTCATGGAAAGGAATAAAAATTCCCTTCTCAGCATCCTTAAGCTGAATCCATTTTCCAGCCTGATGTATCTTGGCGATCTCATCCGAATGTTCGTAAAGAGCTTTTGTTATTTTGTAGATATCATCAGCAGGAATATCCTCTCTGGTAAACAAGCAAGAGGCAAAGCCTATAGTTTCCACATCATTATCTATCCCTTTATAAGTTCCTCCAGGAATGGTGATGCTGATGTAAAAAGGATGCTTTTCCTGTAAGCGTTTTCTATACTCCCCTTTGATCTCTACGATCCGGATTTTATGCATTGTTGAAAGGTCTATCACAGTCGCATTGGGGACACTCAAAAAGAAGTCGGCCGTATCCAAGTGCCGATCTCTCAAGCGGTCGGCAGACTGTCCAAAGGGAAGCATAACGGGGGTAATATCTTTGTATGACATACCGGCGAACTCGAACAAAATCCTGCTGGTGCTTTCACATCCGCTGCCCACAGGCCCTACACCAACTTTTTTGCCCTTCATATCCTGAATGCTATATATGTCACTATCTGCCATAACGACCCACTGAACGACATCAGGGTAAATGAAACCAACGGCTCGGATGTTGGGATAGGCTTTTTTAAACATTTCCTTTCCTTGATAAGCATACAAAGCGATACCGCCACCGGCAAGCCCAAACTCAACCTTTTTCGTTCCCAGCAGCCTGCAATTTTCCGTGGAGGCCCCCGTGGACTGAGTGGACACATCGACTCCCGGAGCATACTGGCTGATCACTTTAGCGATAGCAGCCCCTAAGGGGTAAAAGGTCCCGCCAACGCTTCCTGTACCCATTATATATTTATGGACCTCAGCCCCCGCGACTGGTATACATACCAGACTTAAAACCAAAGCAGCTAAGAAAAGCTGAAATAGGATAGTTTTTTTCATTTTTTTCCTCCTCCTTTCCGATTATTCTGAATTTAGCATTGATAATTGGTTAACACCACTTATTACCTGATTAAATTCACCTCCCCCTCCATCTTACTTATCACCTCACACTATTCTCCCCGATTTGTCAACAATTGCTTATCCATCTCTCGTTCTTTATCGCCTCTTAAAATTAGCCTTTCTTTGTAATAAACAGATATCCAAATGACTAATACTAAGCCCAGCCCACCAATATCGGTTGTCACCCTTGGGTCCAGCAAAGCCAGAGCCGCTATAAACAGAGGCACCCTCTCCAAAACTGTAAGATCCACACGCCAGTGTCCGCTAACAGCAGTGGCCAACGCAAAGATACCTATTAAAGAGGTAGCCAATGCAATGATCGTCTTGAGAAGATGTAATTCAATTAAGAGTAAGAAGGGGTTATAAACAAAGAAATAGGGCACCAAAAAGGCGACGATGGCCAGCCGACTCGCTGCAATGGCAGTCTTAATAGGATCGGCTCTGGCCACTCCCGCTGCTGTATAAGATGCTACCGCCACAGGGGGAGTGATATCAGCAATGATGCCAAAATAGAAGACAAACATATGAGCTGCAAGAGCTGGCACCTTAAGCATTACCAGAGCTGGAGAGGCAACAGTAGCGGTAATAATGTAATTGGCTGTTGTTGGAACCCCCATCCCCAGGAGTATGCATGTGATCATTGTGAAAAACATTGTAAGTAACAGGCTTCCTCTCCCCAGGGTCACGATTCCATAACCTATCTTAAGCCCCACTCCGGTTAAGGTGACAACCCCGATAACAATGCCGCAGCAAGCGCAGGCGGTGGTGATGGGAACCGCATCTTCAGCCCCTTGCCGCAAGGCTGTTAAAAGTGACCTTAGCCCCATGCGAGTCGATCGCCTCAAGAAACTGATTCCGTAACATGAAACTACTCCAGCCAATCCAGCAAATAGCGGGGTATACCCCTTAATGAGAACATATATTATTGTCACTATAGGAAAGATCAAATGGCCATTTTCTCTCATCAGCTTCATAAAACGCGGCGTTTGGCTTCGAGGTATCCCCTTCATTCCCAACCTGACAGCCTCTTTGTGAACCATTATTCCAAGGGCTAAGTAGTAAAGCAATGATGGCACGGCCGCAGCCAGAGCAATCTTCACGTAAGAGACACCTATAAATTCGACCATAATGAATGCAGCCGCCCCCATAATGGGTGGCATAAGCTGTCCGCCAGTTGAAGCGGCAGCCTCTATACCAGCCGCGAAATGAGGCTTATAGCCTATGGATTTCATCAGCGGAATCGTAAAGCTGCCTGTACCCACGACGTTAGCAGTGGAGCTTCCCGATATGCTTCCTAAGAGGCCACTGGAAATAACCGCTACCTGGGCAGGGCCGCCTCTCGTATGCCCTACAAGAGAGACAGCAAGATTGATGAAGAACTGGCCCAAGCCGCTGACCCTGAGAAAGGATGAAAACAGGATGAAGATAAAAACGAATGTTGAGGCAACGGCCATGGGAATTCCCATAACCCCTTCCAGACTT
The DNA here is from genome assembly GCA_964611635.1 of uncultured Thermodesulfobacteriota bacterium. Lineage (GTDB taxonomy): Bacteria > Desulfobacterota > JAFDED01 > JAFDED01 > JAFDED01 > JAFDED01. The sequence continues at coordinate 12,579 of CAZTAS010000102.1, forward strand.
AGAACTGAATGGGTGGATATGGTAAGCAAGTCGAAGCCCCTGTGGCCAAAATAACCCGGGATGAGAAAACCTAAGCGGGCATATAGAATTGCCAGTATAGAAATAATCACCAGGGGCCATCCGATTACGCGGCGGGTGGCCTCCAGCGTCAGTAGTATGAGAGCAAAGGAGATATACCCATCAATATTTGTGAAGTCTCCAGCACGGACCGCTATCTGGAGGAAAAAAACAATGGGGTAAAGATTGATACCCACCGCTGCTAGCGCAAGCAGGATATCATACCATGGGACAAACCCGTTGCTGAGTTTACTCTTGGTTGCCGGGTAGAAGAAGAAAAGCAAGATCAGGATAACAGCATAATGTATTCCCCTCTGATATTGAGGGGTGAGAACCCCGGACGCAGCCGTCCATACCTGAAAGGCAGAAAGTAAAATGGCGGCAATAAAGGTAGTTATTCTATACCAACCGCTGAGAGTTCTTCTGACTTTGCCTTCGTCAGGGGAAGAGAAATTCTCAGGAGATGCCATATCCGCCCTTTCTAAACGTTTACCTCATCCCATTTGATGCATTAGATGACATCATCATGAAAAATTAGCTTGTAGCGAAATTGGTTGCATGTTTTTGTTATCATTAATCAGTGTTGCCCCATATCTAAACGTCTACTGGAAAATTCTCCGCCTATGTTGTAAGCATTTTAATCGGTTTTTTTGATAAAATTATTTCAGGTACCCCATTTTTTGATGAGTTAAAAACTCCTTCTACTCATTACGGGGAAATGAGGTCTTGTTGGGACTTTCTATTCACATTTTCCTACCTATGAAAAACGGGCTTTCGCCAGGGGTTATATAGAGATCTCAGAAGCATTCAGATCAAGGACGCTTGGTCTTTCATTGCATAAAGCAAATCCCATTGTCAAGAAAATTTCCCGCTAATTTTGATCTCCAAATGTGATACAAATGATTATAGGTACTTATTTATCCCAATTTTCTTCATTCACATAAACTAAACCTTAGATTTATCCCTTTCCCTGCCACGTTCGGACAGCATCAAAATGGCTCATGAAGAGGTATAGAGGAGGCTCTGGGGGAGATCAGCAACAATAGCCGATATCCCACGTTGATTAAGCGCCCTTTTCCCTCTCTCTGTGGTGACTATAGTGCCGCCTCTACCCACCACCAGCCCATTGATCATGATGATTTTGCCGGCAGCTACTGTTAAAACAGCCTCATGGCTGTTGGAGTCTACCACTACAAGATCGGCGTCGGCTCCTACGCTCAGGTGCCCCTTGTTCTTTAGCCCCAGCATGCGCGCCGGGGCCAAACAGCACTTGTGTGCCATCTCCAATAGGGTCAGAGCTTCGAATCTCAGCAGGCTAAGCCCGTGACTCAGCAGGAAGTTCCTGGGGATACCTCCGCCATCGGTGCTCAGGGCGGTGACGATGAATTCACCCTTTTCATTCTTTTCCGTGGCCAGTAGGAATGCCGTTGATCGTCGGTTGACCGGAAATGAGACAGTGGTTTCAAAGTTCTTTTCCTCCAGGTATCGGACCCCATCCTCTGCTTCCAGATATATAACTGCACTGGCCGTGTCCTTCTGGACCAAAGTGTGCCCGTCAAGCACGGCAGCCAGAAGCCCCTCGCGCGTGGGCTCGTACCCGCCCATCTTCAGGCAGGTGCGGGTCACGTGGCTGCGGGGCACACCATTTTCCAGATTTGCACTGGTGCCATTGTATGGCGCCATATGGGATTCACTCACAATGTGGGGGCGGGCCGCCAGTTCTTTCAGGGCCACCATGGACTCCTCAATGGGGGAGCCCAGCGTCAGCCCGCGGCAGTAGGCGGTGACGTGGCAGATATGGATCCGGTTGCTGCCGGCAAACTCCAGCGCATCCTGCAACCCCCGAAGGTTGCTCCCGTTGCGGGTGCTCCCGCAGTGGAATGCCACGTAAGCGCCTGCCCGGTTGGCCACCTCGATGGCCGCCCTGGTGGTCTCGGGACTGAGCGGATGATGCCCACCCAAGAGCTTCAGCCCCAAAGCACCTGCATCCAGAGAGGACCCGAGGTAATCGGACAGCTCCTGGCGGCTGGCATCAGGCCCGCTGATGGTAATCCCAGGATCCAATCGGTTGAGAACAGCCACATATATCCCCGCGCCTTCCCTGGCCATTCCCTCAATATACTCCTCCAGAGTTCCGCCGCAATCCAGGCAGCAGGTCACTCCGGCCCGGGCCAGCATCTTGTGGCCAACGGCACGGTACAGGGGAGTGAGATGCACGTGGCTGTCCACCAGCCCCGGCAATACCAATTTGCCGTGCGCCTCGAAAACCTCACGGGCACCATCCACTGAAAGCTCGGGCTCCACCTTGACGACCCGGTCGCCTTCTATGCTCACGTCAAAGTGCCCCAAGCGGTTGCTCCCGGGATCCACCAGGTATCCACCCTTGATCAATAAATCACATTGTGGCATCATTCGCCCCCTTTTTTCAGGTGTTCATTTTGTACTGGCCCCGGGTTGCTGCGAGATTTTCCTTCCCGGGGCCTGCCGGGGATCGAACATATCCCGCAAGGAATCTCCAACCATGTTGAAAGCCAATACAGCCAATGTTATGGCCAACCCCGGAAAAACGGCCATCCACGGGGTTTGTAAAATATTTTCCACCCCTTCCCGGATCATGTTCCCCCAGCTAGGGGTGGGTGGCTGCACTCCCAAGCCCAAAAAACTCAAGCTAGCCTCCATTCGGATGGCCCCAGCAATGCTGAGCGTGCCCATAATGATAATAGGGCCAATAACGTTTGGAAGAACGTGTACAAAGGCGATGCGCCAGTCCCTATCTCCCAGCGCACGACTTGCCATAACAAAATCGCGGCTCCGCATGGCGATGGTGGGTCCCCTGGTGAGGCGGATATATTGAGGGATGTGGGCTATGCCGATGGCCACGATGACTTTGTCGATTCCACCACCCAAAAGCGTCACTATCATCAAGCCCAGCATAAGAGAGGGAAAGGAAAGCATGATGTCCACAAACCAGCACACAGCACGGTCCAGCCTTCCCATCTTGTAACCGGCCAGAAGGCCGATGGGTATCCCAATGCCCATGGCAACTACCACCGAAAAAACTCCCACCAGCAGGGCTGGCCTGGCCCCCCATATCATTCGCGTCAGAAGATCCCGTCCAAACTCGTCGGTTCCAAGCCAGTATGTATCACTCGGCCCTTTGAAGGCGTCGAGAATATGTTGTTCACTGAAGTCATAGGGCGCAAACCACCGTGCCATAATGGCAACTAACAAAAGACAAAGAATTATGAAGAATCCTACCAATGCGCTCTTGTCCATCTGTAGTATGCGCCAGATATTCCGGAGTCCCCGGGCAAGTTGCTCCACGTGTGAGACCCGCCCTACCTTGGGGGGTTCCCATCTTTTAACAGTGATGGCACTGTCAGCTCCTTCGCCGCCTGCTGGCCGAGGGGTAGATAAAAGTACCTGGCGAGTAGAATTGGGATCCTTAAATGAATCACTCATACTTGATCCTCGGATCGAACAAGGAGTATGTCAGATCCACTACCAGGTTTACAATTACGACGATAAATGCGAATACCATGAGACCGGATTGTATCAAGGTATAGTCACGTTGGTTTATAGCTCCCAGAAGGAGTTTTCCCAATCCTGGACGGTTGAAAACTGTCTCGGTAAGGATAGCTCCACCCAGAATAGTTCCTGTGTACAGGCCGATGGCTGTTACCACAGGGATCATAATGTTCTTGAGAACATGTTTGAAATTGACAACCCGCGCTTTGAGTCCCTTGGCATAGGCTGTGCGAACGTAATCCTCATTGAGGGCCTCTAACATAGAAGAGCGAGTCAGCCGGGTGACAAAGCTTGCCTGAATCAATCCTAGGCTTAAAGCCGGCAAGAACAGCTTGTAAAGGTGTTCGCTTAAAGCTCCGCTCTTGACCTGGTGGATGACAGGGAACCAACCTAGCTTCACCGAGAAGACCAGCAGAAGCAGGATGCCCAAGTAGAAGGCCGGGAAGGAGAAGCCAGCTAGAGCTATTATTCGTCCCACGTAATCGAACGCAGTGCCCTTCCGCAAGGCTGTGGCAACCCCTAGGGGGATACCAATGATAGCACCGATGAACATCGAGCTAATAGCCAGGTTAAAAGTATACGGGAACAACGCCCAGATCTGTTGAGCTGTTGGCCTGTTGGTAATCATAGAGCGGCCAAGATCGCCGTGGAGGAGCATGCAAAGAAAATCTGCATACTGCCGCCATAAAGGCTTGTCCAGGCCCATCTCATGTCGAAAGGCACGCAATGCCTCTTCTGTGGCATAATCGCCCAGCACCACTTGGGCCGGGTCTGATGGGACCACTCGCATGGCCAAAAAGACGATGGAGGCCACCATCCACATGATTACCACCGCCGAGAGTATTCGTTTGACAATATAAGTTCGCATAGTATTCCTTAAAAAGCTCTATCAGGGATACTATAATGCTTTTATTAGGGATAAAAAGCATCCCTTGAGAGGCATTAATGCTCACCCTTCAATTTGAGGAGCAAGGGAGATGGTCGAGCAAACCACCTCTCCCTGCTCTCTTCTACATCTGGGCATCTTAATGCTTGAGGATCCGGGAACGATGGACAAAATCATAGATGTATCGGCTTTTCTGCTTAAAGCCCAGATCCAGGTATTTGGCCTTGGCCATGGTATATGCCCTCGTGAAGAGGGGGAAGGAGACTGCATCGCGCTTGATCTGCTTCTGGGCCTGAATCCAGAGCTGTTTCTGTTTGTTCACATCTAGCTCAAAACGAGCATCGTCCAGGAGTTTGTCCACGCCGGGAATCACCTCTCCATAGTGAGAGAAGTTAATCACTGCTGTGGGTTTACCCACGATGGAGTCCGAGTGATAGAACTGCGTGAGGTAGACGTTTCCGGTAAGAGGATAGCGGTAAGCACCGTAAATGACCACAGGGTTGAGGTTCTGGCGGATCAACTTGTGGTAAGTAGGGTGGTCCACAACCTTGAGTTCCAACTTAACCCCCACCTTTTTCCACTGCTCCTGAACGATTTGCATAGGAGGCAGATAAATCACGGAGTTGCTGATAGCCATGCTCAAGGAGAAGCCATCGGGATAACCCGCTTCAGCAAGCATCTTCTTGGCCTCCTCAGGATTGTATGGGTAACGCATCACGTCATCAGTGTGCCCCACATAACCTATCGCCAGGGGGCTGTACTCGGGCCGCGCCACGTCTTTACCCAGGAAATTGATAAGCTCCTGGCGGTTGATGGCGTGGCAGAGAGCCCGCCTGACCCGGATGTCGTCCATGGGCTTCTTGCTCATGTTGAAATGGAGCACAAACATGTTGGCCGGGTAAGTGAGATTCACCTCAAATCCTTCTTTACGCAGCCGCTCAACCCATTCCTGCTTGGCCGGAATCTCGATGGCGTCCACCTCTCCGGTCTTTAAAGCCAGTTCTCTTGTGCTGGCATCAGGAACGAAGGAGACTATAATTTTCTCAAGAATGGGCTTTCCCTGCCAGTAATCATCATTGCGGACAAGCGTAAAGCTCTCCTTTGGCTTGTAACTATGGTACCAGAAGGGTCCGGTTCCCACAGGATGAAACTTGATATCCTTGCCCAATTTTTCCACCGCTTTTTTACACATCACGAAGCCGCCCTGGTAATCCACCATGAGGGCCGGCAAGTCAGGAAAGACTTTTTTGGTCTTGACCTTCAAAGTGTATGGATCGACCACGGCCACATGGTCAATTATCGCTAAATTCTTACGGAAAGGTGAACCCACTTTGGGGTCCAAAACCCGCTCAATGGAGAATTTAGCATCCTCGGCGGTAAATTCACCAAAGCCTTCGTGCCATTTCACGCCTTTACGCAGGTAAAAGGTCCATGTGAGCTTGTCGGGCCCCACCTCCCAGCGCTCGGCCAGAGAAGGGCCAATTTTCTCCATGTTGATCTCCCCGTCGGGAAACCGCAGCAATGCCTCATATGCGCTTCGATAAATGGGCGCCTCGCCGTATTTCACCGCAAAGTGCGGGTCCACTGTCCCGATGTCATTCACCCCCACGGCCAGACGCGCCACCTGTTCCTTGGCCAACTCTTGAGCCTGAACACCTATGACGGGCATTCCGATCAAAAAGAAAATAATGATCCATGTGCCCCACATTTTTCCAAAGACTCGTCCTCTCATAGCTTCCTCCTTTCTTCAAAATGAACCGGCGTAACAATTTACCCAAAGCTATTGCTCATTAGATTTTCTCACCCCAGGTCCAACCTGGATTCAAAATGAACAATGCTTGAAGGAATTTTTATACCAATTGCGCAGAAATCCTCCCGGCCAACTCCACTACATGATGGGCGTAGCGCTTTTCCATCTTCTCAACCGATAAAGTCCAGACCGGGAACGAGAAGCTTATGGCTCCCATGACCCTGCTCTCGATGTTGATCAGGGGGGCACCAAGAGCCACCATCCCCTGAACATATTCCTCCTTGTTCAGGGAGTAACCTCGCTTCCGGGTCCTTTCCAGGTCTTTCCGCAAAGCCTTGGCATCGATGAGCGTCCGGGGCGTCTTTTTCTCCAGATTTATTTGGTTCAGAACAGGCTCCAACTCCCCGGGAGGGAGTGCTGACAATGCCGCTTTGCCCAGCGCGGTGCAGTGTAGGTCCAGGCAAGTCCCTATTGGCAACCTCAAGTTTACGGCATCCATGGCCTCGCGTCGGTAAATGACCACCATCCACTCCCGGTCCAACGTGGCCAGATCCATTGTCACCCCGAGCTTTGCAAATGTTCGCTCCATAATGGGACGGGCAATCTGACGCAAGTCAAGCGTCTGGATCACTCTGACCCCCAGGGTAAATATCTGGGGGCCTAACTGGAATAGCTTGCTTCGGGAGTCATGGTGAAGATAGCTCAGATGAGTCAGTGTATGGGTCAATCGGTGGGTGGTGGTCTTGCTCCACCCGGTGATCTCGGCGATCTCCTTGAGACTCAACCGTGGGCGCTCGGGGCCAAAGGCGTTCAACACCGCAAGGCCCTTAGCCAGCGTGGAGGCGAAATTTTTCTTCATGGAGGCGCCCTTCATTCCGGCCCCCTGTATTACCTCGGCTATATGGCAAAAATACTCTTAAAATCCGGGATCATTAATCCGGGCATGGCATACATCCCGCTTTCAGCAGGATTGAACGAGTTTGAGTTTATTAATACTCTAAGCTGCTTTGCGCCGAAGCAATTGTTTTAATGGGTCAATAATAAGAAAAATAAATTTAGAAAATAGTTTTACAAATTCCGAATATTGGAACTTCATTTTGATAATTATAATTATATAAAAAATTGCATTTGTCAAGCAATAAATTTTGGCCATGTGGGAAAAAGAATGGACAAAGTATACCATTGGTCAGGATAAAGATCATATGCAAGAAGAGTGAAATAGATTTAAAAGCCGTGCCTTGAGAGAAGGCGGCATATTTTCAAAACAGCATATCTTACGTTTCAGATGGCCGCCAGGATTCCACCGTCCACGTATATGATCTGACCGTTGACAAAGTCTGAAGCGTGGGAGGCTAGGAAAACAGCAGTTCCCACCAACTCTGAAGGATCGCCCCACCTTGCTGCGGGAGTTCGCGACTTGACCCAGGAGTCGAACTTGGGATCTTCTGCCAGGGGTCGGGTCATTTCCGTGATGAAGTATCCCGGACCGATACCGTTAACCTGAATGTTGTATTTTCCCCACTCCACAGCCATGGCTTTGGTGAGCATCTTCACACCCCCTTTTGAGGCTGCGTATGGAGCTATCGTGAGCCGTCCCAGCTCGCTCTGAAGGGAGCATATATTTATGATCTTGCCCGATTTCCGGGCAATCATTCCCTGAACCACCTGTTTAGCGGTCAAGAAGATGCCCGTCAGGTTGGTGTCGATAATCTCTCGCCACGTGGATTCTTCGAAGGTCTCCAAAGGACCGCGTCTCTGAATCCCGGCGTTATTCAACAGGATATCGATGGGGCCAACCTCTTTTTCCAGAGATGGGATTGCCCGATGCATATGATTTGCGTCCGCGACGTCGAAGGAACAACCATATACCCTAAGGCCTTCTTCTGAGAGAAGAGAAACCGCTCTATCCAGTTTCTCCTGATTTCTTCCGTTCAAGACCAAGGTGGCCCCGGCCTGACCCAGCCCCCGGGCGATGGCGAAACCGAGCCCCTGGCTTGATCCTGTGATCAGAGCGATCCTGCCAGTCAAATCAAACAGTGCATTGCTCATGAAAAACCCTTTCTTTTTGTCTCGAATGGAGAATTCCCAGTTCTATTTGAATTTTTATGCAACTTAAGACTTTGGAAGCATCCTATCCCCCTATAGCACTTCCTTTCTTTCCCCCGGGATTATGGTCATGGTGTCCAACGGGCAAAATCTTCTCACGCTTTGGCTGCAAGCCGACTAAAGTTCGTCATCAACCTTGAAATCTCCATCATGAGGTTCTTTTTCTTGTTGTTTGATGTGCTTTATGATCACTTCATCGCTAACATTGCCGGAACTGGTTGCAAAGTAGCCACATGCCCATATGT
>CAZTAS010000103.1:0-15664 GCA_964611635.1 uncultured Thermodesulfobacteriota bacterium
TTTTGAGCAAGGTGTAGCACCCCTCTCTAATTTACACAACTTATTTTACGTTACCACGGGATTGTGTCAGGTAAAAATATACTTGACAATCCAGTTTCTTTGTGGAATATGAATACGGAAGTAATATTTTATTGGCCTATAGTTTGAACTTTTTTAGGAGGAGGCAGTATGAAAGGAATGAGCCTCGTTTTTCCTTAATAAGAAGGTGAGGTTTGTTGTTTTCATAATGGTTTTTTTCATCTTATGAAAAACTTGGTGTTCCTTAATGAAGGCCGTTAAATAAGTGGCCCGAGTTTTAAGGAGAAAATCAAAGAGAGGAGGGCTATAAAATGAAAGCTCGATTTTTAATTGTAGTATTGATGGTTGCAGTGTCAGCATCAATTATTTTTTATGCGCCCAACATGGCAACGGCTCAGGTTAAGAGGATTTCAGTCCTCACTGCAAGTACCGGTGGAACTTGGTATATAATGGGCGGCGCCATCAGCAAAGTCATTAATACCTATTTGCCCAATGTAGAGGCCACGCCGGAGGTCACGGGAGGAGGGCTGGAGAACATCAGACTTCTTTTGCGAGGAAAGGCAGACTTCATATTCACCACCGATGCGCAAATTCTGACCGTCATAAAGGATCGAGAAAAGATAAAAAAATCCAATTTTCGAGCACTTTTCACAGGGATTGCCAGTGCATTCCAGGCGGTAGTGCACGAGGATTCACCCATTCGTTCTATCAGTGATCTAAAAGGCAGAAGAATCGGGACTCCTGCTCTTAACGATGGTGGTGAGATCATGTGTCGGGTAACCTTGGAGGCTTATGGCATGTCTTATAAGGATGGTAAAAGCGTTAAACATCTTTCTCTTGGTGAGCTAGCCAATGCTTTTAAAGATGGCTTTATTGACGCCGCCCTTTGCAGCGCAGGTGTTCCAACGTCCGCGGTTATGGACATGACCACCTCTAAGAAATGCCGTCTGCTTCCTCTTGACGCAGAAAAAATAGAATGGATCACTACGAATTATCCGGAGTACACTCAGAGCTTTATTCGCAAGGGAGCTTATAGAGGGGTAGGAGAGGAGTTGCTTTCCTTTGGCACACGAACTGCGGTTGTAACTTTGGCTAGCACTGACGAAGATTTGGTCTACCAAATCACTAAGACAGTTCTGGAACATACTAAAGATTTGGCTGAGATTCATCCTCAAGGGAGAACCTACAATATCCAAGAGGCTCTTTTCGGCATAAAGACAATTCCCGTTCACGCCGGAGCTATCAGGTATTACAAAGAAAAAGGCGCATGGGAGAAAAAGCCGAAGGGGGTTTTTGCATCCTGGTAAGGATATCCTGAACGCTTCGGCAAGGCAAGAATATAGTATGTGAAAAGTTTTTATTCTCAATAGCTGACCGCACACAGGCGCCTCACTTTCTTTAAGGAATGGGCGGTTTAGTTTGCCCACAGGGACGCAGCTTGTTGATAGCGTCAGTGGCGAGAAAGATGTTCCAAATAGTTATTCATAATGGGGGTATCTCCTTGAGCTAAGTGGATACCCCCAAAATATGGAAATCGGAGCTTGAGAAAAAGTCCTTAATTTTATAAGGTAATACGGTAAGTGTTCAAAAAGGAAAGATAAATGAGCAAAGCAATTGTGGTAAAAATAGACGATATTGAAACCTTTCAACCTCCTCACCATATTGGGGTAATATCCAGAGAACCGATCAACCCTCAAAAAGGCTCTAAGAATTTACTTTTTCGCATCTCTGAAGGCCAGCCTGGAGGTGGTGATCATCTTCATGCTCATCCAAATTCCGAGCAGATTTCTTACGTCCTGGAAGGAGAAGCAATTGCGATCATTGATGGTGAAGAAAATGTTGCCTCAGAGGGCACTGTAATTTTCATCACTCCGGGGACCCCTCACAAATTTATCAATGAGAAATATGTGTGAATGTTGCTTGTCTGGAGCCCTCCCCCGGATTTAGAGGAATGGAAGTCTTTAGAAAAAGAATGAGCTCTGGAGGAGACTGGATGAAATTAAAGGAACATGTTGCTTTGCTCACAAACTGCGGTGATGCTTTGGGCAGGTCGATAGCTCTTGCCTTGGCCGGTGAAGGCTCTCATATATCCCTGTGCGATCTTCCGCATAGATTATCGGCAATGAAAGACATTGTCGATGAGATAAAAGCGCTTGGACAAAAAGCTAGTGCACAAACAGTGGATGTTATGGACAAACGCCAAGTTCAATTTGTTATTGATGAAACTCTAAAACATTTCGGCAAAATCGATATTTTAGTGAGTGCTGTTGCAGACCATATAAAATTACCGAGGTTTATTGAAGATTTGCATATAGAAGACTGGGACAAGGCCATGGCCATGAGCTTAAAAGGATCGTTCTTTTTTTGCCAGGCTGTCAGCAAAGTTATGAAGGATCAAAAAAGAGGAAAAATTATCAATATTTTATCAAGGGGAGCAAGAACGGCTGAAGAGCTTGCAGACATTACCGAGGTAACGGCCAAAGCAGGACTACTGGGATTAACCAGACAGTTAGCTCATCAGCTCGGCCCTCATGGAATCAATGTCAATGCCGTAGCACCGGGAATCGTTTTACCTGGCTGGCGATGGGAACAAGAATGGATGGATTTAGACGAAGAGAAGAGGAATGTTTTGCTAAAGCAGATCCCTCTGAGGAGATTTGCCAGACCTGAAGAAATTGCGCGCGTAGTGGTCTTTTTAGCCTCAGACGACGCGAGTTACATTTCTGGAGCGACCATTGACGTGAATGGGGGCCAGCTTATGCCTATCTTTCCCCCGCGTTCTGAAAAAGTAAAAACAGAGGTTTAAATGAGATTTTCCGATAAAGTGGCCTTAGTGACAGGATCTGGGCAGGGAATTGGTAAGGCTTGTGCGTTGCTCTTCGCTTCTCAGGGAGCCTCCGTGGTGGTCAACGATATTAACCCCTATCTAATTGAGAAAACGGTGGATGAGATTCATCATTTGGGCAGCAAGGCTTTGGGAATACAGGCAAATGCCACAAATGAGCGCGAAGTTTCCCAGATGTTCGTCAAAATAAAAGATTCTTTCGGGAAACTGGACATATTGATAAACAACATAGGAGGGAGTGGCGGCGGCGGAAAAGGAGATACAGCGGTTAAAATTGACGAGGTGTGTGAAGAAGATTGGGATAAGGTTGTAAGGGCAAACATAAGAAGTACTTTTTTATGCACTCAGAGTGCGATTGAGCTGATGAAGCCTCAGCGGTATGGGAAGATTGTAAATATTTCTTCGAGATCGGCACGTCGAGGGACAGATCACGCAGGGCCTCAGTACCATACCTCAAAATCGGCTCTTCTGGGTCTAACCCGTCAACTGGGAAGAGACCTGGGCCAATTTGGGATCCATGTTAATGCTGTGGCTCCTGGGTTTATCCTGAGTGGCCCGAGGGCCGAAAGGCGATGGAAAGAAACAAGAAGTGAAGAAGAGAAGAGAACTTACTTGGCAAACATTCCATTGGGCAGGTTGGGAATGCCGGAGGAAGTAGCAAATGTAGTAGCCTTTCTATGTTCAGATGAAGCAAGCTATGTTACTGGGGTGACCATTGATATAAACGGCGGAGAATTTATGATTTAAAACCGCAGCATACAGGGGTACAGTGATGAAAATTATGAGGTTGGAAGGGGAAGTTGCTTGGGTTACAGGGGCATCAAGGGGGATGGGTTTGGCCATTGCGAAAAGGCTTGCCGAGGAGGGCGCAAATTTAGCCATTAATGACATCAGGCCGTTGGATGAGGCGGTTTCAAAGCTTAAGGAAACGGGAAGGAATGTCTTGCCTCTTAAGGTTGACGTCACTGACGCCCAGCAGGTAAGAGAAATGGCAGAGAAGATTTTAAACAAGTTCGGACGAATAGATATCTTAGTGAACAATGCCGGCGGAGGATTGAAAGGGCCCTTTTCTATTTTAGAGAAGGAAGAGCAAGACTGGAATAGAGTTGTGGACTTAAACCTTAAAGGGGTTTTCTTTTGCTGTAAAGCAGTTATCCCTCAAATGCGAAAACAGGGAAAAGGAAAAATTGTGAATATTGCATCCCTTGCCGGCCGATCCTCGGCTACTACTACTGGACCCGATTATACCGCAGCTAAGGCAGGAGTCCTTGGTTTGACTCGACATCTTGCAAAAACAGAGGGACCCTATGGCATCCGGGTCAATGCAGTATCTCCTGGTTCGATCATGACAGAACTCTTGGCTGAACGTTTCAAGTCATATCCCAAGGAAGAGCAAGAGAGAAGATTGTCCAGCACGCCTTTGAAAAGGTTTGGAAGGCCTGAAGAGGTTGCTGCTGCTGTACTCTTTTTAGTCTCCGAAGATTCAAGCTTTATTACCGGTGCGAACATTGATGTCAACGGTGGACGCTTCATGTCCATGTAATCGAATTCAGACTAAAAGAGGCGTGCGATGAACAAACGATATCTCGTAGCCCTCTTAGCTACGGGTATGGCCTTATTCCATCTCTATACCGGAGGGTTTACAATCTTAACGAGCCACGTGCAAAGGTCCCTTCATCTCATGTTTGTCCTCTCGCTCATCTTCTTGATTTACGCACCTTCAGGAGAATTGGCAGAAGACAAATTTAGCTGGGTGGGAACTTTGTTGGCCATTTTAGGGATGGGAGCCAATGCTTACATTGCCACCTTTCATGAAGATATAGCTTACCGTATGGGGGACGTATATCTGATTGATTTGATTATCGGAGCTATTATCATCATTCTTGTGTTGGAAGCGACCCGCAGGATGCTGGGCTGGATTGTCCCTGGAGTTGCTTGTGTCTTTCTTCTCTATGCATTTTTTGGCTATTTGATCCCTGGGCAATGGGGGCACAGAGGATTTGAGCTCGAACGGATTATAACTCATATGTCTCTTTTTACAGATGGAATATACGGAATACCCTTGGGTGTCTCTGCTTCCTTCATCGTTCTTTTCATCATCTTCGGAGCTTTCCTGAAGGCATCCGGGGGAGGGCAATTTTTTATTGACCTGGCCTCATCCTTATTCGGTATGTTCCGAGGCGGACCCGCGAAGGTAGCCGTTGTGGCAAGCTCCATTTTCGGCACAATATCAGGCAGTGCTGTAGCCAATGTAGCAGGGACAGGATCTTTTACCATTCCTCTAATGAAGAGCATTGGCTACCGGCCATACTTCGCTGGAGCCGTGGAAGCAGTGGCCTCTACCGGAGGGCAATTTATGCCGCCTGTAATGGGGGCGGCAGCATTTGTAATGGCCGATTTTCTGGAAATTACTTACCTCAAGGTTTGCATAGCGGCGGCGATTCCATCAGTCCTTTTTTACCTCTCCGTTTTCATTATGGTGGACCTGGAAGCAGCCAAAACAGGCCTGCGAGGTGTTCCGCGTGAACAGTTGAAGCCCTTGAAAATAGTGATGAAGGATGGCTGGCATCTTCTGTTGCCCCCTCTTGTCTTAGTCTATTTTTTAGCTATAGTTCAAAGCTCGGCAATTAAAGCAGCATTCTATTCCATTGTGGCAATATTGGCTGTATCCATGCTGCGGAAATCCACCCGGATGGGTATAAAAAAGATTTTCGAAGCGTTGCAAGATGGGGCAAGGGGTTCCCTGCAGGTTGCCGCAGCTTGTGCCTGTGCAGGGATAATTGTAGGAACGACAACTCTTACAGGATTAGGATTGAAATTTTCAACTCTTTTAATCAGCCTATCGGGAGGCTCGTTGCCCCTTCTTCTTCTTATAACCAGTATTACATGCATCCTTCTCGGCATGGGGATTCCCACCACCCCTATTTATATTATTCAAGCAATTTTGGTTGCCCCAGCCTTGATAAAAATGGGAGTGAATCCTCAAGCAGCCCATCTTTTCATCATCTATTATGCGTGTCTTTGTTGCATAACACCTCCTGTGGCTTTATGTGCCTATGCGGGCGCCGGATTGGCAGGAGCTAGCATGACCAAGACCGGTATCACAGCATCCATGCTGGGCATAGCTGGATATATTGTCCCATTTGTATTTGCATACAATCCAGCATTGATCCTTCAGGGGCCCCTTCGAGAAACGATTCCCGTTATATTAACCGCCATTATGGGAGTGACTGCACTGGCCTTAGGAGCACAGGGATATCTGTTTCGTAAGCTCGGCACATTTAAGAGACTTGCTATGATCGCTGCAGCAGTTACTCTTATTAAACCCGGGTTGGTCACAGACCTGATTGGAGTCTCGCTAGTCGGGATGGTGGTTATGAGGGAGTGGTTTTTCCGAAAACAGGCGCAAGCGGATTTAGTACATGTAAAATAGGAAAATGGAGACGAAGAAATGATTTCGGCGATTAAATCCCTGATGTCAGGAGCCATAGACTTGCATGTTCATGCTACTTACGAAGGCAGGCCACGTCGACAGACTATGCTGGAGGTAGCCAGGGATGCCGCTGAGGTCGGCATGCGGGCCGTGGTCTTCAAGAGCAGGAATACTATCACGGCTGATAGCGCAAATCTGGTGAGTAACTTAGTTGAGGGCGTCGAAGTATATGGAGGCGTGGTATTGGATTATTCCGTAGGGGGCCTGAATCCTTCGGCCGTTCGGTCCGCCTTGAATATGGGAGGGAAAATCGTATGGATGCCCCAGTTCGATTCTGCCTGGACCATAAAGAAAGTAACAGAGGGAGCGAGTGGTGGGGCTAAGATCTATCAGAGGTTGTTGGATCCAGATATAAAAGGGCCAGGAATTTCCATCTTGAAAGGTGGGTTGGAAGGTTCAGAGCTCCTGCCCGAGGTAAGAGAGATTATCTCCTTGGTGGCAGAGAAAGGAGCAATTTTAGACACCAGCCATCTTTCTCCCAGAGAATCCTTGATTTTGGCGGAGGAAGCCAAAAAGGCCGGTCTGGAAAGGATTCTTGTTACCCATGTAAATAGCGATATTATAGGAGCCTCCATGGACGAGCAGAAAGCTTTGGCCCAGAAAGGGGCCTATCTCATGTATACCATTGTCCAGTGCATGCCTTCTCCCTGGAGAGAAAGCCAGCGTCTTCAAACAATAATTGATATGATTCAAGAAGTAGGGCCTGATCATTGCGTCCTGGCCACAGACGGTGGGATAATTAATTACCCTCCCCCAGTTGAATGCATGCGTATGTTTATCTCTGGACTCTTAATGGGGGGGATAAAGGAAAAAGACATAGAAACAATGGTAAAAATCAACCCCGGTTATCTCTTAGGCTTTTAAATCGTATAGTATTTATTCGTTTTACCGAAAGGTATTACCCACACTTAATACTCTGGAAAGGAGGATAACACAATGAATTGGAAAATCAAATCGATTGTTGTCTCCATGGCATTGGGATTAGTTTTAGCAGGATTGATGGTTGTTGTACCGGGCGATGCTCTGTGCGGACCAGTGGCCATTGCTTTTCAGGTTGATCCTGGATCCCAGGTAACAAAATTAAACTACGATATCAAGCATTGGAAACCGGCAGGAAAAGAATGCCTTCAATTTAATGTAACAATTAAAAATATCTCGGATAAGCCGGAACGATTCAAAGTAACGGTAAAGGCAGAGGGGGCTCCTTACCCTGTATCAGCTTTAGTTCCCAGAACGGGAAAACCGCCTGAACTTGAGCCCCAAAAAGAGGGATCAACAAGCATTCCTCTCTATTACGACAAGTTACCTAAAAGCGTTTTCGTAAGCGTGGAAAAAGCGGAATAACAGAGTTTTTCACGGATAGTTCAGCAACATGCTCGATAGCATGAATGAGAGGAGCTAATAATGGAATTAGATTTGGAGAAGCTACTGGCAAGATATAAAAATGCTTACGGGCAAGTTCCGGATTGGGCTGAAACTGTGAGTCAGATTATGCCGGAGTTGCTGGGCCACTGGATAGAGATCCGGTAGAAGGTCATAGCAGATGGCGTCCTTCCAAGGAAAGTCAAGGAACTAATCCTGCTGGGGATTAATTTAGTCAGAAGATATCCATCCGGCGTTGAAAGTCATTTGAGAGGGGCTTTGGATGCAGGAGCAACCAAAGAGGAAATCATGGAGACCATTGCCACTGCTGTTCTCTCCAGCGCAGCACCTGCTATGTACAATGGCCCCAGGGCACTGAAGGAGGAACTAAAGAAAAGAAAGGTGTAATCTTTCCCCGCAGTATAGAGGAAAACTCTTGAATTCCGTGCTGAGCTTGGAGTGGTTTTTTTGTTCTTCGAGGAGAGGGAGTGGTGTATGGATTTTAGGCCTTTTTTGAAAAGCGTTGCTGAAAAAAGTGAGTGAACGGAATCCGGAGAAAATATCCCAAATACAAAATTTCATCTAGCCTGTGACCAAACCACTACTGGCTAAATAATGGGGGGGATCATACTTCTCAATAATCATGCTATCGAGAGATTCAACCAAGTTGGCAACTGAATCAAGAAAGTGGGAAAGTTGTGCTCTGAAAAGAATCTCTTAAACTGGTTTAAGGTCCCCTCCATAAAATCTCAAACCCAATTTTTAAGTACCAATTTGTCGGTGTGAGAAGGAGCTTTTTAAGATCGTTAACGATGTAGGTTTTGGTTTCATGTTTAAGTTTGTTAGTATTGAGTAACTTTCGGACAACTTCAATTTTCCACTTTTCAATTGAGGTTGAAGGAGGATAAAAATGGCAAACGTTGGTAAGAAAATTGTGGAGATAATCCTCCAAGCGGGTATTGATCACATTTTTACAATCCCGGGCGGAGGGATGTTTTATATTTTTTCGGCGCTTTATGATCATCAGGATAAAATAAAGGTAATCGTGACCAGAAATGAGCAAACCGCTTCTTGCATGGCCGAAATGTACGGCCGTCTGACAGGAAAGCCGGGAATAATCATTGGGCAGGGGCCTTTCATAGGTTCAGCAGGAATATTCGGATTGATGGAAGGTTACCTGACCTCCACCCCCATGTTAGCTCTGACAGATGTTACAGAATATAAAGACTTCGCTCTCCATGCTCCTTTCCAATGTGGGACCGGGGATTATGGAGGGCTGGATCTTAAGCAAATCTTCAAAGGTACAGCCAAATTTGTCACCGTGGCCACCTCTCCTTTGGAGGCGGTGCAGGGAGTGCAGCTGGCCATCAAACACGCGATTTCCGGGAGGCCTGGCCCTTCTGCCTGTCTCTTCAGGGTACCGGCTATGAAAGAAGATCTCACGGGGGATAAGCTGGCTAAGATCTTTTCAACCGCTAAATACCTGAAGATTGAGAAACCTGCGGCTTTTCCCAGTGATATTGAAAAGACCGCGGAGATGCTATTGCAAGCCGAGCAGCCCGTCATCATTGCAGGCAATGGGGTTCACGCATCCAAAGCCTATGAAGAATTGGTGCAGTTGGCTGAGATGGGTGGATTCCCGGTAGCCACCAGCTATCAGGGGAAAAGTGTCATCCCTGAGGTTCATCCTTTGGCTGTGGGCGTTATGAACATGTATGGAGAAAAAGTCGCGTTGAAGACCATCAGCCAAGCCGATCTACTTCTGATCATCGGCTGCCGGATGAAACCTCAAGATACTTGTTTTGAAAGCAAAGAACTAATTGATCCTGGCAAGCAGAAGATAATTCAAGTGGATATCGATCAGCGAAATGCGGGATGGGTCTATCCAGTGGAGATAGGTCTTACAGGCGATGCAAAACTGGTGATGATGCAATTGATCGAGGCATTAAGAGATAGGGTTAAAGGAAAAGCTATTGAGAATAAGGAGAATAGGATCAAGGCCCTCCAAGAATTGAAACAGATGGAAGGATATTTTGATGACCCCAGCCTTTATTCTTCCCAAGAGCCAATTATTTCCACACGGATAGTCAAAGAGCTGAGAGATATTCTTCCTCCAGAGGCCATCATAACTCTAGATGGTGGGAACAATCGGGTAGCTATGCTTCGGTATTTTCTAACAAAGCAGCCGGGCACTTATTTCGCAGCAGCGGGGATTGGGGCCATGAGCCTATCGGTGCCGTCTGCCATCGCTGCCAAGCTTCTTAATCCACAAAGACCTTGTGTTGCGGTGTGCGGTGATGGGGGCATGGCCATGCAGATCCATGCTCTTTCCACGGCCAAACAATATGGCGCCGCGGCAATCTTTATAGTCATGAACGATTCAGTCTTGGGGGCAGTGCGGGACGGGCAAAAGGGCAGGCTAATTGCTTCGGAGTTCATTGACACGAACTTTGCCGATATCGCAGATGCTTTCGGGTGCCGAGGTCTTCGTGTAAAAACCCCCAAAGAGATAGCTCCCGCTATAAGGGAAGCACTGAAGTCAAAAGAGCCTTTCGTGATCGACATACTGACCGAGCCGAACGAGAGAATTCGGGAGAAAGTCCGTTCCCCCTGGGCTCAAAAAGCTCTGGCGAACATTTATGCTTAAGACAGGGAAAGAAAGCTGCGCTCATATAAAAGTTTTAAATATCGATGGACAGAATGCATAAGGGATTCAATCTCTTCGGACAGGACATTCGATTTAATGCTCAATAATGTCTACTTCTCATCATAGGCGGATAATTAGGTCTCAAAAAAGAGAAGTGGAAGGCATGCAGGATTCTGAAAGAGGTAGACGTGGGCTTAGATTTTAAGGCTGTTATATCCTTATCTGGATCAGTAATTTTATCAATGACGAAGATCTTGCCGCAAAGTTAATGGATAATGCCCGATGTTCAGCCAGTCCCTTGAATGCAAAGCAATTGACTGAGTTAATCTATATGATCTATAAAAAGAATAAGACAACCTTTTTAAGAAAGTCCGCTGTGCTTGGAAAAGCTAAATCATGGATTACAGGTCCACGGATAGAATTTTCAGCAATTGTTTTCGTCATATAGATACTAAGAGAAATGACTTTCAACCATATTGGGGGTTGAACATTAAGTTTATGAGGAGTGGATTAGATGGAGTCAGAGAAAATTTTCACTACTGAATCCGGGATTCCTATTAAGCGCATTTATGCCCCAGAGGATCTGGAAGAGATAGGGTTTGATTATGAAAGAAATTTGAATGAGCCTGGCCAGTATCCATACACCCGGGGAATTGATCCGGAAATGTACCGTAAAAATTACTGGGTCATGGGGCAATATGCTGGCTACGGCTCTGCCGAAGAAGCAAACCAAAGATATAAGTTCATCCTGGATCAGGGAGCTACCGGTTTCTCCATAGCTCTGGATTTACCTACCCAAATTGGTTACGACTCCGACCATCCTTTGGCTAAGGGAGAGGTGGGTAAAATAGGAGTGGCCATTGATTCGCTTCGGGATATGGAGATTATTTTTGATGGAATTCCTTTTGACCGGGCCAAGCACATTCGCACCACTGCGGTTTCTATCGGTCCTATCGCCTTGGCTATGTTTTTAGCCATTGCCGAGCGCCAAGGCATCTCTCCGAACCGTTGCAGCGTGATTCTCCAGAATGATGTCCTCAAGGAATATCCAGTGCGTGGCACACAGATTTTTCCTTTCCGCCCGGCCTTGCGGTTTGCTGCGGATGTGATCGAGTGCTGCGCAAAGGAATTACCCACCTGGCAGCCTCTGATGGTTTCAGGCTACCATTTTCGGGACGCTGGGGCCAATGCCATTCAGGAGATCGCTTTCACCTATGCCAATGCTATAGCCTATATTGAAGAAACTTTAAAAAGAGGTGTTCATATTGATCAGTTTGCCCCGAACATCCGGCTTCATTTCTGCGCCAGTATTGATCTTTTTGAAGAGATAGCAAAGCTCAGGGCCGGACGGAAAATGTGGGCCAAATTGATAAAAGATAGGTTCGGGGCCAAAGATCCCCGTTCTTGGATATTCAAACATCATAGTGGAACTCTGGGGGGGAATCTGACAGCCCAACAGCCGCTCAATAACATTGTACGGGTCACACTGGAGGCCCTTTCCGCCATCCTGGGAGGATCACAATCTTTGAGGACTTCATCCATGGATGAAGCCTATGCCATTCCAACGGAAGAAGCTGAAAAATTAGCCATTCGCACGCAGCAGATTATCGCTTATGAGAGCGGGGTGGCAAAAACCGTTGATCCTCTGGGAGGATCGTATTTTATAGAAACCCTTACCTCTCAGATTGAGCAAGAAGCTGACCGCTATCTGCAAAGGATCGACGCCATGGGGGGAGCCATCGCCGCTATCGAGAACGGGTTCATTCAGCGCGAGATCGATGAGAATGCTTATCGTGTGCAGAAAGAAATTGAAAAAGGTGAAAAAATTATCGTCGGATTGAACAAATTTCAAACTGAAGAAAAAGTTTCCATAAAGACTTTCAAGAGCAATCCAAAAGCGGCCGAGCGACAGATCGATAGGCTCAAGAAAATTAAAGCAGAAAGAAATATGGTCAAGGTTCAGGACACCTTGGGAGAAGTAAGAAAAGCAGCAGAAAGAGAAGAAAATTTAGTTGTTCCCATATTAGAGGCCGTAAAAGCCTATGCAACGGTTGGAGAAATTTGCGATATCTTGAGGAAGGTATGGGGAGATTACAGCTCTGAACCTGTTCGATTTTAAAGGCAGGAAAATGAATTTCTTGTTAATTCAATAAGTTGATCCAAAAAGTACTCTTCTGCTCCCAGGAAGACGCAACTCATAGGGCTATCTTTTTAAAATTGTAATAGCACTGTTGCCGCCGGCACCCATACTATGAGTTAAACCGATCTTAGCCTCAGGAACTTGCCTTGGGCCTGCCTCTCCCCGTATTTGCCTGTAAATCTCAATTATCTGTGCCAAAGCCGTAGCACCCAGTGGATGCCCCCGGGACATAAGACCACCATCTGTATTGACGGGAAGTTTCCCGTCTAAATCAAATACTCCTTCCCTCAATAAGTAAGGAGCTTCTCCTTTTTTACAGAAACCCATCCTCTCAAGATCCCAAAGCTCACCACAAGACATGGTATCGTAAGCTTGGAGTACATCCATATCCTCAGGTCCATATCCTGACATTTCCCAAGTTTGTTTGGCTGAAAGCTCAGTTGTATTGGGATAATGAATCCTGACACTACCCCCGCCATGGACATGACCATACGTCTCGCTGGTTAAGATTGAAGCGGCTACCATTACCATTTTGCTTTTTGATTTAAGCTTATCTTTACTACAAAGAATAACCGCTGCTCCTCCATCAGCAAGAGGACAGCAATGTAGTAAACGAAGAGGTTTGGCAATCATTCGAGAAGAGCGCACTTCTTCAAGGGTAACGGGGTTTTGAAAACGGGCATTTGGATTCAAAGCGCCGTTTTTGCGATTTTTTACTGTGACCATATCAAAGTCTTCCACTGTAGCATCAGTTTCTTCCATATATCTCACTGCTGTTTTGGCATAGCTTGCAGGCTGGACATTAAACCCCAAATTTCTTTGCCATTCAGGCCATGCAGTGCTCTTTATGAAACCTCGAGGCATCTTTTCATAACCGAATGCAAGGATAATATCATACAGCTCGGTGGCTATCGATTGATAGGCCAATCTAAGAGCCGATGACCCACTAGAGCAGGCATTCTCTACATTGACAATTGGTATACCTGTCATTCCTATATTCTTGATAGCCTGGTGACCTGAAGCCGTGTCTTGATAAACTGAGCCGCAAAACGCCGCTTGGATATCCTTCCACTCCAAATTAGCATCTTCTAAAGCATTTAATATGGCTTCGCTTCCCAATTCATAGGATTCCTTAAAGGGACGGCCTTTTTCACCATCATAGATATCAAACTTTGTCAAGCCAACTCCTGAGATTACAACTTCTCTCATTCCTCTCATTGTATTTTCCTACTATTTTGCAGGCTTAAACTTGTAAGTTATAATTTCATTGCCTTCTTCATCTTCATATAATTTTTCGATAATCATCTCTACTTCCATACCTATTTTAATTTCATCAAAATCACAATCTGTTAATAATGTTTGTATCCTAACTCCTTCTTGCAACTCAACAAACCCCTCAGCATAGGGAACTGACCCTTTATAATATACTGGTGGCCTTTGCATTACAACAGTATAACTGTAAATCTTCCCCCTTGTACTAAGTTTGATCTCTTCCAAATTTCTTGACTGACAATTGGTGCATATACCATTCCCTTTCTTCGGGAAAAAGATTTCTCCGCAATTGTGACACCGACTGCCGATTAGTTGTGACTTTTCGGTCGGTGCAGATGGGGTTGTCCATAGTTCTTTCTTAACCGGAATCCTTTTTTTATTACTGTCCATGCATCTATCACTTTTTTTTATTGGTACATCTCTTTGAGAAACGCCTGCATGGTCAAAGGATAGGTTGAAAGATCTGCAGGCACATAAGATGAATTAACCTGGAATTCACTAGATCCTGTCGCCCAGTTTGGTTGTTTTTCCATGAATTGGCTCATCCGTGGCAAAAATTAAATAATTATTGGCAGCTTGTATTCCCCGAAGACCTCACGCAGAACGCCAAAGATCTCGCCGATGGATGTGTATGCCTCGACGGCCTCTATCATAGAGGGTACAATATTGACCGTCTTCCCCGCGGCCTTTGCCTCGGCTATCCTTCGGATCTCATCCAGGCGTTGTTTGACCTTATTCTTGTTGCGCTCACGTCGCACCTTTCTCAGCGCACGGATTTGACGGAGTTCGCTTTTGGGGTCATTCCGGAAGAGTTCGATTTCTTCGGTTTCATCAACCTTGTACTTATTGACACCAATGATAGTCCTTTCTCCACTCTCAACTTTCTGCTGATAGCGGTGCATACCATCGGCCATCTGTTGGAGATAGTAGCCGTTTTCTACGGCCTTCACCGCACCACCCTGGGCCTCTACCTGATCATACCAGTAGCGGCTGCCTTCTTCCAGCTTGTTGGTCAAATACTCCATGAAGTATGAACCCCCGAGTGGGTCACAGGTATTTGCCACCAGGCATTCGTCGTTGAGGATTTGGGAAATGAGACTGGCGAGCCTTGTGGATTCTGTGGTGGGAAGAGCCAAGGCCTCATCATGAGCTGGAACGGATATCGTCTCCACCCCACCAAGCATGGAAGCTAACACGTGGATGGTGCTGCGCACAATATTGTTCAGCGGCTCCTGGCCCGTCAGTCGGTGAGAGCCTGTGTAAACTGTCAGCCGTAGTGAGAGCACTCGGGGGTCATCGGTGTTGAATCGCTCCCGGGCGATTTTGGCCCATAAACGGCGAACGGCGCGGAACTTCGCCACCTCCTCAAACAAGTCGTTATCTGCCGTCATGTGCAGGTCCAACCGTGGGACAAAGTCGGCAATGGAGACTCCTTTACGATGTGCGGCCTCTATATAGGCAATAAGGTTAGCAATACCAAATCCTGCTTCCTGGGTGGCACTGCATCCGCCCCACCGAAGTGTAGTGGAACAGCTGTATTGGGGCACCCAACTGTTTGGCATATACTTACAGATATACTCTACAACATCCGAAGCCAGATCCAGAGAGATTAGTGGCGAGAAGATGTAGGTGCCTCGCCCTGTATACTCCTTGATAGGGTCATTCTGGAGCGTAATTTTCATCTGTTTCGGGTTGTAGCCCCGCCTCTCACCGAGAAGATAGAACATTGCGAAGCACCATGGGCCTATGCAGTTGCCGACAGTACCTGTAATTACC
Source organism: uncultured Thermodesulfobacteriota bacterium (assembly GCA_964611635.1). Classification (GTDB taxonomy): domain Bacteria; phylum Desulfobacterota; class JAFDED01; order JAFDED01; family JAFDED01; genus JAFDED01. The sequence goes on from CAZTAS010000103.1 coordinate 15,554, forward strand.
TCATCGAGCGGCATCCCGTCAAAGACCCTCTCCAAGTCGGCCAATGTGTCTAAGGCAGTACCCACCTTTCCCACCTCACCCTTAGCCCACGGTGAATCGGAGTCGTAACCC
>CAZTAS010000103.1:15674-20432 GCA_964611635.1 uncultured Thermodesulfobacteriota bacterium
ACCCAGTTGTGTGGGAAGGTCAAAGGCGAGCATGATATACCGAGCTCCCATCTTGTAAAGAGACATGTAACGCTCCCCGGCACTTCGACTGGAGCCGAATCCAGAGTAAAACTTCATCGGCCAGACAACAGCCTGTGGTCCCAATGGGTCGCGGCCTCGAGTAAATGGATACTGACCGGGCAGCCCGATATCTTCATTGGGATCGGTTCCCAGAATATCAAGTGGTGTGTATAGCTCCTTGACATCAAACTCTCCACTGCCTGTATGAAAGCAAGGCTTGACCTTCTCTAACTTAGCGCTTCGAGTCCAATACTCAGGCCTGATCTGTTCATTATCCACCCTATTGGCCAAGGTATTGCATTGCCAATTCTGGAAGGTTCGCTCAAAGTCTTTTACAAACTCTCCACTGTATTGCTTTTTTACTGATTTCATCTACTTTGCCATGCCTCCTTATCCCGATTTGGGGTGTTGGAGTGAACATCATCTTTCTAAGAAATCCTGCGTTCACGACCGGCCCAAAACGGCGCAGAGAGTTCTCTGCGAGATATCTTCCCCGCAGAACCCTTGGGCAGGCTGTCCTTTATATAAATACGCTGCGGCTTTTTAAAACCGGGTAGAGATTCCTTGCAGAATGCTAATAGCTCCTCCTCGCTTGCCGACATTCCAGGCTTGAAGGCCACAGCGGCTGTCACCGCCTCGCCCCACTTCTCATCTGGAACACCGAACACCGCCGCCTCCATAACCGCCGGGTGCTGGTAAAGTACCTGCTCTACCTCCCCCGGGTAGATGTTGAGCCCGCCGCTGATGATCATTTCCTTCTTTCTATCCAAGAGGAATATGAATCCTTTTTCATCCTTTCTGCCAATGTCCCCCGTGTGAATCCAACCGTTTATAAGAGCCCTGCTGGTTTCCTCAGGCATGTTGAGGTAGCCGATCATCTGGTGCTCTCCGCGTACTATCACCTCACCAACCTCACCGGGGGGAACCTCGTTGCCATCGTCGTCAGCGATCTTCACCTCCACCCAGCTATAAGGCCTACCAACAGAGGCCAGCCTGGCCACTTCTTTAGGATCTCCTTCGAGGACGTGGTCTTCCTTTTTAAGCAAGCAGATGGTCATCGCTGCCTCAGCCTGGCCGTAGTTCTGTACTAACACAGGCCCAAAGATCTTAAGCGCTTCTTTGAGCCGCTCCACGGGCATCGGGGAAGCCCCGTAGATGAAGGTGCGGATGCTGCTAAACTTCCGCTCATGGATTGATGGGTCCGATATCATCCGCACCAGCACCGTGGGAACCGTTTTGATGACCGTTACTTTTTCCCTTTCAATAACAGGGAAAATGATATTCGGGTCAAATCTTGGCACTATAACTTGGCAGGTACCGCGCATCCAGCAAGGGAAGAAAAACGATCGGGCCGCATGGTATAGAGGCTGCAACCCAAGGAATATATCGTCCTCTGTCAGGTCAGGAACAAGATCAAAGAGCACGTTGCGAAACATAGCAAGGTCAGCCCTTCTAGTAATCATGATCCCCTTGGGGCGGCCGGTAGTACCGCCGGTATACATGACCCTACCCAGCTTCTCTATATCCAGATCTATATCCAAGATAGCCGCAGAGGCTTTGGAAATGAGCTCATCATAGTCGAGAAGGCCATTCCGTGCGCCGCTGATGGCAATGATATGCTTCACCGTCTTGAGCCGGTCTCGCACCGAAAGTAGCTGGTCAATATAGTCATTTGAGACAAAGACCGCCTTGGTATTGTTCTCGTTGAGCATATGGGCCCACTCTTTAGGGCCAACTCTTGGGCTTGGCGTGAGTTCAACCAATCCCAGGATGTATCGGGCGAAAAAAATTTCGATGAACTGGTGGCAGTTACCGCTGATAAGGCTCACACAATCATCAGGCTTCACCCCAAGTTCCACTAGAGCATTCGCCAAGCGCATGATGCGTTCATTTGTCTCTTTAAAGCTAAGCCGCGCATCTCCGGAGACTAGCGCCGTCCGATCTTCATAATGCTGGGCAGTCTGAGATATAAGCCTTCCTATGTTGATTCTCATTCGTCACTCCCTTCATAACTTTGCTCATTTTTATTTCTTATTTAACATGGCTGTCTTCAGGGATGTGTTTTTTGCTGACCAACTCACGGATAAAGGATATTACTTCTCTTGTATCGGTGTTCGGGCCGAACACTCCTTTAATCCCGATGCGCTTGAGGTATGGAATGTCTGCCTTGGGTATAATACCACCCATCAGTACATGGATTGAATCGGCACTTCGTTGTTTCAAAAGCTTCATTACAGCGGCCGAGGCTTCTTTATGGATGCCAGATAAGATGCTGAGGCCGATAATATCCACGTCCTCCTGAATAGCTGTATTGACAATTATTTCCGGGGTATTCCTTGCCCCTATATACACCACCTCCATGCCTGCATCCCTGAGCATCCGGGAGATTAGGCGGCTTCCGGTTTCATGGCCGTCTAGACCCGGCTTAGCCATTAGTACTTTGATTTTCTTCTTCATTTTTATCCCTTTGTAGCTTATGTATAAATGCTAAAGATCTAAATCTTTCTTCCTCTCGTTTAGGCTCCACGCCTGAGTTATCTTCGAGGCAGAGAGATTACCGGATTAGTCAGGCGCAAATGCTCTGCCCTCCTTTAGGCTGGAAACAGCCCATTTCATGAGGTTGCGATTGCTCAAGACAGAGATGACTAGCAGGCCGAGGCCCATGAGTCGGTAAGTTGTCACAGGCATGAACATCGCTGTGGCGGCGGCCAGCAGAAAAATTCGCTGCCAGACATCCCATGTTATACCGAATGCGTAGAACTTTCCGTTCAAACTCATGGACAACACTGCCACACCGATTACTGCGAAAAATATGCTCACCAGGATGTCAAAAGGTTTGCCTATTAGAAGAAGTTCCTGATTATAAACGAATAAGATAGGCACGAAATAAGCTACGATGCCAAGACGTGTCGCAGTGACAGCGGTCCGCATCGGGCTGGCTCGCGCCAGGCTTGCAGCAGCGTAAGCTGCAAGGGCCACCGGTGGTGTGATACAATTGATCACCGCGTAATAAAGGATTAACAAGTGCACCGGAAGGACAGGCATACCAATCATAACGATTGCCGGGGCCATAATCGCGGCACAGATGATATAAGCGCCGGTGGTTGGCATACCCATACCGAGGATAAGCGCTACTATCCCCGTGAAGATTAGCATAACAAATGCATTGCCCTGTGACAATTTTACCATGAGAGACCCCAACCGTACTCCAAGCCCGGTTAAGTTGAGCACGCCTATAATGATGCCTGCACATGCACAGCTGAGTGTGACCACAATGCTGGAACGGGCCCCAGCGTCAAGCGAGCTAAGGATCTTCTTGATCCCCATACGGGTTTCACTTCTTACCCATGATACGAGGATACATGATGCGGTTGCATAGAGTGCCGCATGGATGACCGAGTGATTTAATACGAGAAGATCCACTACAAGTACCACTACAGGAAAGAACAAGTATCCACCTTTCTTCAGCACGGCACCCACACGCGGAGTTTCCTCTGGTGTGAGACCTTTCAGCTTCATTTTGACTGCTTCCAGATCTATCTGAAGACCCAGACATAAATAGTAGAGGCAGGCGGGAATAAAAGCGGCTATCATAACTTCTCGGTAGGGCAACTCTACATATTCTGCGAGAATGAAGGCGGTTCCGGCCATTACCGGCGGCATCCATTGCCCTCCGGTAGAGGCGACTGCCTCGACGGCGCCGGCAAAGTGAGGCTTGTAGCCAATCCGTTTCATCATTGGTATTGTGAAGGCACCTGTTGTGCCGACATTGGCGAGCGCGCTTCCTGAGATGCTGCCGAAGAGAGCGCTCGCAATGATAGCTACCTTGGCGGGCCCTCCCCTCGCCCTTCCAGCGATAGCATTGGCAAAGGCAATTACAGCCTCACCAACACCGCTAACATTCAAAAAAGCGCCGAACAGGAGGAAGAGATAGATGTAGCGCACCACCACCCGCATGGGAATGGTAAAAACCCCATTTTCGCTATAAATGAGACCTGTGATGCGCGAAAACGAGAATCCGGGATGACCCCACAACCCTCCGATATACTGGCCGAAAAAAGCATAAACTATGCAGACAATAGCCACTACTGGAAGTACCCATCCTACGGTGCGGCGAGTTAGCTCGATTAGGATAATGATGCCAATGATAAAAATAACAAGATCCAGTGATGTAGGGAACGTCTGTCCTATATAGATCAATCGTTCAAGGTTCAAGATAATGTATATTGCACAGACGGTTTCAGCTACCATGAGCAGCACGTCCACTGTCCGGCCTAACCAGGATTTCGAAAGTGGATGATAGTAAATGCCTAGCACAACCATGAAGGCAAGCAATATTGTCTCGATTATCCAGGTCTCTATTATGAGAACGGTGAGGTTTGTCAGCATGAAAAGCGAGCAGATCACGCCGAGGCCAGACATGAGCAAAGCTATGAAATCTTTCTTATAGGTTTTCACTATGTCATCCTCCTGTTTTAACCAGATTACCTCATTTACTGACAATTAAGCGATTAATTTTTCATCTACTTCATTCAATCCAGACCTGACCTTGAATTCAGAGTTTTGACTCTTTTTGATTCTAAATATGCCCTATTTGATCGGTTATATTTCATACACAAAGGCAGGAGTCCGAAGATACAAAAAATTTCAGTAGTGTCCGGTTAAGCTATTTCTCAAGCTCTTCAAAGGCTCACCAAT
>CAZTAS010000104.1:0-20250 GCA_964611635.1 uncultured Thermodesulfobacteriota bacterium
ATGGGTGCAGCCCAACGGTAAGCTCAAAGAATATGCAGCCCGAGACCTGTTATTGTGTCTTGAAGAGAAAGGATTCATCGAACTACCTGCTCGCCTGCGATCCAAGAACAACCTCAAGCGAAACAGCTTTGCTCAGGCTGGTGGTTTTCACCGCCTGGCTTCATTACCTGATAGGTGTCAGTGTGAATAACCTGGTAAAAATGCTCTCTGTCTTCTCCAGCTTTCAGCTCAGTGCCGGCGGGTTCACCCAGGCCTGGAAGAACCTGGCCTGGCTTTTGGAACCCCTTTACGATCAAATCGGGCAGAAGGTCTCGCACAGCGCGGTCCTCTCGGTCGACGAGACGGGCTGGAGGCTCAACGGTATCACCCATTGGCTGTGGTGCTTCGTTACCCCAAAGCTCTGCTATTATCTGATCAGCCCCAGCCGAGCAGCAGATGCGCAAACCCTTATTGACTCGAAAGGTCTCCCAGCAAAACCGATCCGAGGATGGAGCAAAAACTCAATCGATTCTGATGACCTTGTTTCGATCCGCTGAATTACAAGGCCATAATCCGGTGGAAATCATCCTTGCCATCGCAAAAAAAGCTCTTGAGGCTCGATCACCAGAGGATTTCTTAAATTGCCAGCTTACTCTTTTTTCAAAGAGCTAAGGTATTATGAAACGTGTTATAAACAACCGGTATATTTTAATTACAGCAGGTCCCGCAATCACTACAAACAAAGCGGGGAAAATGAACAGAACCAGAGGGAATATGAGCTTTACCGGCAATTTGGCAGCTTGCTCTTGTGCTCTTTGATATCTTTTTGTTCTCAATGAATCGGAAAACACTCTCAGAGCCTGTGCCACACTAGTGCCGAATTTGTCTGTCTGGATAAGCACGGTCACAAGACTGTTCACGTCTATCTGATTGATTCGAAGTGAGAGGCTCTTGAGAGCATCTCGCCGCAACTTTCCCGCCCTCAATTCGAGGGTTAAGAGTTTAAATTCTTCACTCATTTCGGGGGTGCTCAATTTTATTTCTTCCGCTACCCGATTGAACGCCGCATCCAACCCCATTCCCGCCTCCACACAAACTACCATAAGATCCAGTGCATCAGGAAGCCCTTTGATTATCTTGTCTCTCCTAATGGCGATTCTTCTGATCAGCCAAAAATTGGGTAAATAGAAACCTGCGAGAGCGAAAAAGATGCAAATTAGCATGGCCACGGAAGGATTTATAAGTTTAAATTTGAAGAAATGTATTAGAAGAAAGCAAGCCGGTAACAGAAGAGCCAGGAAAATTTTAATCCCCCAAAAAATTGCCGGAGCATTTTCTCCACGAAAACCAGCTCTAAGAAAGCTCAATCTCGAGCGTGAACCCTCTGTATAACTTTCGATTTTTACGCGCTCACCCAGCAAACCAAAGAAATTCAGAAAACGTTTTAGAATACTGTCAGTTGAATCGGCTGGTTTTTGAGTCCTCGATACGGGTTCTGCAATCATGCCTCCGTGTTTGATTTTATCGATTACCTTCCGCTGCCTGGCTCGGCGACGAGAATGTATGAATATCCCCATGAAAAACAGCAGTATTGTTATAAAGACCAATACTGCAACTAAAAAAGGAATATATTCAAGCTTGATTATCATGTCTCATTCCTGTTAGAATTATTAAATTATACCTTGATCTTAATCATTCTTTTCATGAAGATAATTCCCAGGAGCATCAAGAATGCAGCTATGGCAGCCATTATCTTTCCTATGGGGTCCTTCACTAAAGTGCCGATGTATATCGGATTTATGAAATGAAGAGCAAGCACTAAAACAAAGGGAAAGAGGGTAAGGATTATAGCCGATAATTTTCCTTCAGCAGCCAAAGTTTTAACATGACCCTGGAATTTAAATCTTTCCCGAAGGAGGCGAGCGATATTTTCAATGATTTCAGCAAGATTGCCTCCGGTCTCCCGTTGTAAAATCACCGAAACAACAAAATATCTCAAGTCGGGGCAGTCAACCCGGCTTGCGAGGCTTTTCAGTGCGTCGGCAACTGCTACTCCAAAATTAATTTCATCCAGAGTGTTTTCAAACTCAGTGCCAAGAGGGTCGTCAAATTCGTCAGCGGCCAGCCTCATCCCGCTTGGAAAAGCATGTCCGGCTTTCAACGCTCGGGCAATGAGGTCAAGGGCCTCAGGTAACTGCTCCTGGAACTTTTGCATTCTTTGTTTTTTTCTTGAATGAATATAAAAAATCGGTATGCACCCCAGGACAAATGCTGCTATTGCGGAATAGACCTGATTTCTTGTTGCCAGTAATACCCCGTAATAGCCCGATACTGCCAATAGCATTGTGAGCATTATGAAAAAACCGAGAGGGTACTTGACGTTGGCCTGTTGCAGCAGACGATGTAACCGCAGAGCCCCGGGAATACTAAGCAGTATTCGATTGAGCCATGGAATGTCACTTAGCGTTGTTTTTCGAAGAATATCAGTGCTTTTATATCCGAAGTCATTGGCTGAGATGGTTCTGAGCCGCCTCTGGACTTTCCTCCGATCCGGGTTGCGAATAGTTGTGAAGGCATAGTGCCCGGTCTCTATAACCATTACGCACATAAGAAATACCATCAAGCCGATGACGAAATTCATTTCATGCTCCTGTGAGATCAGACTTCGAAAACTCTTATATCGAACAAATCATGCGGCACCTGGATACCACTTACTTTAAATTTTTCAACAAATTTGGGCCTGATGCCATGAGTTTTAAATCCACCCATCACTTTGCCAGCTTCATCTATACCTCTCTGCTCGAATGAAAAAATCTCTTGCAGCGTGATGATGTCGCCTTCCATCCCCATGATTTCCTGTAAACTGACCAGCTTTCTGCTCCCATCAGCAAAACGGTTTATCTGAATAATGATATCCAGAGCAGAGCTGATGTATCTTCTCAGAAATATACTAGGTATCTCCAGGCCTGTCATGGCCACCATTGTTTCCAGCCGCATGAGGGCATCACGAGGAGAATTGGAATGGATAGTGGTCAGAGAGCCATCGTGCCCCGTGTTCATGGCCTGGAGCATATCAAACGATTCCTGGCCCCTGACTTCGCCCACGATAATACGATCCGGGCGCATACGCAAACTGTTCTTCACCAAGTCTCGCTGAGTTATTTCCCCCTTGCCTTCTATATTTGGGGGTCTCGTTTCCAATCGTATAACATGTTCCTGCTTGAGTTGCAATTCTGCAGCATCTTCTATGGTGATAATCCGCTCCTCCTCCGGGATAAACCTAGAGAGTATATTTAACAAAGTGGTTTTTCCTGTGCCGGTGCCCCCTGAAATCAAGACATTGAGCCTCGCCTTGATAATTCTTTTTAAAATTTCTCCAATATCGGGAGTCAATGTCTTCAAGGTGATAAGATCTTCCATCTCAAAAAGCTCTTTTCCAAAGCGCCGGATTGACAGCATGGGTCCGTCTATAGCGAGAGGAGGAATAATGGCATTGACTCTAGAACCATCGGGAAGCCTTGCATCTACCATGGGGGAAGATTCATCGATCCGGCGCCCCACCATGGAAACAATTCTATCAATAACTTTTCTTAAATGCGTATCGTCTTTAAATCTTGCCTCAGTGGGTTCCAATTTACCGAACCGTTCCAAATAAATTTGTCTGTAAGTATTGACCAGTATGTCAGAAACAGTGGGATCCTGAAGGAAGGGTTCCAAGGGGCCGAGCCCCATCACCTCATCCTGAATCTCTTTGGACAACCTTTGTCTCTCGAGTAGATTCAGGGGCACCCCGTCGATTTCTTCCCTTAAGATCCTTTCAACCAGGCTCTTGATTTCAGACTTGAGAAACTGCTGATCAAGAGAATCGAGGAGTGATAGGTCGATAAGGTCGATTAGACGATCATGTATCTTGCTTTTCAGCTCGAAATACTCATTAGGGACAGAGTGCTTTGTCGCGTTCATCAAGCTCACACTTTTCCGCTCCTGTCTATTCATGCTGTTCATGGCAACCTCTCTTTTATCTCCAGGGTATCAGTATGCTTTCTGACATATCGGAGTAAAATCCTTTCCAGAGTTCAATATGGTGTATCTTTGCTCCTTTACCTCTCGCACATCATCTTATCTAGGAACATCCAGTCTAAAAAAACCATCCTTTTTTTTGAGGTTTTTCTTTTTCTGCCAGGGCTTCAGCCAGTTGTTTGATGTTCTTAGTGACAGATGCCTTCCTTGCCGCCTGGGAAAGAGTCTTTCCATGGTTAATGGCGGTCATGGTACCCTTGTAATCGTTCGCTATGGTCCAGAAAATCTTCCTATGGATGCTTTTTTCCGCATCCTTCAAGGAAATATCCGAATTTTTAAGATAGCGATTGATTACGACCTTGATGCCTTCTTCCGGGGGATAGCCCAGAAGTTTAAAAGTCCCCAAGAGCCTGTTGGTGTTGGCAAGGCAAGGAAGACTCAGAACGGACACAAGCATAAGGGTGTCCGACATTTCAAGAATTTTCAGAGACATTGAATCCAGACCCTGTCCGCCATCGATGATAATATAATCGAACATTGTCCGCATAAGAGTTAACAGAACCTGCATAATTTCCGGGGTCGCCACGGTGCTTCCATCCAGTTGGCTTGGAGAATGCAGCACATACACTCCTGAGGAATGGGTGGACATGATGCTCATTAAAAACGTGGCGTCCAGGCGTTGAATATTCTTTGCAATCTCACCCCAGTGGTGGGTATTTTCTGTATCAAGAAACAGGGGTATATCCCCGAATAGGAGGTTCATGTCTATTAATGCCACTGATTGGGCGGTTTTCATTTCAGCCAGGCTGGCTGCCAGGTTTACGGCAACAGTGCTGGTTCCCACTCCTCCTTTGCTACCCATGACATTTATGATCTGGCCGAGCTTAACCTGTTCCGGGGTGATGGCTTTCGTCCTGCGCTCTTTACATTTTTGCAGGGCCTGCCGAATATCCTCTTCATTAATCGGCTCGGAAAAAAATTCCTTCACTCCAACTCGTATGGCCTGAAGCAGGATATTCTGGTCGGAAGTTCGTGAGATCAGAAAAACATCATTTATGGCGTCCACGTCAAGAAGAGAACGAATGAACTCAAAATCCTTATCATAATCAGTTCCCAGCTCAAGGATCATGAGGTCAGCATGGTCAGAATTACCCGATCTCTGGACACGAATATCTTCCTCAGAGCGAACAATGTGGTCTATGCTCTCCCGCAATTGACGGCTTTTTATTTCCAGCCTCACTGTGATGATATCTGCGGCCATCCAATGCCTCGTAAATGTATTTCCTGCTCAGCGTTGTCAGCTGATAATTAATTCCCTATTCTACAAGTACCGGTATCTTTGCCAAAATGCCGAAATTCTCACCGCCGCTTAAGCCCTTGAGTTCATGCTCTGTGCAGTCCGGTAAAAAATATATTGTTTTCTTTAAATAACCTTTATCATCTCGAGTACTTATCAAACTTCCATCAACATTTCGCAGGTTGAAATGGTCGGCAAAATTAATCCAGCGCGCCTCCCCAACGAGGCCCTCATTTCCAGGTGCCGGCCAATAATCTCCCATTCTGGTTGGAACTTCACTATAATCAGGATCTTCCCCGGCTCCGGTTATCCAGATGACATTAACATTGACCGCTCCAACCACTGTTTCACAGGTGCCCACATTGTTTCCCTCACAGTTTATTACCGGCAGCGTGAGATTCCACGGTACTGTCTTCCCAGTTTCGTTTTCCCAACATTGTCTCAGTTGATCGAATGCGACTTGGATCTCCCCCCCACTGGTCGCCACTGCCTGACCGAGAAAAAGCATAGCTGGATTTCCATCTCCGCACACAAGACTTCTTACCTCCTGTGAATTCGTGCCGCCCGTGCAGGGGTCATCCTGGTTAAAACTGGTCCACCCTCCGGTCTCGTGATAATCATCATTCATTCCGCTGCTAATCATGCGGCCAATAGAGCAGGTGTACTCACCATCCCCCGAAATGCTCTGTTTGCAGATGGCGATGGGCTGATCAACCTCCCCCGGTTCTTGTGTCCCTGCAAATCCTATGTACGCGACAGCATCAATGGGATCATCAGTTTTAAAAAGCTTATTTATAACAGGGAAATTTTCGATTCCAAAAATTCTGGCAAAATACGAATCCGCAGGGGTTGCCTGTCTTCTGGTTTGTACCCTGATTGCGTTGATAAAATTAAGATTTTCATCCAGCTCAACGGTGGAGACATCCCAGAGGTCAACCGGATTGAGGGAATCATTAGGATAAAATCCGCGGGCAAGAGATCCGAGGCCAAAGCTCCAGTGGCCTCTTTGCGCGTCTCCTTCATTTCCTGCGCTCCAATTGACCTCAACAGGTGCCTGTTCACTTTTGTTTGCGGTGGCCGCGTCGTGCGCAATCTGGTTGGCTCCCTCATTTATAGCGGTGCCATATTCATTATATAAAAATCGTGCACCGGCCAGCGCCCCCGCATCTGCCGCATTTCGCAGCTCATTTTGCACCACCGAAAGGTGGCCGATATCAACAGCCAAAGCGGTGAAGCCCAATAACACAACCATAAGCACGGCAACCATAACCACGGTGGCTCCCCGCTGATCCTTTATCCTTGTAAATAATCGCTTATGTTTTCCCGCTGCCTTCATGAGCATTCCTTTAATTCCTTATTCCATTCTCATTACAGTTGTTGCATCCAGGGTGATCCCCCCGGTAAGACCGGCGGCGAAGTTGGGGAGAACCAGAAACGAGTACGGATACGTCACTGCAACCGTAAGCGGATCCCCGGGATTAGTGCCCGGTGTTACTGTAGTAGAGGGAGTAGCGGAAGCACCGAAGGTTATGAGGTAACTGCTGCAGTAGCTATTTACCACACTTCTAATTTCATCTTCGCTAATCCTGTCGGGGAACGAGTAGACGATTCCTGCCCTGGCTCCCTCGCGGCTGGCGTTGGTAATTACAGCTTTATCGTACATGAGAATGCCGAATTCGACAATCCCGAAAATCAGCATAAGAAGCACCGGCAAAACAATGGCAAACTCTACCGCCGATCCACCCTTCCGGCTTTTCAATTTCTTCTTCATTGGCACCACCCCCGGTTACTACTTGCCGATGCCGCCTATAGTTATTGCGTAAACTCTCGCCGGAGGAGGCTTTTCAAAGCTTTTGCGATATTTGTCCATCACAATCACGGCCGCCTGCCCATCAAGGCCATGGACCGGCTCCAGGTTCTTCCCGGCCTCGGGGTTCAGTATCTGGTTAGCCTTTGCCGCCTGGAAAGAACCACCAAGAACCATTGGCTTCTGATGGTACAGTGTTTCCGCACAGCCTGTAAAACTTGCCATAAAAGCAAGTAAACCGATCACAATGAGACATCTGGTAAGCATTTTGCACTCCTTACTTTCCGAAAAACCCACACCCGGGCTCCCTGCATGAATGGAGGGCACGGGACACCGCCGTCACTCCGCTATTTGCCTTGTAACAATCCTATTTGGTGATATGCCCGAAATCCCCCTCCATGCCGCCTTTTTCTTTGGATGGAGCGGAAATAATCGGTACACGTGCTGATCCTGTTTCTCCTCTTCCTTCCATAATACCCAGGAGGAAGAACTCAGCGTCGTCCGGTTCGATAAACCGGTCCGTGGGCAGAGTCTGTTTTGCCATGTCAAGGGGCTTCATAAGGTGAGGCGTGACAATAATCACCAGCTCCGACTCATTCTTTTGAAACTCACTGCTTCGAAACAGGGCGCCCAGGATGGGAATATCTCCCAGGAGCGGAAATTTGCGGATGCTCTCCCTGACAGTCTCCCTGAGAAGCCCTGCGATGGCAAAGCTCTGTCCGTCCGCCAGTTCGATCGTGGTGGAAGCGCGTCTCGTGGTTAATCCGGGCACAGCGAATCCTGCAAGAGTCACGGAAATGGAAAAATCGAGTTCGGACACCTCCGGCGAGACTTTCATGCTGATTATATTATCATTCAGCACAGTGGGTGTGAAAATGAGTCCCACTCCAAAAGTTTTATACTCGATGGCGACTGTTCCCAGACCCTGGGGAACGGGAATAGGAAATTCCCCTCCTGCCAGGAAATCCGCCGACTGCCCGCTCAGGGCAATGAGGGTCGGCTCGGCAAGGATCTTGAGAAGCCCGTCCTCCTTCAGGGCGTCGATAAAGCCGGTCCAAGAGGCCTGCCCCTTATGAAATCGAAACAGCGCGTTGACGGTCGGAGAAAATAATATCTCCCCCCCCACCATGCTTTCTTTCAGTTGGGTCAGGTTGTTGAGCATGCTGAGAGCGAGATCTTCTCCACTGAAGAAGGCGATGTTAAATCCCAGCCGATTCATCAGACTCCGCGACATCTCCGCCACTCTCACCTCCAGCATAACCTGCTGGACGCCGGCCACCTGGAGCAAATTGATGACTTTTTCTTTGGGAACGTACGCCTCGGCCAGAGCGAGGACGCGAGTGATATTGGCCGTGCTTGTTATGGTGCCCGAGAGGGTGACGGAGTTGTGCGTGGCTGTGACCCGCACATTCTCCTCTTCGGGCAGTACCTCGTGCAGTTTCTCCTTCAGCCCCGACAAATCGGACACGACCTTAACATCGTAAATGGTGGAGACGTTCTCCTGTCTCCATATTGTCAGATTGGTAGTCCCCACGGCTTTTCCGGTGAGATAAACCTGTCTGGGCGGTATAACGAGAACGTCTGCGATCTTCGGGTTTGCCACTGAAACGCGTTTCACCGGATATAAAGTTGTCAATATGATGGATTTACCGACTACCAGTCTGATTTTCTCAGGCTCTCGGGTTTCTATGCCCGCTGGTGCTTGTGCCCAGCATCGGAAAGAAAAAATCACCACCAACATAAGAGCAAGAAACATCGACAGTACTTTACCTCTTATGAAGCTTATGAAGCCAGATCGATAGAGCATCGCTTCCGTCCTTTCCTTGCTTGCAACAGGAGCATCAAAATCCTGCATCAATATTTGATTTCACTCACATGAGTGCCTCTGATTATTTCCACGGTGAAAATTGCCTTTTGCACCTCTTTCTTGGGCCCTGGTCCTTTGGGGATTGGTTTGTTGTCGGTCTGCAGGAGGAAAGAGGAAAGCGCTTTGGGGATATTTGCCCCTGTTGTTAATATGGTTTCCGTATCTGCGGCATTTCTCAGAGCCAACTGGAGCTTTCCCATGGTGGAGGCCAGGGCCAGTTTCTCTCCTTCTTCAGGGGTTACTTCCAGGGTGTAAACATCCACCGGTGCGGGTTTCTTTCCTTTACCCTGATCCTCATACTGCGTACCCGTTGCGAGCACCAGAGTGTCTTGCAGCACTAACTTGGTAAGCTCTTTTTTATTTTTTGGATCGGTAAAGGTCATCAGAACATCCACGCGATTCCCCGGGTGGACCAGGCCGGCCAGTCCAATGACCTTATCCCCTTTAACCGCCACCGCCCGCTTTCCCGGTTTCACAACCGCAGCTATACCGCCAGTGGTCACACTTGTGGGGGCTAACTTAGACTCCAGAATGGGTTCATTTGGCTGCACCTGAGCGATAAGAACCCTATCCACTACAGCAGAGATATCCGAAAGATGACCGGCAGGAAGGCTCTCTTTAAGAAACGGGACTAATTTTATCATCTCCCTGCTCAGCTTGGTCCCCCATTGCAAATTAACCACTGCCACCGCCACCGGGATGGTCTCCACTTTTTCCATGACTGTTTTTGTCGGCTGGGACGATGTTTTTTGCTGCAACCAGGTATAAATGTAATAACTGGTCGCCAGAGCGACAACCAGAGACAGCGCAAACGGTAAAATGGCTTTCAATTTTCCCATCATATATCACCTTCTTCCGGTCTGAAATACCTGTTCAAGTTTGTTGTCATCGAATGCAGAAAGGTAAGCACGCTGTGCCCACCAATTCTCCACTCTCTGCATATATATTATATTAATAGTGGGAGCAGCTCACCTGCCCCCTGAGTTCCGCCTATATCAATCCGGGGGCCCTGTGTCTTGACAGTTCCCACAAAAGGTAACATAGCGTCCCCACGGCGATCGCCGCTCCGTAATATACCCTGCCTTTTGGGGCCACGGGAGCGGTATGAGAACGGTATGTAAATTGTCTTGTAATCACCAGTGTCTTTAGTATCATTCCTATTCTTGTTATGAGCCCTCTGCCATACTCAGGTTTGTGCCAGATAAGAATCAGGGCGTAAATCGCGCCCACTATAGCGGTAAACAGGAATGCGAAAAACACTCCCTTGGGGCCGAGAATTGCACCCACCGCCCCCATAAGCTTGGCATCCCCGGCGCCCATTCCTTCTATCAGGTACGGGATCAGAAGCATGAGCGTGCCAAGGACCAGGCCAGTTGCGCTGAAGATCAATCCCTCCAGGCCTTTTGTAGCGCTGTGATAAGCGAGACCTACCATCATGGCCGGGTAGTTAAGCAGGTTGGGTATCCTCGACCATCGGATATCATAAACTGCGGCCACAACCAGTACGCCAGTTAGGAATATGATCACTGAGGAGTCCATGTTTCGCGTTTATCCCACGTCAGTGAATATAGTACATAATTCTAGTCTAAATCATTTACGGGATTCACCTGATAATTGTTTTATTGGCTTCCAGTCTGCCGAAGGAATTTCATCTTGAGATTTCTGGAAGGCCCGGCACACCTCAGCCACCCCGAAAATCTTTCTCGTGCAGTGGATAGCTCCCCTCTCCAGCTTCGTGGCCAGTTCCCTAAAATTGCCGGGCCAGTGGTATAGGCGGAGTAATTCCATGGCCTCCGTGGATATGCCGCATAGACCGGTTCCCAGTCTGAGATTAATTTCCTGCAAAAAGTGCTGCGCCAGAAAGGGCAGGTCCTCCTTCCGTTCCCTGAGTGGGGGGAGATGAATTGTTGCTCCATTCAGACTTTGATAAAGGTCCTCCCGAAACCTGCCGCCGGTTATTAAATCGGACAGATTATGGCTGCTGGATGCGATAATTCTGGTATCTAATGGAACGGAATTCCTCCCCCCAGGTTTCTGCACCTGTTTATGTTCTAAAAAACTCGACAGATTGGCTTGTATCGCTAAAGGCATATACCCCACTTGGTCCAGAAAAATTGTCCCTTTGTTGGCATGTTCGAATTTTCCGGATCTTTGAGCGGATGCTCCTGGAAAAGCCTGTGTTTCGAATCCAAAAAGTTCTCTCATCCACAACTCCTCGGGAATGGCCGGACAGTCGATTTTGATAAAAGGTTCCTCCGCCCTTTTGCTACAGGAGTGTATCAACTCCGCGATCAAACTTTTTCCAGTGCCGTTCTCTCCTGTAATGAGAATAGCGCAGTCGAGAGGGGCCACCCTCTCAACAAAAGACCTCATTTTCTTCGCAACTTCACTGTGGCCGATAATCTCTTTCGAAACTTTACTACTGTGGTTTTTCTCTCTCAAGAGTTCTGCCCGCAGTCTTCGCTTTTCCAGGGCCCTCCTTACGACAATTTCCAACTCCTCCAGGGTGAAGGGCTTGGTGAAATAATCGTAGGCTCCGTGCCCGATGGCTTCCAGGGCCATATCTTTTGAATCAAAGGCGGTGATCACAATAATCTCGATATTTGGATCCAGTTTTTTGATGCGAGGAATGGCTTTTGTTCCCGTCATCCCGGGCAGCCTCACATCCATAAGGACGAGATCGAAATGGAAGAATTGTATGCGCTTCAATGCCTCTTCGACGGAAGAGGCGCAATCTATTCTATACCCCCATCTTGAAAGCGCCTCCTCGAGGAAACGCAAAACATCCTCATCGTCATCAACCACCAGGATTTTTTCAGATGGATGACTGCTCATTGCCCTTTCCCTTTGATGAGGGTGTCGAAAAATTACCTTTTTCGAAGTGTGCCAATCTTCGAGCCCAGTAAAATCGACAGGTTATGGGCAAGGCACCCGCAGTCTATCGAGTTTATCGACACCCTCTTTGAGGAGGTATGCTTATTCCCTTTCACTGGAGGTGAAGAATTCTACATGCCAAACCTCTAAAGGCTCTTGAAATTGTAAATTGGAGTTGTAAAAAAAAAGATCACTCAGCTGCCGCCGGGAATACCCGATAAACGTGACGTAATAGCACTGAATGTAGTGTTTAATTGGCCACCAAGTGCCGTTACTGTAATAATAATTGCGACCGCAATAAGGCCAACCATAACCGCGTACTCGACCGCTGTCGGCCCCTCTTCATCCTTCAAAAACCTCCATAATTCTTTCATCTTTCTTCCTCCTGTCTCTGTATTTTGATTACAATCGATTTCCCCCGATTTTATCGGGCAGATGACGATTTAATAAGCAAAATATATGCCATTTGATTAGCAATTTTACGCCACAATAAATTTATCCTGAAAAATTAATATGTTATATTTACATCGCTGCGTGCACAGGAACCATATACATGCCGACAAATGTGCATGGCTGGCAAAACCTTACTTTTTCTGCATGCAATGGTCTGTCCTGTGGTTTTGCTGAATATAATCTGACGGGATTTGATGTTATGCCAGATTGGCATGCTCTACAGTAAAAAATTTTTTAATACAAACAGTTATACTTTTCTGTGCCATTTTGGCATATTCCATTTAAGTGCAGCAAAAGGCATTCATGATGAAGAACATCATTTCCAGGTATCTACTTTTAGTAGATCTGTGTATTGAATATTTTGTTTGATTATTCTATAATTTTTAATAATTATCTTTATTAAGGTATATTTTAATTTAGAATGCCATTTATATGTTGTATAATTTACAATTGTTTAGCTTATCCATATTAACTCAAAATCTACCAATGGTAGATAGCATGTTGAGCGGTAGCCGGATCACCGGGCGTATGTTAGACTTTTTATGGGAAGGTACTCAGCGTATAAATCATCTGGGCTGCGGCCCGATGTTGCAGACCGAGGAGGACGGCACGAAAGTTGCTTTTGTACAAGGCATGGCAACCATGCAGCAGGTTTCTTACACTCCAGATTACCAGGGATGCAAGATGCAAGGCCAACTGATTGCCTCCATAAGGGATGAGCTATGGAAAAGAGCCCTTGACGGCGGCGGTTTCGCAGTTCGAGCCGCTGGAGGCTATCGAGCCGATGCGACCGCCTGGGCCATTATAGCGCTTGCGGCAATGGGAACCAGGGCGGATCTTCTCGGGCCCGCCCGGCGGAGACTGGCCGCTGGCCAATTCAGCGATGGGCGTGTCAGTGTATTGCCGGAGCATCCGAAAGCCTTCTGGCCGACTCCCCTGGCGATTCTCGCCTGGCAGGGCTCGCCCGTATACCGTGAGGCACAAGAGCGCGCCGTACAATTTCTGCTCAAAACCACGGGGCGTCACTGGCGAAGACGGCCGGACTCTGTCTTTGGCCACGACACCGCCATTCCGGGATGGCCCTGGACAGCACAAACCCATTCATGGGTTGAGCCTACATCCCTGTCCTTACTGGCCCTCCAGGCTGCTGGCCACGCCGATCACAGGCGTGCTCAAGAGGCCGTGCATATGCTCATGGATCGGCAATTGCCGCGGGGAGGGTGGAACTATGGCAACACGTTCGTTTTCGGTCAAGAGCTGCGTCCATCCCCCGAAAGCACCGGAATCGCTCTCAGTGCCCTTGCGGGCTGTGTGCCAAGGGAAAATGTAAAGCTCAGCCTGGAATTTCTGAACTCCCGGGTCAAACACCTGCGCACGCCGCTTGCTCTCGGGTGGAGTCTCCTTGGTCTTGGCGCCTGGGGGGGGCGACCGGCAGAACATCAAGCATGGGTTATGGAAAGTCTGAAGCAACAGGAAAAATACGGGACTTACGACACAGTGCCGCTGTGTCTTTTGCTGACAGCCCTCGCGGCAGGCGGCAAGCTGACGCGCGTCGGCGCACAATAGGAGAATGCCCTATGGGCCGGCAGGAGAAAAGGCGGAAGCAGGCAGGGATAACCCGCAGGGAGCTTATGCTGGGAACCCTTGCAGGGGGAGTTCTTGCGGCCTCCGGGGCTGCGCTGTGGCGGAAGCATAATAAGCGGGAATGGAAAACTGAAACTTTGATCGCGAGAGCTGCAAAATATGAGGCGGATATCGCCTCAGTGATATATTCCGGTCTGCGTGAGCTGAGGGTGACACCGGGGGAGATCAAGGGCAAAAAGATATTGCTCAAGCCTAACCTGGTTGAAACGAGCGACGTCGCCAGGCACATCAACACACATCCCCTGGTCGTTCGTGGGGCAGCGGAGGCGTTTCGGCGCCTGGGTGCCGCCCAGGTCCTGGTTGGCGAAGGCCCGGGGCACCGGTGTGACACGCTGCTCGTGCTGGAAGAGTCCGGCCTGGGTGACGTGCTTTTTGAGGACCGAATCCCGTTCGTGGACCTGAATTATGATACTGGTTATACGGTGCCAAATGCGGGCCGGCGCACGAGACTCGCCACACTCAGGTTTCCGGTTGTGCTGAGGGAGGTTGATTGGATCGTCTCGATGCCCAAGCTGAAAACCCACCACTGGGCCGGTGTAACGATATCCATGAAAAATCTCTTCGGGGTGATGCCAGGGATTTATTACGGCTGGCCCAAGAATGTCCTGCACTGGGCAGGGATTAATGAGGCCATCGTGGATATCAATGCGACGCTACGGCCACATTTCGCCATCGTGGATGGCATCGTGGGCATGGAAGGGGATGGACCAATCATGGGCACTCCCCGCAGGGCCGGGGTGATCGTGATGGGTCGGAACCTTCCGGCAGTAGACGCCACCTGTTCTCGG
This sequence comes from uncultured Thermodesulfobacteriota bacterium, assembly GCA_964611635.1. Lineage (GTDB taxonomy): Bacteria > Desulfobacterota > JAFDED01 > JAFDED01 > JAFDED01 > JAFDED01. The sequence continues at coordinate 14,730 of CAZTAS010000104.1, forward strand.
ATCATGGGAATCGACCCGCAAAAAGTTCGTTATCTCGCGGCTGCCTCCGGTTGGCTCGGCCCCATTAGCGAGAGTGGCATCCTTCAGATCGGGGAATTGATAGCATCCGTGCGCAGCAATTTCAAGCTGCTGGAAAAGATCCCCGCACACAGGGGTCTGCGCCTTTAGCTCATGTCCGCATGTTTAATTCCGATAAGCTTGCGGTCCAGTGAAACGCTCAGGACTCTTAGTGAACCTCCCCGCTTACAAGGCGGGGCATCAAAAGGAAATTTTCAATTATATTCGGAGGATTTCATAGCCCAAATCCCCAAAAAGGAGCCATTCATCCCTGTGCACTGCACGGGGTATTCTGCCAAAATTTCATAAAAATGCGTCGGGTTGGGATTAAAACAAGAATTTTTTAATGATTGCCTATATTTTCAAGACTGCACAAAGCCCGAGCGGCGGAAGGAGAGGGGGCTAAAGGCGAAATGAGAGCGAGAATGTAACCCTATTTGCTAAACATTTTTGATGTTGCATGGTTTTATTACCAAACATTTCGGTCAGGTTTTACTGTCATATCAATTGCTGGTTAAAAAAGAAAGATCATATTTGAGAATGTGATCCTGTATTCGGCAACTTTTGGTTGATTGGTGAATAGAAACGAGATGAACGATATGAATTCCCAGCAAAGCATATTTACCCGAAAATGTATTGTATTAACGGAACTTGCCCTTTTCATAGTCATTCTAATTACTCTGCTTCTTAAATTTCACCTGATTTTTCTGCTCAATATCGACGTGGATGAATTTACTTTTCTCTCCATTGTGCACCAGTACCTACAGGGTGCTCTAGCCATCCAATTCTTCACCTTTCATGTCCACTTTTTTTCCTGGCTTCCGCTAATCTCCGAGAATGAAGTGACTCAAATTTTCGCCGCTCGGGTTTTTATGTATATCCTTGGCTTAGGCTCATGTATTTTCATTTACCTAACAGGAAGGCTTTTTTTAAACAAGTCTGGAGCCTTATTTTCCGTACTTTGCTATCTTTCGATTTCAAATGTAATTGTACACGGATCAAGCTTTAGATTTGATCCCATTTGTGTCTTTCTTTTTCTAATGTCTATCTATTTTCTCTTAAGGAAGCCTCGCTCTGGGCTTTTCGTCATTGCTCCCGGTTTGAACATGGCTTTGTCCCTTATGGTCAGCCTAAAAACAGTACTTTATCTACCGGCGATTGGGGCAATCTTCTTATGTCGCATTTTTCTTAAAGAAAACAGAAGGGCTATTTTTAAAGAAATAGTATTTTTTACCGTAACATTAATTATTGGATTTATTCTAGTCTATCAGTATCATCTTTTCACACTGTCTGGTGAAGGGTTGCATTCTCCAGTTAAGGTCGTAAATGCCTTTGCATCCAGAGGCATTTTATTTAATGGATTATTCCCGGAACCGGTTTATATGTTGCTGATCTTGGTGGAGAATTTATTTATATGGGTTTTTTGGTTGGTTGGAATAATCCTCCTGGTTTGGGAGTTAATATGTTTTAAAAATAAGCAATTATCTGAGAACATGCTCATGCTGCCTCTTCTAATTCCTTTAATTTCATTGATATTCTATAAAAATTCTTTTCCATATTTTTACGTTTTTATTATATCACCTGCGATTATTTTTCCCGGTGTCTTTGTAAGCAAAATTATTGATGATTATAAAAAGAAAGGATCTGTAGTTTTCCTCATGCTTATATCTACTATTGCCTCTCTTATTGTATTTGTTAATTTTTCTATTCATTACAAGAGAAATGCTTTTAATCAAACAGTTACACAAAGGGAAATCGTCCAATTGGTACATCAAATATTTCCTCAACCAGTCCCCTATATCGACCGGTGTTCTATGATATCTTCCTATCCAAAGGTTGGATTAAATATGACTACAATGGGTATGGAGAGATACAGAGAGGCAAATGTGCCAATTATGCATAAGATACTGATTAGACAACAGCCGGTGTTTATCGTCGCAAATATTGTTTATCTTGACTTGTCTTTACCAAGAGGGGCAAAGGATATCTTTAGAAATTACCCTTTATTAGAAGAGGATCATAATATTCTCAAAGAGAATTTTATCCATCACTGGGGACTTCTGTATGTTGCAGGGAAGCATTTTAATTTTAATTCACATGTAAGATCTCAAACTTTTGAGATCCTCATTCCCGGAACATATACGCTTGAAGCAGATGGGGAGGTATCTATCAATGGTGTTGTTTATGAGCCTGGAAGTATTGTTAAACTTAAACAAATGACATATACGATTGTTCCTCAAACCACCCCCATGGGAGTAACACTTCGCTGGGGGAAAGATCTTTACAAACCATCATATGAGCCCTCTACCCAACCTGTTTTCCTTGGATATTATCTACAAGCATTAAAAATGCGGCATTAGCCGTTCTTTGCTTGGACTTTTCCAAGCAGCCCCGCCTGAGAAATCTTTCTTTAACCTCATTTTCGAAATTGGCCACCTTTCTTCCTTTGGTATTCTCGTATTGGTCATGAGAACAAACGTGCCGTTGTATCGAGCATCGCATTCCACGGCCTCGGAATCAATCCACAACGCACCGTGCTCGGCCTTCAAATACCGAGCATATCCTCCTGTTGGGGATCAGGCTTTTGGCTCCTTGTTTAAGCTGGATAAACCGCAGGCGACGCTTATTCTAAACTGTTTACCCTGCAATTCCCTCAAAATCATTCGCCACAATACTGTGTTTCTGTATTTTCTTCCAGAGGTTTTTTGGGCTCAAACCCAACAACTTGGCGGCTTCCGTCTGGATGCCTCCGCTTTTCCGGAGAAAACTTATAATCAGGTTCCGTTCTACCTCCTGCAAAGTTTCGCTTAAAGAAACGACCTTGTCTTTCATATTTGAAAGAGATTCACTCGGCAGGCTTTTCGGACTAATCCAGATTTCAGCCTCTGTGATAATGGCCCCGGTGCAGTGGATCGCTGCCCTTTCAAGAACATTGGCCAATTCCCTCACATTGCCGGGCCAGGGGTAGGAAAAAAGGAGTTGCATAGCCACCCTTGAAACGCCGTAGAGGTTGGTACCTAGTTTGCTATTAATTTCCTGCAAAAAGTGCTGCACCAGAAGGGGCAGGTCCTCCTTCCTCTCTCTGAGGGGAGGGAGATGTATGGGTGCCACATTCAAACGGTAAAAGAGCTCTTCCCGAAATTTATTGGCGCTGATTAATGAGGGCAAACTTTGATTGGTGGAAGCAATGATCCGGGTGTCCACCATCCTGGGCTTGACTCCCCCAAGTCTCTCCACTTCTTTATGTTCCACAACCCTCAATAGCTTGGCCTGGATCGTGAGGGGCATATCCCCCACTTCATCTAAAAGAATCGTTCCCTTATGGGCCAGTTCGAATTTACCGGGCCTTTCTGTGTATGCTCCTGTAAAAGCACCTTTTTCGAAACCAAAGATCTCACTCTCCAATAACCCCTCCGGAATGGCTGCGCAGTTGATTTTGATAAAGGGCCCGTTTGCCCGTTTACTATGGGAATGGATCACATCCGCAATCAACTCTTTTCCGGTCCCGCTTCCTCCGGTGATAAGAACAGTGCTTTCGAGAGGAGCGATCCTCTCTATTAACGCCTTCACTGTCTGCATGGCTTCACTCTGGCCGATAATCTTTTTTGAAGCTTCCCTGCTCACCAGTTTCCTTCTCAATGTCTGCAGCTCTTTTTGGAGTCTCCGTTTTTCTATAGCCCTTTTTATGACTATTTCCATCTCCTCCAGGCTGAAGGGTCTGGTGAAAAAATCATAAGCTCCATGTCTGATGGCATCCAGGATCAGGTCTTTTGAGCCTGAAGCAATGATCACGATAATCACAACTTCTGAATCCAATTCTTTGATTCGAGGGATGGCCTTTATTCCCGAGACTTCTGGCCGTTTGATATCCAGGATAATGAGATCAAACGGGATAAGCTTTATCCTGTTCAATGCCTCTTCGGCTGAAGACACACGATCTACTATATACCCTTTTTTTTGGATGGCTTCATAGAGAGCAATCTGCATGCTCAAATCATCATCAGCTATAAGGATTTTTCCAGACATTGTCATCTTTATGTAAATTGGTTGTGCCCAGGGGATATCAGTAAAAATGACACAAAAGGTTGTGCACCGATTGAGTTGACCACTGACCTCTATTTCCCCCATGGGGAGCAATAATTTGCTGACTAAGACCCAAACCCAGACCAGTATCCAAAAGATTTTGTTGGGAAAAAGGGTTCAAAGATTTTATCTAAGTTTTCCGTAGACATACCACATTCCGGCTAAGCAATGGTAATACGACTTAACTGGCTGTCCCCCAGCTAAGCGGCCTCTTAAAAAAGGTCATGAATTCCGAGAAGGCTATTATCAATTGAAGGCGGATTTTTTTGAATATTCCTCCTTTGTTTCTCTTGATGGACAATTATATCTATTTTGAAGTCTGTAACTGGATGGTAAAGGTATTTAACATTATTTTAAATTTTTTTGTCAATATTTTTTTTTGACAATTGAAAAAAATAAAGAAAAACCCCGCGCCTCTGCTTGGGATCTCATTAGCCAACTGCGTGCTGAACTGTGGGGCAAGGCCCTCGGACAATCAAATTTCTCCCCCTTCATGCACCAGCATATCCCGGACACAAAGCCTGAGAATTATCTACCACACCTGCCTTCGGCTTTACTCTATGCAGTTAATTCATGATAAGCAGGAGCATCTTATGCTAATATTGCCTTCTAAAAAGCCAAACCCCTGGCCCCGTGCGGAAGCACGGGGTATCCAGGGTTGTCTTGTCATGAATTGCTCTTGGTAAAAATTACCAGCAAGATGCAAGGCGATTAATGTGCCAAATATCTCTTTTTCTGGAAGGATAAAATTTGTCCTTAATAATCAATAGATTGTAATTTAATGGCAATGGGTGCACCAATGTGGTGTGCTTCTGCATAAGCGAAAAAAAGTATATTTTTGACAAAAAATGTCAACCCGATCTTAAGACTAAGTGATCTATTTCACAAACTGTGTTATGTATAAACATAGGAGGTTTCCTGTATTTCATCCCAAGGGCATAGCTCTTCATTTATTGAATCTTGCATAGGGTATCGGTTGATGTTGTTCTATTATATGATCACCAATTAGTTTGAGTTTTTCTTTGAGGTCTTTGCGTGTAAATTTCCACTTAAATGGTCGGGCTACGTCCTGAGATCTCGCTTGAAAATCCAATAGACGTTTTTCTACTGCCTGGAGGTGTGGAAAATCATTGGGAGTGAGAGCTTTTTTCTGGACAATAGCAAAATAGATTTCAACCTGATTCAGCCAACTGGCGTGGATGGGTAAATGAACAGCAATACCATTTGGCCATTTCTTTTCCAGACGTTCAACAAAAGGCTGTCCCCGGTGAGAGGAACCGTTATCTATGAGCCAGAAAACTCTGCTGGTCTTCATGCAACCATCGACAGATGGTTGAATCGCTGACTGAGGGAACAATGGCTGCAGAAATCACCTCCCGAA
>CAZTAS010000105.1:0-20218 GCA_964611635.1 uncultured Thermodesulfobacteriota bacterium
AAAAAGGAAATGGGAAAAAGGTGTATTATCTATTAAATGACGTTGTAGGGATATCTTTGACCGGAAATGAGATGTAGTGCCACAAAAGAATTTTGCGTCCGTATCTTATTTATTTCAAAGAACATTAATTTTTCAACTGTCGAAAATGAGTGTGAAGCAGGAGGAGATCGCCTATAAAGTATTTGGCTTTAGCTCTGAGCGATAACCCGTTATGATGTAGTTTTAGAGAACTTTTTGCTTATCGGACATATGGAGTTAAATTCACAAGATTTGCATTTCCACATCTTAGGCGAAGGCGGGGTCCATCCACTATTCATTCTTTTAAAATCATTAAGAAGATTCTCCGCTCTAGTTGAATTAACCTTATCTTCCCATGTCTCAGTCTTTCCTTCTTCAACAATATGTATTTGCACTCTTTTTTGTTCTCTCCTGAAGAAATAACCGTAAAGGTCTGCCTGAGTGTGTGCCACTGGTTTCTGATAATTCATCAAAAATCTATTTCGTGTTGTTTTAAACTCATAAACAAATTTATCCGTAATTCCATCTGGCACTCCGATAATAACATACTTATCCCATTCAAAATTCCATCTTATACGAGGATAATTTTCTTCTAACTCTAACTCAAGAATCTTCCCGCGAATTTTGGGGTATTCCTCTGGGTCAGCGATACGACTTCCTTCAGTCTTAGCCTGTTTTTCATATTCTTCTCTCTCTTCGGAGGGCAAATAAGGGTTAATAATTCTTACTGGATTACCTCTTTCGTCTGTTTCGTCTATATAGGGCCATGCAAGAACCACAATCCCACGATTTTTTAAGAGTTTCTGTACATCCTCGAAAGTAATACTATTTCAAATACTTAACAAGTCCTTATCGGTTTTGGGGAGCTTATCAATGAGGCCTAGCTCATGAGAATATCTCAGTCTATCCTCGAGATAGACTTGAAAGAACCTAAGTTCATTTCTCCTGCTTTTAAGTAATGCCTTCATAGCACACCAGTAATATTCAGCGATATTAGCCATGCCTATAAAGAGTAAACTGTCCTTGTTTATGCCTCTGCGAGTTTTTTCCAGAATAAACAAGTTTTCTATTCGTTTTATGTTGGCGAATATATCTGTTATCTTTGCCTCAATATGATTAGCCATTATTTTATTATTCCCTTTTCTGCTCACGCCCGGCATAGATAGTCATTTTCTATAGGTTACTTTGAGGAACGGGAAAAATCTTATGAAATTTATCTATTATTAAGCGATTTAAAACTTAATCTTTTTGCACTAATTTGAGATATTCCCTTTCTACATTATAATAAAACTTCCTATAATGATGAATATTACCCACCCTGTTATTTCCTATGACAAAGGTTGTTTTCAAAAACAACAGGTCCTCCACTTCGGTGAACTGAATTATACATCTCAATACCTCGAGTCCATACTGTACTTCTTTGTGAGCGACCACAAACTGATTGAATTTCGACACTCCATCAATAATAAACCCATCTTTTTCTAGCACGATTGTCACTGCTTTGGCCATAAGCCCTATATTCCTATCCTTAAATTGCCGAGTCTGCTCTTCCGTGATAAGGAAGTATTGCTGCCTCTCCGACTCTGTCATCCTTGGCCTCGGGTGACATCCTATCACATCTATGAGAACAAGAAGGACTAAAATTGTTAACAGTTGTAATCGTTTCGTTTCCATCTTGGCCGTCCTCTGAGTTTACCCACCAGATATTCTAGTGCGGGTTTATCTACCATACATAATGGCTCTTGATATGATTGCACTACCTGTGCAACTGGGATGCACCGGTTACTATCTTCATTTGCACCGCGTTTTGCGTTAGTAGAGGGCTGAAATGTGCCTAATAAAAGGTGCAAGTGGTGCAGCGAATATTTGATTGAAGGAAGTTTTGAATGTTCACTCGCGGCCCTCTTCGGCGTTTACCCACCATTCATCGTCTCGCCTGAACCACCATGCGGCCCAATCGGTCTCCAAGATGAAGGGAGCGCGCCAGCTTTCGCCCCGCATCGGTCAGTAGCCGCTCCTGTACAAAAGGAAGCCATTTCGAAGCGTAGCGGTTCCCCAGATCTTTTTGTTCCTTCAGCTCAAGAATCAGCTCCAGATGGTCCGCATCGTTGGCCAGGCGGGCCTCCGGAGTGTTTCTCTGGTTGAATTCTTTAATTATTTCCTTGATTTCAGGCCAGAAAAACAGCTGCTTCGCCATGTCGGCGGCGTCTTTCTCCTCATCGGCTTTCACGTAGCGCTTGTGTACGTAGTTCAGGTCACCCGTGCGGGCCTCGCACAGGTCGTGGAAAAGGCATATCTTCAAGAGCTTCTCCGCATCGAGGCCCTTTTCCAGCTGGCTCAGGACGTTCCCGATATAGCCCACCCGGAGGATGTGCTCAGCCACGGACTGGCGGCCGGAACCCAAAAACTTAAATCCCGATCGCTCAGTGCGTCGCAGCATCCCCACTTCGAAGAGGAACCTGGCAATCCGCTGAAGATCCATACGCCACCCCCACTTTTCACAGATAGCAATAATGATGGTTGAGGCATCCGACCCCAGGTAAGTTATTGCTCCGTGGCATTACCGTGACGGCCATGATTATCCACGGACGGCACGTCCGTGCCACTTAAATTCATGCTAAAAGGAAGCTGAAAAATTATCGCGAATAATGCAGTTAATTAATCAAAACACCCTCCACACCTCATGGACAATTACTGTGGCATGGGAATCTTGCCCATGCTTGCCACGGGCTGGAAGCCCGCTCCACGCAATGAAAAAGTGCGTGCCCATATTCCGCGTCTATAGCAAGGAATAATGTGTTTTCTGTGTTTTTTTGATCTTCTACTGCAAAATCAGGGATTATTTGTTAGTAGCATCTATACGCCCACATGGAATTATTCAGGAACGGCGCAATCGGAAGGGTCTCCCTGGAGTTTGTCGATGGCATGGGGCAGGGCGGGCATAATGGCTTCCAGATTTTCCCGGGCACCTCGGGGGCTGCCTGGAAGATTCACGATAAGGGTGCGGCCCCGGGTGCCGCACACAGCACGGGAGATCATGGCGTGGGGGGTGGCTTTAAGGCCCCTGGCAACCATGGCCTGAGACATGCCTGGTATCTCGCGCTGGATGATGGAGCGCGTTGCCTCGGGTGTTACATCCCGGGGGCTGAGCCCTGTGCCGCCGGTGGTGAGAATCAGGTCCAGTTGCAGCCCGTCCGCATAATAAATCAACCGTTCAGCAATGGCTTCGATCTCATCGGGCACAACGTCTCTTGCCGCCACTCGCCAGCCCATGGATGATAATATACGCTGGATTTCTCTCCCCGCCAGGTCTTCGCGCTCTCCCCGGAAACTGCTGTCGCTGGCGATAAGTATGGCCGCATTGTAAGATCGTTTGCTCAACGGCCTGATTCCTGCTCTTCGATTACCACCACGGCATCGCCCTTCTGTACGTAACCGCCTTTTAGAACCCGGGCGAAGATTCCTTCTCTCGGCATGACACAGTCTCCCACCTGATAATATATGGCGCATCGGCTGTGGCAGGTCTTGCCGATCTGTGTGACTTCAAGCAGACTCTGGGTGCCGATCGCCAGCCGCGTTCCCACCGGTAGAGAGACCAGATCAAGACCTCGGGTGGTGAGGTTCTCGGCAAAATCACCGGGGACCGCATTGAGGCCCATGTCGCGAATTTTCTTGATGCTCTCCTCGGCCAGAAGGCTAACCTGCCGGTGCCAATCTCCAGCGTGGGCATCCCCCTCCAGCCCTCGATCTTCCAGCAGCAGGCCGCCTCCAACGTCGGATTTCTTCTCCCCCTTGCGCTCCGAAACGCAGACGGCGATCACCTGAGCAACTGACAAATCACTCCTCCTCCTGCTCGACCTTGTGCGCCTGTATGATCTTTTCCGTAAGGATAGCGGGCACCTCTTCATAGTGAGAGAATTCCATGGTAAACGAGCCTCGCCCGCTGGTTCTGGACGTGAGGTCCTCAGAGTATTCCAGTATTTCAGCCATGGGAGCCTGTGCCCTGATGACTTGCTGGTTTCCATGTTGGTCCATGCCCATGATGCGGCCCCGGCGGCTGTTGAGATCCCCCAATATATCTCCCATGTTCTCCTCGGGTATCACGATTTCCATGTTCATGATTGGTTCCAGTAGGACCATCTTTGCGTTCTGACAAGCTTTTTTGAATCCCATGGAGCCTGCTATCTTGAAGGCCATTTCCGAGGAATCCACGTCGTGGAAAGTCCCGTCATACAATCTCACACGGAGGTCCGTCATAGGGAAGCCCGCCAGCACTCCTCCCGCCATGGCTTCCACCACGCCCTTTTCAACGGCTGGGATGTATTGCCGCGGAATCGCGCCACCCACAATCTTGTCCACAAACTCGAATCCAGTCCCTCGGGGCAAAGGCTCGATCTCCACCCAGGTGTCGCCGTACTGGCCTCGGCCACCTGTCTGCCGCTTGTACTTGCCCTGGGCGTTTGCTTTCGCCTTTATGGTTTCTTTATAAGGAACCTTTGGTGCTTTAAGGTCCACCTGAACGCCAAACTTGCGCTCCAGCTTCTCCTTGGTGACCTGGACATGAACCTGCCCCATGCAGGAAAGGATAAATTCCTTTGTCTGCTCTTCCCGGCGAAGGCTAAGGGTGGGATCTTCTTCCATGAGCCGCTGTATGGAACCCGAGACCTTATCTTCGTCGCCTTTGGAGCGGGGCGCAATTGCGTATGACATGGTGCCCAAAGGGGGCGTGACGCCCTGATATGATATGGGGGCTTTCTCATCAGCGAGGGTGTTGCCGGTGACCGTCTCTTTAAGCTTAGCCACAGCCACGATCTCACCAGAATCGGCACTTTCTATTGATTGCTGCCCTTTGCCCTCAATCTGCAGCAGCAGCCCCACCCGTTCCCGGACACCTTTGTTTACGTTATAAACGGTGGAATCGGCGTGGATGGTGCCCGAATAAACTCGCATGAGGGTCAGCCGTCCTGCATATGGGTCTGCTATGGTCTTGAAGACCAGGGCGGAGAAAGGCTCAGAAGCGTCCGGCTTCCGCTCGGTCTCGCCGTCAGAGGGGATGGTCCCTCGAGCTGGAAGTGTCTCGGCGGGCGAGGGGAGCATCTTGACAATCATATCCAGCAATGGCTGGATGCCCATGACTTTTATTGCTGATCCGCATATTGCGGGGATAAAGCTACGTTGCCCGACCCCTTTCTTCAAGCCCTGAAAGATTTCCTCAGTGCTCAATTCTTCTTCTTCCAGATATTTTTCCATCAGAGCATCATCGGATTCCGCGGCATCTTCCACCAGTTTGAACCGCAGCTCCCTGGCCTCATCGGCTAACTCCGAAGGGATATCCTTTTCCGTATATTTACCGCTGGTGGCGTCGGCATATTCCAGGACCTTCATACGAGTAAGATCCACCACACCACGGAAATTCTCCGCTTCTCCAATTGGGCAGGTCAGCAATATGGGCCGAAGCCCAAGGATCTGTTTCATTTCTTCCTGGGCTTGCTTATAATTGGCTCGCTCGCGGTCCATTTTATTGAGAAAAACTATCATTGGAAGGCCAAGCTCTTTAGCAAAGGCGTTGAGCTTCTCGGTCTGGGTCTTCACGCCATCTATGGCATCGATCACCAGCACGGCGCCTTCGGCCACCCGAAGCCCGCTGAGTGCATCAAACCCGAAGTTTGGATCTCCAGGGGTATCTATGGTATTAATTTTCTGCTTCTTCCAGATGCAATGGTTGATGGATGTGAAAAGGCTGCTGCGGCGCTTCAGTTCCTCTGGCTCGAAATCCATAACGGAACTTCCGTCATCTACGCGAGTCAGACGCTCCGTGCGCCCCGTTAGAAACAGCATGGCCTCAATAAGCGAGGTTTTGCCCGAGCCCGTATGTCCCACAAACGCTATGTTTCGAAGTTCATTGGTACCATATCTTTTCATGAATTCTCCTTTTCACTGCAATGAGTACTTATTAATTTTTTTATAGCATTCAATTCATAGAAGTCAAGACAAATTCCGGCTTATGGCTTGCACGGCCATCTCACCGCGCGATGGCCTTGCGGTTCACACCAGACGCTGATACTCGCGGGGGTCGAAAGCCTCTCTGGTGGCCTCACCCACGAATGTAATTAGCAGCAGGGTGAAAAAAAGGACGGCAATTGGAGAAAGCGAAAGCCAGTAAGAATAGATATTACCCATTCCCTGCTGCATGAGTTCTCCCCAACTGGGCGTGGGCGCAGGCAAGCCGAAGCCTAAAAAATCCAGCGAAGTAAGGGCAAAGATATTCCCCACCAGCGAAAAGGGAAGGAAGGTGATAATAGGGGTCATGGCATTGGGCAGTATGTGCCTGAAGATGATCCGGGTATCCTTGGCCCCCAATGCCCGTGCCGCAGGTACATAGTCCCTGGATTTTTCCCTGTAAAATTCACCCCTCATGTAAAAAGTCATTCCCATCCAGTTGAACAGGAAGAGGATGAGCACCAGCCAGTGGAAGCTCGGCTCGAAGATGGATGATATGATAATAACAATGTAGAGAAAGGGCAATGTTGCCCAGATCTCGATAAGCCTCTGGACCAAGAGGTCGAACTTTCCCGCGTAATAGCCCTGGAGAGCCCCGATGAAAACTCCCAGGGCAGTCGCTAGGATGGTAACCTCCAGCGAGAAGGTCATGGAGATGCGAAATCCGTAAAGCAGGCGAACCAGTACATCCCTGCCCCTATCGTCAGTGCCCAGCCAGTGATCAGAAGATGGTGGGTGGGGGGGACTGCCCGGAAGGTCAAGCAGCGTCTCGTAAGGCCCATAAGGAATGGGAGGCATTATCACCCAGTTGCCCATTCCCTCCAAGGCCAGGCGTCGCTTCAGCGCCCGGTAATCGGGCTCCGCGTTAGTTGCACCGCCGAAGAAGGATTCAGGATAATATCGGAGAAAAGGGTAAAAATATTGGCCCTCATACCGTACAAGTATGGCCTTGTTATTGGCGATTAACTCGGAGCCCAGGGACAGCAGGTACAGTGTGGCTATGATCAACAGGGAACCAAATCCTCGCCGGATTCTCTTGAACCGTTCCCATTTTTTTCTTGCCAATGGCGATGTGCCGGCCACACCGCGCCCCCGTTTAGATTGAATCAACAGAAAGATAGAGTATGATAGCGGTGTTGTCTTTAGCCCGCATTACTCAAAGGTTTTACCGGTGATAAAATTCCTGGATGCTCTCGACCACAGCTTGTTGCTGCTCAGGTGTAAGCTCCGGGTAGATGGGCAGGGCCAGAGTCTCCTGCGCGGCTCGCTCTGACTCGGGAAGATCTCCCTCGCGGTATCCGTAATTCCTAAAGCACTCCTGCATATGTAAGGGAAGGGGATAATATATCTCTGTGCCGATGCCTTGTTTTTTCAGGTACTCGCGCAATGCGTCCCGCTCTCGAGCGCGAACGACAAACTGGTGATAGATATGGGGCCTGTAGCCATTCTCTCCCTCACCTAGAGGCCGAGCAGGTAGAACGATGTAATCCTTTTCCACCAGTCCTGTATTATAAAACAATTCTCGATATCGCTCAGCGTTTGCCCGACGGGCTTCGTGCCATCTGTCTAAATAAGGCAGTTTGGACCTTAGCACGGTGGCCTGCAGCGCATCGAGGCGGCTGTTCAGGCCAACGGTCGAATGGAAATACTTAGGGCGGCTTCCATGGTTGCGCAGCATCCGAACTGTGTCAGCCAGTGCTGCATCGTCTGTTACCACCATCCCCGCATCGCCCATAGCGCCCAGATTCTTGCTAGGGAAGAACGAAAGAGTCGCCCCCCTCCCCATAGACCCTGCCGTACAGATTGTTCCGTCAGGCATTCGATACTGGGAGCCAATGGCCTGCGCGGCATCCTCGATGATGCTCAGGTCGTGCTTTATTGCAATCTGCAGGATTGTAGCCATGTGGGCGCACTGACCGAAAAGGTGGACCGGGACGATGGCCCTGAGCTTCAACCCTGGCGGCCCTTCTTCTACCAGCAATTTCTCTATCGCTTCGGGTGAAATATTATAGGTCTCGGGATCTATATCAACGAACACGGGACGTATTCCGAGGCGGGCTGCGCTGCCTGCTGTGGAGAAAAAGGTGTAAGGGGTGGTTACAATGCCGTCCCCGGGGCCCATGCCCATGGCCATGAAGAGCAAGAAAAGAGCGTCGGAGCCCGATGCCACTCCCACAGCGTAATTCACCCCGATATATGCGGCCACCTCTTTCTCAAGCGCCTCCACTTCGGGGCCCAATATAAATTGCTGCGAGGCCAGGACACGATCAATGGCTTTGCGCACATCCGCCTCGATGGTACGAAACTGCTTCTTCAAATCAAGCAGTGGAACATTCATTGTATTCTTTTCACAAGGGTTGATGTGATATCCTTCCTGGCCTGGAGCTTTGCCTCCATTTTCTTAGCTTCCAGGATATCGGAAAAGGTCCCAACCTGCACCCGGTAATAAGTTTTTCCGCTCCTGGTGGTGACAGGCCGGACGTGGGCCTCAAACCCGCTCTTGCGCAAGCGGGAGGCCAGTCTCTCTGCTGAACTCTGCCTGGTAAATGCGCCAACCTGGACTGTGTACTTTCGGACTGAAACTGATACGGGAGCTGCTCTTTCCTTGCCTTCCACAGAGGCGGTCTTAGAGGGCATTGGTTTTTCTAGGGCTGGCGTCGGTTTCTCCTGGGGAAGGGCGGGCTTCGTGGCTGCGGCATGTATTTTTTTCATTGGCTTTAGGGGTTCTTCCGCTTTTGCGCCCGCCGCTTCTTTCCCGGTAGCTTGAGAAGTGGTGGCGGCTTCTGTGATTACTTTTTGCGTGGCGGGGGCGGGAGAGGACGGCTTGGCAGGCGGCGCAGCAGGCCCAGAAACTTCGATGGGTTTTGGAAGCTGGATTTTCCCTCTTACCATTTGCGGGCTTCGGCTTTCCCTGGTTTTTTCTGGCCCTCCTGGTGGCTCCGGTTCGCGCAGCAGGGTGACGAGCAATACGGTAAAAGAGACCACCAGCAAAAGGGAAAGCAGAAGTACGGTTCTTGTGCTCCCAATGTTAAATAATTTTCCCTCTGACATTTCATCCTCCCGGGATGTTTGCTGATCAACCAGGTGGGTGAACTCCTTGCTCCCCACACTTGCTTAGGGTGAAAATTTTTGGATGCCACACTTTCTTTTATGATTCTATCAATTACTTCCCGTGGGTGCTCGGCCCGGGAATTTACTTTTTTCAACAGATTATTTGTATGACTCCGGGTGGCCAGTTGTCAAGTTTTTTTGAACTCGTTTGTTTTTTTCATCTATTTATGAAATTCTGACAGGCTATTACGCGAAACACTTGTGGAAAACCCCCTCATTGATCCCTGAAAATCAACTATATTTGCTTCTTACCATGACATAAGCTATATATTGCATGGGTTAATAAAGGGCGAATTCGTCAGTTTTTTCTGAGGAGACGACACCAGACACGCCAAGCATAAGGTATATGGCTCAATAATGATAATTTTTTTACTTGCTATTGGGTTAATCAGGAATTTAATATTGAGTGTGGGATATTGGCACAATATATTAGAAAGCGCTTTTGAAATTTAAAGTAAGCTTTCGGGATAAATGGCTTAAACTACTATCTTTGGGAGTGAGAAAACCTCTCATATCGATGAGCGCTACTTATCCAGGCTTAAGGAAATTAATCGCATCATTGCCTGATAGAGATTCATCCGAGTTACAAAGCTCGGAGCTTCGTGCCGCGGAAGTTGATGCAGCAAAGGCGATTCGATTTCAAGGTGGGAGAAATGAAAGCCCATCAAAAAAAATTTTCCATTATCCTCCTCCTTTTCATGATTTTTGCCGGAATATCCTTATACCTTGAGGGGAAACGGTATAAAACCATTGAGATCAACAGTGAAGATGCGCGGATAAAGGTCAAGATCGACCGCTGGACCGGAAAACGCTACCGGACGCTATACAGGGTGGATGCCTCGGAGGCAGTCCACGATTTTCACATCAAAGTGGCGCCATCCCATGCTGCAGCACCGGTTAAGCCGGCCGGACCGGCTACATCCATGAAGCCACCGGCCACGGCGTCCCCACCTCCATCCCTCCCACCCTCGAAGGCGGAAGTCTCAGCTCCAGCCGATAAAGCTTTCACAAAAAAGGCTACTGCCCCTGCACCTATAGCTAGTCAGCGGAAGCCACAATCCCTCCCCACTCCAGAAGAGCATGAGAAAGTCTCGGTCAAATCCCCTCAACATAAAGGGGCCGATGGACGGGTAAGGACACAGAATTGCGGTTTCCCGGTAACTTCAAGCGAACTGATCAATCTGGCCCTGAGGAGATGGTGCAAGGCGCGGCAGGACGCTGGCTATCAGCAAATGCGTCGGGAAGAGCGGGCTGAGATTCGCTCCATGATATGGGAAGATGCGTGCAGAAAAGGCCCCTTTGCTTCTTACTGGAAAACGCTGCCTTTCGATCAACGCAAGGAGCTTTCCCGGATATATTTCAAGATTGCCAGATTTTGAAGGGGAGGGGATGGATTTGGATACCGCCATAGTCTGGCCCTTGCCCAGTTTTTAAATGAAAAAAATTGATTTGAAGAGCAAAGATGCCGATTACCCATATCCTGACGTTCTAATAACCTTATCTTAAAGGGAGATCTGCGACCCGGTCTCGATCCTGCGCCGCAGATTATCTATGGGGTTTCCTTTCTCTTGACATACCTCTTTCAGAAGGGCAACCAAGCGGGCCAGATCCCGAGAGGCGATTTCGTAAGCTTGAAAGAACAGGTCCATATTGTCCATGTATGTCCACAAGGCCAGAATCATGGCGTTGTTGAGTTGCGCCCGTTTAAGCCATAGATACTCGTCCGTTAGCAGTTGATGTGTGAGCCGCTGAAACTCTTCCTGATAATGCCAGAAAATATCCTCCCGCTGTTGGATCTTTTCGGCGCTTGCGATGTTGCTGGCGTACAGCTTCTCCAGGTCAGCAATCATCCGCTTCATCCATCTTGCGAAAAGGAGATTATCCACCCAGAGATTTCGGGCTGCCTGTGCCTCTTTTGATCCTTCGCCCCGAAAACGCTCCAGGAACCTGATAGCACCCATTCGGCCCAGGAATGTGGCCATCTGTTCATTGAAAGCGATATTCCCCTTGACAAAGAGCGTCAGATGAACCGATTCGTGAATCACCATGGTGGCCAGATCGTGATCCTCCATGTTCAGGTGGGTAGAAAAGATGGGATCCAGGAACCATCCCAGAGTAGAGTAAGCCGCCATGGGCTGAACGAAGGTGTCAAAATTTTCTTTTTCCAATCTGGCCCGTTCCTTTTCAAGCACCTTAAGATCAAAGAATCCCTTGTAAGGGAAGTGTCCCACAATGGGGAACCACCACCGCTTGCTCTCCAGCCGATCTTTATGCGCCGCCGTCAGGATATAAGCCAGAATATCATGGTCCAGCTTAACGTATTGCGAATAATTAGTAGAAGGCTTGAGTCCCATGACCCTTTCCGCAAAGGTCCTGGCTGCCAGAATGAGACGAATCTTATCCTGTTGGTCTTTGCTCAGCGAGCCGTCGTTCAACGCCTGTTCTACCGGTCGCCGGGCAATGAAAAAGCGCAGCTGTTGATACCCGAGCCTGGTGATATAGGTTGCCTGGCATCCCGAGGTCAAGACGGAAATGATCAGGATGCTTCCGATTACTTTTAGGCAAGGCATTTTGGCACTTCCCAACGTCTTATCGTTAATCCCCTATATGCATGAAGATATACAAGCTTAAGTGATGAAAAAATCCCATATCACCATAGCACATTTTCATGGTAGAGGAGTATCTACTTCAGGTCAACCTTAAAGACAATATCCTCTACCGAAAAATCTTTACAAACCCCGATGGAGGCTATATAGTTAAGAATATAGCGGAAATGATCTGCACGCTGGCACCGGAGGAAACCGGATGGGTTGATAAACCAAAGGGCCATTCGTGTTGAGAAGGAGAGCAGCGATGAGTAAAATTCACGTCATTGCCTGCAAGGTTATGCAACGTGAACTGGAGCATTTTAGAGAACCCGGGACTACCTTTTGTTTCCTTGAGCAGGCCCTTCATGACACACCCAGTCGAATGCCCGAAGTTATCCAGAGGGCCATTGATGATGTGGATGATGATCCGATCTGCATAGTGCTGGGATACGGATGCTGCTGCAATGGAGTGGTGGGTTTGCACTCCTCCCGGGCGCCCCTGGCCATTCCCCGCGTGGATGATTGTATAAGCCTTTTTCTTGGCTCCTACCAGCGATACCAGCAGTTCTTTTGGCAGGAACCTGGGACCTACTATCTGACTGGCGGATGGATCAAGGAGGCCAAGGACCCATTGGGCACTTATCATGAATACTGTCAGAAATGGGACGAGTCCACGGCTCGATGGCTCATCCGGGAGACATTCAAAAATTACAGGCGGCTCATTCTGATAGACACCGGGGTTTACGAAATGGAGCCTTACCGCCAGCGGGCCATTGATAATGCTGAATTTCTTGGCCTTAATTATGATGAGATTCGGGGGTCTTTGGGATTCTTTGAAAAAATTTCCCGCGGCCAATTTGATAACGAATTCATTCGCCTGAAACGGGGAGAGCCCGTTACCCAGGCGATGTTCTTGCAAAATAGGTAAACAAGATATAGGGCATCATGTTAAGCGGTGGAATTCGTTGCTGTGAGATGGCCCCAGGGATTGTTAGGATCATCCTTTCCCATCCCTACCCCCCATCCAATATTTATCTCTTAAGAGGGAATCCTCCAGCCCTTGTGGATTCGGGCCATCCGGGAGATAAAAGTTATAGGGTGATGGATCAGGCCCTACGTTCCCTGGGTTATGCTCCTGAGGAGCTGGGTACCATCGTGTACACCCACCCCCATCGAGACCACCTGGGCGGCGGGATTCGCCTTCAGGTTCCTGGATTGATCCACCACAGGGCGGTCGAAGGGCTCGGCAACCTTTACGAAAGCTCGTGCCGAGAAAACGATTTGCGCCTGGAGCGCGCACGGTATATCTTTGGCTGTGATGGTGATCATCCCTTCTCCGCATCGGATCTGGAACGATTTATTCGATCGCGATCCATTATGCATGGAAGCATTCCCGTGGAAGGGGGCATTCGTGAAGGCGATGGCATCCAGTTGGGGGAGCGAACTTGGATTGTTCTGGAGACGCCCGGACACCATGCGCACCACATTTGCCTCTATGACCCATCAGACAGTATTCTGCTTACTGGCGATGCCGTGATTCGAAACGTACTCACCGTGGGGAACGACCTGGATCAATATATCGCCACTTTAAAGAGGCTTGCTGAATTGAATTGCCGCCTAATTCTTCCAGGGCACGGTGTCTCCATTGATCGTCCTTCTGAGATGGTCGCCGCTCTCGTTAATTTGGCCTACCGTCGCAAGGAGCTTATCTTGGAGTTTATCTCCCGGGAGCCGCTTTGTGTTCCCCAAATCATGTCCGGCCTTTTTCCAAGGCTGCCGCATCATTACGACGCATACCAGAGCATAGCAGGACAGATTCTGCAATTCCTGAAAGCGTTAAAAGCAGAGGGCCGAATCGAAGAGCGAGAAGTGAATGGCCGGATCACTTTCATTCCCGCTGCCATGCCGGATAATTGGAAGTAACATAGAGGGTTGTTAAGCGAAAAGCGTTTTCACTCGCTGGTAGATGCAAGTATCGAGAGAAGGCATATGCATGGGTTTTAGCCTGGTATAAGCTTGATTCCCATGACCTAGACACAAGCCCGAGCAGGCGTATTAACAGGGGGCTCATCATGCCTCGGTATGCGGAGGATAATGGGTGTTTTTATCACATCAGTGAGGGAATAACAATCCATTGGCGTGGGAGAAAGAATAAAGTTAATATTTTTCGCAAGGTTCATCTTGACTTCTGACTCATGAATGGATAAGTTGAAACGAAAATCAAAATTTAGTTCATCGAATTTTGGGAAAAAACTTTTCTGGTGGATTTTCAATCGCCAGTCCCATATAGAGGTCTCAAGCTCTGTAAAAGGATTTTAGATTGAGCTTCTTAATGGATGCCAAGGTCTTATTAGTGCTAAAAAGGGAATGTTTACCTGCGGGCAGTGGGCAAAAGCTGTGCGAGGACTTCGGCCTTATTCTCCAGCCCCCTTGTTACTCCTCAAGATAAGATTAACAAAGAGGGCAGGAGATCGTTGCAAACTTTCTGCTAATTGTAACCGGACTGTGACGACGCCACGGTAGAGCGCTAAGGAATAACTTGTTGGTTAAGGAGGCTGGTAAATGAAAGAGCTTATCACAACCATCGCGAAAGCGCTAGTGGACAGACCCGAAGATGTGAGGGTCTCCATCATCGAGGGAGAGTCCATGTCGGTCATTGAGCTGAAGGTCGCGCAAGGGGACCTGGGGAAGATCATTGGCAAGCAAGGGCGTAACGCCCAGGCGATGCGCACAATTTTGAATGCGGTCAGCACCAAGCAAAGAAAAAAAGTGGTACTGGAAATTCTGGATTGAGGACACCGGGCAACTTAACCTCGGAGCATATAATGGAAGGTGAGACTATCGAGTGCAGCCAAATGATTCCTATCTTGCGGTATGCGATTCTTTGGGGTTGGATTGGGAGAATTCAGGCCAGTTTATTGGAAATGCGGAAAGGATAAAAGATTGAGTGGCTCTTTCCGCAAGGCACAGACATTTTTAGCCATCGCTCTCCAACCGCTTGGCCTCATTCCAGAATTTGTCCATTTCTTCGAGGGTGGCCTGCTGGGGGGTGCTTCCTTGGGCTCGGAGTTTCTCCTCGATGTGGTTGAACCGGCGTATGAATTTTGCGATCGACGCCCGCAGGGCCTCTTCGCTGTTGACGCGAAAAGACCGGGCCAGGTTAACCAACACAAAGAGAAAGTCACCTAATTCCTCCTCGATCTCATCGCACTTCCCCTTGGACACCGCACTGCGGAATTCTTCAAGTTCTTCTTCCACCTTCTCCATCACATCGCCAGGTTTGGTCCAGTCAAATCCCACCGAGGCAGCTCGCTCGGTCAGGCGGTGAGCACGGAGAAGGGAGGGCAGGCTACTCGGCACCCCGTCAAGAACAGAAAAGCGTTCATCCTTTTTTTCCTTAGCCTTGAGTTGATGCCATCTGTCTCGAACTTCTTGGGCGTCTTTCGCCTTGGCATGAGCGAAAACGTGCGGATGGCGGCGAATCATCTTTTTTTCAATACCGGCCATCACTTCGGAGATGTCAAATTTCCCATCTTCAGCGGCGATTTGGGCCATAAAGATAATGAGAAATAGAAGATCGCCCAACTCCTCCCTTAGGGCTGAGGGATTCTCCTTATCCACCGCCTCGGCTACCTCGTAAGCTTCTTCCAGTATATATGTTTTGATGCTCCGGTTGTCCTGTTGACGGTCCCACACGCACCCGCCAGGCCCGCGCAGCCGTTCCATGATCTGGCACAACCTCTCGAAACGCTTATTTCGCTCTGAGTTCATAATGAGTAGACTCTGGGAAATGGAATGGGATTGGCCTCCATGTTCGTAGGCAGCGGAATCAGCAATTGCTTGATGACCGTGAGCCAGTGGTAATCCGGTTTCAACCTTCGGAGCTTACCATCAGCTGGAGGACGAGAGTGATCGGTGAGGCCGTAAACTACCTGGAAGATCCCCACCCCTTTGTCCTCAACCCGATCCAACAGAAAGGCCTCAGCAAAACGTTCCTCACTTAAGTTAGCCGATTGGGCCATCATGCCCATCTCATGATCGTTCATCTGGATGAGGACATACTTGGAGCACCCCTGTTCCGAGATCCTGGTGAACATGCGGCTCTCGCTGCTTGAGACGTATACCGTAGAGAGAAAAGGGAATTGTTTTAAATACTCATATGCCACCGCAGCCGCTGTTCTTCGCCCCCCCACGGTATAATGGAATCCGTAGGATTCAAAGAACTTTTGCTGGAGCATCTCCGCATATTTGTCACCATTTTCGTACAGGTTTTTCGATACGTAGCGCAATTGTTTGCCCAGCGATTCCGCAGCTTCCGAAATGGACCAGTCGATCTTTACATGAAAGTGGGACAGCATAAAGCGATGCTCGGATCGGACCGAAGGGTCTCGCTGAATCAACAGAGCGTAATCCACAGGGATTAAGTCCTTTAAAAGTGCAGAAAAATGAGGCGAGTTGAAGTATCGGAGGTTCGGATAGAACTTTTGAGAAAGGAAAATGTCCAACAAGGGACTCAAATTGTCCTTTGTCACTTTGTTAGAGTCAAAAATGCGGATATGTTTTTTCACTGTTGAAGGCAAAGAGCCCTCGCAAAATATGACAAGGAATCGGTTATGCAATTCAAACTCTTTATCACAACAGCGAACTCTCGGCTTCAGATCGCGGCTCTCCACAAAAGGGTAAGTCTCGTTTTGTTCACTGAACTTGCGATACGACTCGATCAAGGAGAGGTAGATGAGAATCCTGTCCATTTCGTCTCGCAGCAAAGTGTAGAGTGACCGACACATTCGATTTATTCGACTCAGCTCATCCCAATCTGCCAAAACAAACCTCCTTTATTTTAAGAATAGCGAATTATTTTTTATCATAAAACCGAAAGAAAAGAATCGCAAAAAATAAAGGTGAACAAATGGAAGGAACCCAGCTTCCCCTCCTTAATGGAGCCCCCGCCATTTGAGTTGGGCAAGGATAAATTTCTCGACATTTTTAGGAGCGGTTTCTTTGAGGTGATCACTTATATTACTCAACGGAATTTCCGCCCGGGCAGCTCCTTTATGCCCCCCGGCGGTGCCAAAGGTACCGAAAGAACGGATTGCCAGTTGCCCTGCATCCTTGCGTTGTCCGTCGTTGCGGAAAATAATGATGAGTTTTCCCTCGTATGTCCCCGAGACCACGCTCCAAACAATCTCAGTGACGCGCATAAAAAAGTCCGCCAGCAAGACACATATATCCGGATTCGGCACAGCACCAAGGTGAACAACAACTCGATTGCGGTGCACATGCAAATGGTTCAGAGCTATCCGAAAAAAGTTTATCCATTGGAGCTTGATCTCCGAGAACTCTATCTTGCGCAACATGTTAATATTGGCGTAATGGAAAAGGTAACGGAAAGCCCTTACATCGGCCTCGGTGGCGCCCCGTTCAAAATTGTCGGTATCGGATTTGATAGCATACAACAGAGCCGTGGCTATGCGCGAGGATGGGACGATTCGTGCCGCCTGCAAATATTCCGTCATCATCGAAGCTACAGCCCCAAAGGTGGGCTGGATGTCAACGAATGGAGCTTTCACAAAGTTGGTGATGGGATGATGATCAATGATCACGTGGTAATCCAGTTTCTCAAACTTCTCGTGATGGGAGGGCTGCGAGTCTACCAGGGCGTTTTTTGTGAATTCGGACAGAGTAAGGTTCTCTAAGGGTTCCATCTTTACCCTCAAGAGCCGGATCATGGCTTGGTTCTCCAGCCGAGTAATTTTGCCTACATAGCCCAGCGTGATAGTGTGAACCCGTTTCCAGAGCAAACGCTTAAGGGCCAGAGCCGAGGCAATGGAGTCGGGGTCCGGATTGATCAGGATCAGCAGACGATCTTCCCATTTGAAAAGCCCCCATAACTTGTTAATCCGCTCCTGCTGTATGGATGAAAATCTGAAAGGCACATGTATGCTCATAGCAAGCACTTCCTGAATGGACTCAAGCTAAGTACCACTCTGCCCTCATGTCCTGATCTAAGAAGATTTTTGGAAATTCATTGAATGCTATGTATACCACAAATTCTTCCTGAAAGTCGAAAAGTCCGATAGATACGTCCAGATACGGTTACTGCGCGGCCAAATGCCTTGAAGGGCCAGCTCAGAGTATAAAGATTTTCATAGGAGGTATCTTCCTGGGCGAATTCAGGTTTTTACTGAATTTCATGCCGGTATAGCACCCGGCCTTCAAATCAATATTTAATTCACTGCCGAAAACAATTTTTTCTTTTGGCCTTACAGCTCAATGTTCAATTTATTAAAAAAAATTATACAAAACATTAAGAGATTGATCAATAAATTTCCTGGAGAGCTCCCGGGAGGGTCATACTTAACAAAATGGAATTCGCTCTCATGAGGCATCAATTCGCCTCTTTCATGCCTAAATTTTCCATTGGATTTAGCTCGTTTTAGCTAATCATTGATTTTAAAGATAGGTAATTTTATCTGTTGACAAAGTATTATGAGGGAAGTTAAAATAAATTCAAATCTTATTGGTATGGTAATTATTGTCCGGTGAAATGGGCCAATATAAGATTGCTCTAAATATCCTTTTCATGTATGCTCATGTTGAAGGGGAAAAGGGTGGGTTCAGCGTATACGATTAGTTCTCATGCGCTGAATTGCACCAGGCCTTATCAAATCAGTTCTTATCAAATAATTATTTAAGAAGATGGGGTTTAAAGGCTATGGCCATGGTTGAAGTTAAAATAGCCGGACTTGTTCAAGATAAATTCAACCATAACTTATGGGTTGTCCTTCTGGAGGATGAAGCCAACAAGAGGATTCTCCCGATTTGGATTGGCACTTTTGAGGCCAATGCCATCGCCATGGAATTATCCAGCCAGGTGACGCCACGACCGATGACCCACGATCTGATCAAGAATATTCTTGGCTCCCTGGATGTACAGGTAGATTGGGTGGCTGTTAATGATATTCGCGATAACACGTATTATGCAATTATCATGCTTCGCTCCAACGGAAAAGAAATTGCCATCGACGCGCGGCCCAGCGATTCAATTGCCATTGCCTTGCGTTGCAAGGTGCCGATTCTGGTCTCCGAGCAGGTGATTGAAAAGAAAGCAGCCATTGATATCTCTCTCCCTAAAAAAGATGAAAAAGGAGATGATTGGATCGATCAAATGGTGGAAGATATCCAGACTTCACCTCCCAAGCCCAAAGAGGAGGAGGAACCGGAAGACTAGGTAATAAATAACAGCAATATTGATGATCTCCGAGGATTTTCAATAGTGGAGTTCAGGAGCTGGAGCCGGGTGTTTGGAATGTTAGGGGTAAAGGGAGAGAGGTAAAATTCATTATATTTTTTTTCTTGGTGGGTTGGAGGATTAAGAGCCATTCAATTTGTCGTCAATTGAAATTTTTTTAAAAGTATAGATATCATCATCGAGGAGAATGATGAAATGACAACCCAACTTGTCAAAGAAAAGCCACTCGTTGGTATTACAGAATACGGGGAAGAGGAAGAAAAACTAGAGGCCAGCAAGATCAAAAAAGGACTTTACAAGGGAAAACCCGCTAAATTCAAGGAGGGTCGACCTGAACGGCCAGACCTCAATAAAAGGATCGAGTACCTAAAACGTTTGCGAAGCATTCTCGACGTTGAAATCCGCGAACTGGAAGCGGTCCTGCAAAACAAGCATCTTCCCAAAGCTGTGCGGGAGCGATTGGGCATGACCCAGGTGGCTTTTGCAAAAATGCTGGGAGTTAACCTGACCTCGCTGTGGAAATGGGAGAAGTTTTACACGCCCGCCCTTATACACAGAGTATGCACCATATTGGACGAAGACCTTGATTATTTGCGCGCCGATACGTCCTCTTTTGATAATCCACAGGAAATCAAGCAATTACGTGAAAAACTCAATATGTCTCGACGCCAATTTGCTCATCTCATCGGGGCCACGGAAAATACCATTTATGTCTGGGAAATCGGAAAAACCAAGCCCAATAAATGGTACAAAATTCTGATGGTTTATTACAGGGACAAGCTATTAGAAGAATAATAAGAAGTATTTCTCACATTACAACCGGATGTGTGGGGCACTGTAAGGTTCATATCGGGAACCTTACAGATTGTGATATTTCATATCCATCCTAATGGAATTCTCCTGGGTTGAATAGGTACCCACCTTAATTCATTCATATCTTCAAATGCTTTCTCCCCTCCAAAAATGCAGGGCAGTTGTGGAAGGAACATGGGTCGACCAGCAATGGAATACCCTCTATTTACAGGGTTCGACCTCTGGGGGCGATCAACAAAAATCCCCTCTACCTGAGGGCGGAAACGACGTTGGTTCATCCATTCAGAAGGTTCTGGAGACAAGATGGGGGCAGCCTTGGGCCCGAGGCATAAGGAAGATGGTGATGGATGGCCTCTCGAGACATGGGTGGCGTTGCCGGCACGAGGTTGCAGTGTGTGCTCTGGGTGGATGGTTGATGGAGTGCTCGGATCAGAAT
>CAZTAS010000106.1:0-20202 GCA_964611635.1 uncultured Thermodesulfobacteriota bacterium
GGAGAGTTTTCAATAAAAAAATGACGCAGCCAAATGGCAAGAATAATGTCCCCACTTTTGCAGTGTTGGTTGACTTGGGCGAGATGGATGCAGAAATCTGCCCAAAGCATGCGAGACCGGCAGACCCCAAGCGGTTAAACCGTAGCGTGTTTGAAGGTGCAGACACGGTTAATTCCCGTAGCACATCCGTGCATTCGGCCACACAATGTGGAGCACACGGAAGATCGAATCTCTGGCCTCCGGGGTAAAATAGGGCTCGGGACAGCTTACAACGCCATTTCTGTAAAGAGAAAAATCGACGTGGGCGGCTTCACCCACCGTGTAAAGATTCCCGATAACATCACCCTGGGAAACGAACTGTCCGATGGATACTGATATATTGTCAAGTTGGATCTGCCCGTCCGCCGGATCGGTGGAGAAAGGCTCAAAGGCATAATAAACCGCATATTCGGCATTGTATGAGATCTTAACATTCACCTGCCACATTCGAGTAGCATCGTTCGGCCACAGCCTCACATCCTCCACTACGCCGGCGAAAACGGCTTGAAAGGGTTCCAGGTTTCCGCTGGGGAACAAATCGATTCCTCCATGTGCGAAGCCCCAGGGAGCACTGTTGTCAGAACTATACGCCTCGTTGATAGAGGCCATATCGGACTCGTTCACGTACGGGGTGATCATGGACATCTCGCCGTTTGCCACAACATCGAAAGAAGTAATCCAGAGGTAGTAGTTCGCCGGATTACCAGTCGGCGTCACCATCACGGCTAGATAGTAAGTTCCCTGCGAAAGTATTGTGGTGGGGATATCGTCGAGAAGAGCCTGGTTGACGGGCCCGGTTATGTTCGGCCTCCATGCGACTAGTCCTTGCGAGAGTGTTTGAAACGTATTGTCCGGTTTCAAGAGATAGACGTTGTTCATGTCAAGGGCGGGGAAAAAGAAGGCAATAAAGATATCTATTCGCCCATCGCATTGAGAGAGGCTGAGCAGAAGCCTCAGGGTATCTCCGCCTTCGGCTGCCGAGCCGATACCGAGAGGTCTTGCTTGCACAGGGTGCATGTTTGCCACAGGAAAGGCGAGAGAAGGATATTCGAAGATGTGCTGGCCGGTGGGCAGCGGAATTGCGGCGCAACTGTCCGGCGCTGCTGAAAGATGAACGATTGAAAACAGAAGCAGCCATATAACCATTAAGAAGGTTAGAAATATTTTATTTCCAGACTCGTCCATTCGAATTTCCTCCCAATCTTCAGTATGTAATATTTTAATACAGCGGATGCTATATACAATAATAAAAATCGTGTACACTATACTATCTTAGTTCTCTATACCATCACGGCCGCAAGTATGTCATTGCTTCGATTGCCTGTCAAATAAATTGTTACTGTCATAAATTGTTGATAGACATGATACTACGTTATTTGCAAGTGAGAAGCAAAAGTGAGAGTTTTATCAATTCAAGAATCAACAAAAAAAGCAGGCAGCCTGTCGGTTACCTGTATCTTGTTTTGTTTTATTTCCTATATCTCCAACAAATTCCTCCAGCCCCGGATAATCCGTCCAATGACCAGCATCTCCAGATCATCAGTCCATTGTTCCGGGGGGTACTCCCCACTCTTATTGTCTGATGCAATGATGACCTCAGATTTTCCTCTGCAGATACTCTTGATGGTGCAAGTTATTCCATCTGGGAATAAGGAGGTGCGGATGGTGAGAGCTTGGAAAATTGGAATGATGAAAAATGTTCGATGGATTTCCTCTCCAATTCACTGAGCGGACCTACCATGTGACGATAGAAATTTTCTCTCGGCTCGCTTCTCGAAAAACAGTCAATGAAGAGCTCGTGAAAGCCTCTCAACTCTTTGATAAAATCCTCAACGTTATCTTTCTTGACTGTAAACTTGGGGATCGAAAACAATTCCTCTTCGCCTCGACATTCTAACAGCATAATCTGCCTTCTTTCGATTTTTCCACATTTATAGAAGATTATGCTTTATAGTGAAATTCGAAATTTAATTAAGACGTTGCAGGACTAGTCTATTGGAGTAAGTTGGGCAACGTCTGATTTACTCTTTTTTGTCTGAAGGGTATTTTTACATTTTTGGCCACCATATAGCTGCTCACTAGGACTGGGTTCCATCATTTCCTCCTGTGAATATGGTGATAGGCAGGCCATACTTTGAGTTAATTCTAATCATTAAGTTTAATTTGCGGTCTTTAATGTAGCGTTTTTTCATGTCCAAACTAGAAATAGCTTTAAGGAGAAGAGTCAATTTCGTTAATGTGATATTGACGTAGAAAAAAGTCATAAGGAGGTATATTTAGAGAGCCATTGAAGCAAAGAGATCTCTTCATTTGCACTTTCAAATCAGAGATAGACCTTTCTTAATCAGAGCAACAGCTTTAGTATTAAGCACACCTTGGTATGGAGGCGCGGCCAGCCAAATTTCCCCCATTGACACCTAATCTTGTACCAGTGATGTAGTCTGAACCCTCATCGGCCAGGAAAAGCACCGCCCGGGCAATATCTTCGGGACGGCCGTACCGTTTCAGCGGGATTTGCTCCAGCATGGCCTCCACGTATTTCCGCCTATCAGGGGTCATTGGCCCTTCTTGTGGATACTGAATGAGGCCCGGGGAGACAGAGTTGACGTTGATATCGTAAGGAGCCAGCTCCATCGCCAGGACACGAGTGAACATTGCCAGCGCAGCTTTTGTGCAGCAATAGGGAGCGTCGCCGATGCGCGCAGTCTCGGCAGAGCCGGATGTAATGTTGATGATCCGGCCGTGCACTTCGTCCCGGATCATGATGCGGCTTACCTCCCGGCTCATCAGAAAGGCTCCCTTGACGTTGACCTGGAAGAACCGATCCCACAACTCCTCGGGCATTTCGAGTACATTATAGGTTCTGCCGATTGCCCGGGAAAGTATGGCCGCGTTATTGACCAGCACGTGGATAGTCCCAAAGTGCTCCCGCACCTGATTCACAATCTCGGCCACGGCAGAGGCATCACCAACATCAAGAGCCCACGCCCGAGCCTTCCCACCATCAGTCTGGATCTTTCTCGCTGTCTCCTCTGCAGTAAAGCCGTCGATATCAACCACTGCCACGCTGGCGCCTTCAACCCCAAAAGCCCTGGCAATTGCCGCACCGATATTCCTTCCCGCTCCTGTGATTAAAGCCACTTTTCCTTCGAACCGCATGCTATTCTCCTTTCTGTTTCTTACTCATGGCTGCTATGATCGATTATCATGATGGAGCCCGGGTGGAAAAAACTGGAATAGAGAAGAAAGTTCACAACTTAATGAGAATAGAAGCTGATAGGAAAGAATACCAGCTTTCAATCCATTCAAGAACTGGCATAAAATTGTTTCATAGCACTCCGGTATTTTCCATAAGCTTCGAGTATAGCAAAATTATGACTTCCTTACTTTGTGGGAAATAAATCAATCAAGAGGCCTCTCTTCGATATCGAATCAGGCCGTCTACCATAGTAATGTCCACTAGAAGGTCCTTAATCTTTTCGATGTCAACCCGGAGGATGTCGCCTGAAAGGACCACCAGATCCGCCAGTTTTCCCACCTCGATGGACCCTTTGATATCCTCCTCGAAGCTGGCGTACGCTCCCGCGAGCGTGTAGGCCCTGATGGCCTCTCGCACAGTTACCTTCTGGGCCGGGCCGATGTCCTGACCCGAATCGGTCTTCCTGGTGACTGCCGAGTAAATAGCGGGAAGGGGATCGCATGGAACCACTGGGACGTCCGAGTGGAACGCCACCACAATCCCTCGGTCAAGCAGCCGTCTGGTAGGCACGGTCCAATCGAGCCACTCAGGGTAGTACTTCTGGATGTACCCATCACCAACCCAGTACAGGAAAGCGGGCCCGATGACGGGAATGACTCCCAGATCGCGGATCCGATCAGCAAGGGTATCTTCAACGAAAGTACAGTGCTCAATGCGGAAGCGGTGGTTATCTCGGGGAATTTTACTCAATGCCCGTTCATAACTGTTAAGGGCCATTTCTACAGCCCGAGTTCCCACGGCGTGGACACACACCCGATACCCGGCCTTATGTCCCTGGAAAACAAGGTCATCCAGTTCCTCTTGCGTATGGTGGAGAACGCCAGTATAATTTCCTCCTCCGGGATACGGAGTCCACATTGCTCCAGAACCGCCGCTTCCGCTGCCGTCCATCTGTGCCTTAAAGCATCCCAAGCGCAGCCACTGGTTGCCATATCCCGTGATTAAACCTGTCTTGATGTAATCAGTTCCAAGGGTGATAGGGCCGCTGGTTCGCACCACGTAGTAAATCCGGAATTGGATCTGTTCCGCAGCCAGCTTCTTCTGGAAAAGCCGGATCTCATTTATGTTACGTCCGCTCATGTCCGCTGAGCTGGTTATACCGTTCTTCATAAAATCCTGGTTGATAACATCCATGCCTTTATCGAGCAGCTCGAACGAGGGTGCCGTTCTCATCCTTATGGGAATGTGGGCGTGCTCCAGCAGGAGACCTGTAAGTTCCCCATTAGAGTCGCGCTCGATCATACCTCCGTGAGGGTCGGGTGTATTTCGATCGATGCCTTCTGCGGCCAATAATCGGCTGTTGACCACAGACATATGGCCGCAGGTCCGTGTCAGGAACACCGGGTGCTCCGGAGCCACTTCGTCCAGATCCTTTCGCGTGGGCCGCCTGCGATCCGAATACTTGGTCTCGTCCCATCCACGACCCACAATCCACTCTCCTTTAGGGGTCTTGGCAGCCCACTCAGCAACCACTTTCTTGATGTCATCGACGGAACGGACTTCCGGGTACCCGACGTAAGCCTGGAGCTTGGCGGTGCCAGCGTACCCAGGGTGGCAGTGGGCTTCATTGAAGCCGGGTAGGAGGCTCCTTCCGGCAAGGTCGATAACAGTATCTTCAGGGCCAATCCTTTTGCGCGCCTCCTCCGTGGTGCCTGCAAAGGATATCTTATTCCCACAGACAGCAACGGCCTCACATTCTCGGTCATTCGGATCCACCGTGATTACAGAGCCATTGAGAAAGATGATTTCTGGAGATTGTTGCATGGTTAGTACTCCTTTCTCCCCGGCGAGCGGGAGACTATGAAATTCTTTATTTTAATAAGAATCAAAAAGCACATGATAAACCCTCATACCACAAACGCGATCTCAAATGCAAAATATGATAACTTTGAAGTCCAGTAAATCGTTATTTCCCCTTGACATTAAAAAAATGATTTGTGATTATCAATTGAAATCGTACTTTCAAAAGATACAAGAACAAGATCGGTTTTCAGCCTGCTTTACAACATAAACGGGAATACCATTGAGTGGGTTGGGGATAAACGGAAAGGTAGCGGTTTTCTTAGCATGAGAGATTTCTACTAGGAAAAATTATCCGCGGGTCATTTGACTGACATATACCGTAATAGACCATGCGGCGTGAATGACTATTTTTTATTACGATATCGGTCATTCAAAAGTTTTTTCCTTCTAAACATCAAGGTTAGACAAAATTAGCATATGCCCTAACCTCTAACGTTCAAGATTTTCAATCCAAATTATAGGGAAAACAGACTTTTTGAGATCTCATAGGGTGTAACAAATGGCTCGGAGGGAATGCATGTAGAAACAAAACTTACGTGAGAGCAGGAGGAGTGATGATGCAATCTGAAAGAGATGTCAACCAAACAAACGATTTTGCTGATATAAAATCAGCAATTAAATTATATCAATCTGGATATTCTCGAATAGACAACTTTAAATATCCGGAAGGAGTACAATTGGCGGTAAATTTCGAAATTCATTTTGACGCACAGCTCCGCCGCAGAATGAACAACGAACCGATTATGCAAATTGCTCAGGGAGAATTCGGCGGCCGGGTTGGAATTTGGCGCCTTATGGATCTTTTCGATAAATTTGACATCAAGGTAACCATCTTTACCCCTGGTCGCATTTGCGAACTCTATCCCGAGTCACTTAAAGAAGCCGTAAGACGGGGCCATGAAGTTGGCAATCATATGTGGGAACATCGCATTCCCTCCGAGCCAGAACTGGAGAAGGATCATCTGAGTAAAGCAACCTCGGCTGTTGAAAAACTATGTGGAAAAAGACCAGTAGGGTCAAGAAGTAAGCATAAACTTTCTTTGTTGAAAAATGAAGGTTATATATATGTATCCAGAGATGATTTTTCTGTAGACGATGTTCCTTGTTATGTATACGATAGTGAAGGGAATTGCATGCTTAACTTTCCTTTTCACTTTGCTCTTGATGATGCCATGTATTACTACATGGGGTTTTTTGAGAGCAAAATCGCTGGTCAGCGCCCGGCAGACCCGGGTAAAGTGTACGATATTTGGTTGTCGGCGTTCAGGCAATTATACAAGATGGGAAGACATATGACCATCTGCCTTCATAATTTTGTATCGGGACGCGCTCTGAGGGTAGCAATGCTGGAGCGTCTCCTTATTGAAATGAAAAAAATGCCTCGTGTATGGTTTCCAACGTATGAAGAAATGGCAAGATATTGTCTTGACACGTTCCCTCCCCGGCGGAGCTGAATGAAACTGGCGAAACGCACGAGTTCGGAAAAAATCTAGACGAAAAAGAGGAGGAAAAATTATGCCTTGGAAAGATGGATATACGTTCACAGATGAGAAAAGCATGGAAGATGAAAATGTGGAATGGCCGGATAATCACCAGTGTGCAGTCGGTGTTGTGGTGGATTATAGTGTGCCTGCTGGCAGCGATGGTATTGGGGCCAAAGATGTGAAAAACAATCAGGCAGAATTCGGGGCGAGAGTTGGGATATGGAGACTGTTCGATTTGTTCGAGAAACATAAAATCAAGGCGACATTTGCGGTACCCGCTATTATGGGAGAAATCTACACGGAGAGTGTCAAAGAAATTATCAAAAGGGGCCATGAAGTGGCAGCTCACGGTTACCGACATGAGGATGTAAGTGGATTCGATAGCAAGGAGGAAAAGGGAAGGATAGATTTAACCACCCAAATTTTGGAAGATATCTGTGGGGAAAAGCCAGTGGGATGGTTTTCCTTGCCTCGGCAACAGGACCGCTATTCCAGCGGGACAGTGAGCCCAAATACAATGAACCTCTTGATCGATGCCGGCTATGAATATATGGGTAACGGTATGGCGGATGATATTCCTTATTATTGTGTGGCCGAGTTTAGCAGCAGGCGCAATATTTTGACATTACCTTACTATTACCACTTCGATGATCTCTTCTTTCTCATGTTTCCTCCCATTGGAATGGGTTCCGGTCTTGAGAATCCAATGACACTTTTTCAAAACTGGAAGCAAGAGTTCGACGCCCAGTACCAGAGGGGAAGGTATTTCAGCATGACTGTTCATCCGTTTCTCATCGGATGGGGTAATCGCCTCGAAATGCTGGAAAACATGGTTGTTCACATAAAAGGTTTTCCGGCTGTGTGGAATCCCACAGGAAGCGAATGTGCCAGATACTGGAAAAATAGATATCCAGCAAGTTCTTATTTGAAGCTGAAAGAAAGCATATGGAAAGATTACCCGGGAAGCCTGAGTTAGATAAAACCCCTTTTGTCAGGGCAGTATTGCGCGAAAATGAGTGGAAAGTTAATCCTCAGACCGCTGCTATCGTTTCACTTGGATCTTGATTCTGCTTTTGTTATGTGGAGCTCATATAAGAGTATGATTCTTGGCTGTACTGATAGATTGTGCCTTTGAACTTAGAGTAAATCATCGCTCCTCAAGTACCGCATCTGCGTTGCGGAGGGCTTCTTCGAGGGCGTCGGCTACGCGGTTTCTTTCCCGGATGCAGCCGGTGAGGATTAAATGGTATGCCTCGCTGTCAGTGCTCAATTTGGCCAACCGTGGCGCGTAATAGAGTCCAGGAAACCGCGTTTTGAGGTGGCTCAAGCCATAAGGGTCATAGCCATATCGGCCGGCCACGGAAGCGAAGGCTGGTGTAAGTATTCGGGAGAGGCGGATGAGAAGCGCGTTTATCCGCCGCGCTTGTTTCTTACCATCTTGGCTGAGTAGTCCATTTTTGGTCGTTTGCATTTCCAGGTCCCGACGCCGCGATTCCAACTCCCCGGCCCGAGAGCGGAACCTGCTGGCCGCCTCGCCCAGGGATGAAAGCCTCATCAAGTCTCCAACGGATGCGTTCAGCTCATCCAGTCTCGCAACCATCTCATCGGCCATACGGATGAAGCTCATAGGCAACACTGGCCTTGAGCAGATCTCGTAGGCGGTGGCCGCCACAGCCCTCATGTTCTTCGCCATCATCCGGGGATCTACCTTGTCCATGGTATCGTGGCAGGGGTAGCCGTGGTTCCACCATCCTAGTGTGGCGTTGGCCATTTTCCGGATCTCCTCGGGGCTGAACATGGTGCGGGCGTTTATTGCTGGAATTCCAATGCCGAAGAACGACTGATCTCCGGTACGGGGCAGTCTCTGGATATCCGGCTCTTCTGCCAGAACATCCCGGGCCACACCAGCGGAAAAGACGGCCAGTTCGGGCGAAATGTACATGGTATAACGGTCCGTTCCCTTCATGCCGGGGGAATCCACGTTGAAATAGGCAAGGCAATGGTCGCGCAGTTCGTCCCAGAAATTGTCGACCAACCACGTGGATGCGGCCATCGTGCCGGTTTCATGGCCGCTCCAGAAACAGATCCAAAGACCGCGGTTCAGACGATCTCGGTAATTATGGAGCACTCTGGCCACCTCGAGCACCAGTCCATTACCATTGGCATTGTCGGTAGCGCCGTTGCCCCACGCGTCGTAATGACCACCAAGTATGATGAACTGTTCCGCATCTTCTCCTGAGCCGGCGATCCTGCCCATGGGAAAGAGGATCTTTTTCCACCCACAGTCAACCTGCGCAGTGAGGCGTACCCGCACCGATCCTCGAGACAGGAATTGACGCAGCAGGACTAAATCAGCTTTGGTGATGCCCAGGACAGAAATTTTTGGCATCTGCTCTATGGTCTTAGGGGTGGGGTTCCCCCAGACGGCTTTGGCATTGCCCCGCACCATGAGCCGGGGTTCCTCCAGGCCCCAGTGGGCAATAAGCGCACCGACGGCTCCTCTAGCCGTGGCTATGCGGATTTTCTCCTGCCGCGGCGGAGAATAGGACGACTCTGCCATTACTACTTTTCCCCGCACATCTTTTCCCTCCAGGTCATCCTCACCACCTGCTCCCACGTCTACTAGCTCGGCTTCGATGCCTTCAGATGTTGTATTGGGGATGTTCATGAAGGGGATGGATGGTAGCTCCAGGCTTTCTGGTGCCAGGACTTGTAAGCGAGAATCTACAGGAAGGCTCACGTATCCTGTAAACTCGTAAACGGTTACCGGGATTCCCTCTGCCTTTAAGGTCTCTTCCAGGTAAGCGGCCGCCTTCCGTTCGTTGGTGTTCCCGGAGTATCGGTCTGGAAGCTCCTCGGCTAGATAACGGGTGTGTTTCATAATGTTATCCACGGACATTTCTCTCAAGATCACATTTCTCATTGCATGATCCTCCATCGTGTTCTCTTGATCTCTGTGCATTGTCCCTAGGATTTATGATTTAAGAAGTTCTCTGAATCGGATGTTGTGCTCATGCTAATTTTTGACTGTGGACTTGGTCGGAAACCCTTATATTGCTCTCGATGAAAGCCATCACGACAAGCCAATAGTTGGATGATCGGGAAAAACTGGTCTATTCGGGAAAAACGGTAAAATCTTACGATACAGCTAAACCTAAAAGTGATGGCACATTATCAGGATAAATGAGTTTAAGCTGAAGATCGCATCTTCTCGGGATTTAGCCTGTACAACCCCTTTTCCCCCTCAACAAGAATAATAAGATCACGGCATTTCTCTGGCTGTCTATTTGCCGTTTTGGAGCCCACTTTGAATCCCTGAAGAGTCGTTCTAACGCTTTGTTTCTTGAAGGAACCACGGGCATATTTCATGGCGCAATTGATTACTTCAGTAGTCGTAAGCTCCTGCTTCTGCTGGGAAATCGATATAATTGACTTGTACAGAGTGTCCGGGTTATTATTTTCTGAGCGTGCACGCCGCTTTGGCCTCTCCGGGGCCGGTTTTTCGTGCTCTTCCCTTAATGCTTCCTTAGATTCAACTCGGGCGGCATCCTTGAACTTACCTTCTTGAAGGTCGGTATAACGTTTCATATCGAAGGATATCCCTTCCCAGATGTCATTAAATCGCTTCACCTGTGAGGATATTCCGTGCAATGCCTCCGCGATATTTTCCGCTACATCAAGGACTGACTGTACTTTTCCACCTTTTTCTTTCATTTAATGGATCTTCTCGGAAAACATACAAAACGAAATATCAAATGTCAATATAATTAACGGAAAGATCTTTTTTCAGCACTTTTCTCGCCACCTACGCAGTTCCAGAAACGTTTACATGGCATTTACTAATAAGATCGATAACGCCACCCAGTGGGCTAACCCTATTTGTCTCATCTAGTGATTCTTAGGTTCCTTTAGTGCGAATTTACCGGCAAGTTCTCCTATTTAATGTGGCACAATTGACTGCCCTGATAATAATCACCTATGTTCTGACTCTCTCCATGACTATATCAAAGCTGTTGGGATTCGCATGGAATGGTAGTTGCGCGGTGCACATAAGGTGCACTTTCATGGTATTACAACGGTAAAAATCGGTATAAATCAGTATAACCTGAACAAAAGTTAAGTACTGAAAATTTTTGGAAAATGTAATAATTCCCCACCATTATCATCTCTTGGTTTTGGGGACTGAAAATCCCCGTGTCGGCGGCTCGATTCCCTTATCAAGTCTTAACTCGGACGAGCCGGAACCAAAAAGGCAATTGAAATTCATAAGTGTTTCGCCTACAATCCATCCCAAAGCTATTTGAAAGGGAGGATGGAGAGCTCATGGCTTTATTGACGGAAAGATATGCCCAGAAAATTCGGGGAATACTCTCGCTCTACGATCGCATTATCATCCAAGGAACGCTTCCAGTATTCTGTTATGCTGAGGGAATGACATCTTTTTTTAAGGCAAATAATATTCGTATATTTGATTATCCTCGTTTTGCCGAACCGCTGCGCAACGAGCTTCGAGAGAACGCCGAGCGGATTGCCAAAGAACCTCCGTGCGCGTTCTTGAGCGCTTCCCTCAAACACGCTGGTAGCTGTGCAATGATAATGTTAAGTTTCTTTGAACAAATCCAGCTGCCTGTCCTTCCACCGCAAACAATAAGAGACACTTGCGCCCTTGTTCATGGTTTGCACCGTCTCGGCGATCTCTCTATCTGTGCAAATCTCATCGGATGGGGTAAAAGGCTTCCCTTCATCTTCAGGCATGGCCTTGATGAACTCTTTTACATTTATATACAGGATCATGTAAAGAGGCTTTATATAGCCGATAAGCTTCAAATCCCATCCCCGAACGGGGTTTGGGCGTGTACTTTCTCAATCAGCGGCTCTACGCCCATGGCTTGAAAAAATTGCGCAAACAGTGTAAGCCCACTTCTGGCACTGATCTTCTCTTCAGTCCTTTTTTAACTTGAAAGGAAACACGGTTTGTCGTATCATATGATCAGCCTTGCCTGGATTCTTGGAATTTCACTCAAAAGGTGAGGATTATAACTCTTCTAAGTCATTGATCAAAATATGAATGCCCCAGTCGGACGATCTATGCAATATATGTAATGCTCACTATAAATTTAGAGAATACCATGAAAGGGCAGCTTGTGGAAAACGTTAACGCGGACGTAAAAATACAAAATCTACCGAGCAGAGCTTCAAGGGTAGAAATCATGACAGTTTCTGCTAAGTCGGCAGACGATATAATTGATCTTTTGCTACGGCCTACATGGGTCGAGGTCGATTTGGATGCCCTCGATCATAATATTAAAACCGTGAAGAAGTGGCTGAATGATGTGAAGCTGATCGGGGTCCTTAAGGGGGATGCATGCGGCTTCGGGATGGAGGAGTGCGGCGTAGCGATGGAAGCGGCCGGGATAGATATGCTTGCTGTGGCTAATCCGTATGATGTGAAAGTTCTGCGCCGGCGTGGAATCAAGTGTCCTATACTGCTTTTTGCAAGCTATTTTCCAGAGGCGGCCCCGGAGATAGTTACGCTTGGAGCCATACCCACTATTGTTGATCATGAATCAGCACAAGCCCTTGCCGACGCTTCGAAAAAGCTCCTAACCAAGCCATTAGATATCTTTATTAAAATAGATACGGGGCTCGGACGACTAGGCGTTCCTTTTGAGCAAGGGGTTAGTTTGGTCCAGTTCGTATTGAAGAGCCCTTATTTACGGCTCATGGGACTTTACAGCCATGCGGGCGGCTCTTCAGACCAAAGAGCTCAAGAACAATACCGGAGGTTCCAGGGTATTTTGTCTGAACTCAATGCACTGGGAATAAATGTCCCGATTAAGGTAATAGCGAGCACCCCTCATGTTCTGAAGCATCCTCACATGTGGATGAACGCGGTTGACCCCGGCAGGTTGCTCTTCGGAATCAAACACCCTCCCGATGCACCGATTCCAGAAGGACATATACGATCAGCCCTTAGAGGACTTAGGACAAGAATCATTCAGATCAAAAGCGTGACCGCGGGCGACCCACCACAATATAAGCGCAACGGCACCGAAATGACACCAAAATATGGCATCCTTCCTTTTGGGTGGGTAGATATGTTGTTACCCTCTGTTTTCGAAAATAGCGGCGCTCTGCTGAGAGGTGTCAGGGTTCGTTTCCTTAAACCTCTTTCTGCAGAGCACAGCGTCATAGACCTGACCGATGTTCCTGACGCACGGGTGGGGGACAAGGTGACGCTTATAGGGGAAGATGGAGAATCTTGTATAAGCGAGGCCCAGTTGGCCGTGGAAGCGGGAATACCGGCAAGTGAAATAACGAGAAGGTTTCACAGGCACCTCCCGTATGTTTACTTCAGAGAGGGCAATCCTGTGAAGGTGAAAACCGTGACCGGAGATATAATGGTTAGAAAATAGAGAAAGCTTTTCTCGGACTTCGAGATCGTCAAACAACCAGAAAAAGCAACTTAGATGTTTGCAAGGATTAGCATAAAGTTTAACACATTACGCAATTAACAGGCGAGCTCAAAAGTGCGCGAATATATCTTCAGAAGATTGATCACCTTGGTGCCTATACTCTTGTTGGTTGCTTTGATCGCATTCATGCTTATGCACCTGACTCCAGGAGATCCCGCCGCTATTATGCTTGGCCCCGAGGCAATGCCCAAGGACATTGAGCAATTGCGGGAGGAACTGGGCCTCACTAAGCCCATCCCTGTTCAATTTGTCATTTGGCTATCCCGGGCACTAAAAGGCAATTTTGGCAATTCCTACTATTACGGCAAGCCGGTGCTTCATATCATACTCCAGAGGATTGAACCTACTTTTTTATTAACAAGCTATGCTTTGATAATTGCCGTGATAATAGGTATACCCTCGGGAGTTATTGCAGCGGTGAAATCCAACAGCATCGCGGATCAGAGCACAATGGTTATGGCGCTTCTGGGTGTCTCAATGCCGCAGTTTTGGCTGGCCCTGAACATGATTATCCTCTTTTCGGTCAATCTGGGGTGGTTTCCCCCCACCGGGTACCGGCCGATGGCTTCGGGACTGATGAGCAACTTAAGATATCTACTCATGCCCTCCTTTGCCCTGGGATTCGGACAGGCCGCCCTAATTGCCCGCATGACGAGGGCCACC
Source organism: uncultured Thermodesulfobacteriota bacterium (assembly GCA_964611635.1). Lineage (GTDB taxonomy): Bacteria > Desulfobacterota > JAFDED01 > JAFDED01 > JAFDED01 > JAFDED01. The sequence goes on from CAZTAS010000106.1 coordinate 13,725, forward strand.
ATGCTGGAGGTGATCCAGGAAGATTACATCAAAACCGCCAGGGCCAAGGGACTGCGTGAATTGCTCGTCATCATGAAACACGCCCTTCGTAATGCCTTCGTGGAAATCATAACAGTCATTGGGATGATCTTCGCCGTTCTCATGGCCGGCGCCTTCGTGATCGAGATCGTTTTCAACATTCCGGGCGTGGGGTCTCTGGTCATAAACGCGGTGAAACGGCGCGATTTTCCGGTGATCCAGGGCGCTATGCTATTTATCGCCTTTGTTATTGTATTGGTCAACTTAATTGTTGATGTCATCTATGTATATCTGGATCCAAGAATTAGATATTGATATTACCGCGATGTACCTTGAACTGGTACAATAAACAGACAAGATTCTTATGGTGATTGTCAACATAATGAGAAACGCTTGATCATGTTTTTCAGAGGAGATTGATGCAGAGATCGTGGTCTTTGCCCATTGGGGAAACTCTGGCGGTTCGAACTATAAGAATAATGCTAATCCCGGTGCTGCGACACAGAGGGGCGCTGATCGGGATTGTTTTCATTGCCACCGTAGTGTTTATTGCCGTCTTTGCCTCGGTTATCGCCCCCTATGATCCCTTGGATATGAGCGTGGGAGGTAACCTCGAGTCACCCAATCCAGATCATTGGTTTGGTACAGACCATTTTGGGAGGGATCTGCTTAGCAGAGTTATCTTCGGCTCCCGTACGACGTTGTTAGTAGGTGGCGTGGTGGTGATTATAACATCGCTTTTCGGGACCATCATCGGGTTATTGGCAGGCTTTTCCAAGATACTTGATAACCCGCTCATGCGAATAATGGACAGCCTTATGGCCTTTCCCTCTATCCTGCTTGGGGTTGCTATCATGGCCTTCTTGGGCTCAAGCCTGCTTAACATCATTATCGCACTCTCTGTGGTCTATACTCCGAGAACTACTCGGGTAGTCCGCAGTCGGGTTCTCAAGCTCCGTGAAATGCCTTTTGTAGAAGCGGCGCGTGCACTCGGGAGTTCTAATGCCCGGATCCTCTTTATGCACGTGTTGGTTAATTCTCTGGCTCCATTGATTGTTCAGAGCACTTTCATCTTTGCATATGCTATCTTGGCGGAAGCGGCTCTCAGTTTTTTGGGGGTGGGCGCACCCCCTGAAGTGCAAAGCTGGGGGACGATCTTGAATGATGGACGTCCTTTCCTGTATCAAGCTCCATGGTATACGATCTTCCCAGGAATGGCGATTATGTTCGTGGTGATGGGCCTCAACTTGCTGGGTGACGGACTGCGAGACCTGCTGGATCCCCGTCTCCGCGGTGTTTAATGGGTTCCACAATGATATTTTCCTTTGAACTTACGGGTAATAAAGTATAGGCTATAATCATTACTGTTCAACCGTTATTACCAGTTTTCAAGGGGAATAATTGGAATTGGCAGGGAGGTAAAGGATCGTGGATAAGGGTAAAGATGTATTACTGATCGCTGTAGGGGATGTTCACCCTCATCGGCACAGACCGGAAACCCTTTTCGAGTTGGTGAACGATGAATTAGCAAAAGCTGATCTTAGAATCTGCCAACTGGAGTGCACCCTATCAAGCAAGGGCGTTTTGCGCACCGATGTCCGAAACCCGGCGCACCGAGTGCCACCGGAAAATGTCCAGGCCCTGAGCGCCGCAAAATTCGACGTTGTAACCTTTGCTGGAAACAACAATCTGGACTACGGTATCGAAGCTTTTCTCGACACCATTGAGAGGCTTAATCAAGATGGAATCAGCGTTATCGGGGCCGGAAAGAACCTAGAGCAAGCGCGACGGCCTGTAATCATTGAGAAGTCAGGCACCCGGTTTGCCTTTGTGTGCCACTGTTCTATTCTGCGCGATGGCTATGAGGCCCGGGATGACCGGCCTGGATTGGCCCCGTTGCGTGTGAAGACGTTTTATGAGCCATTGGAAAATATCTATGAACAGCCGGGGACACCCGCCAAGACCATTACCATCCCTGACCATGACGACCTCCAAGCTGTGCTCCAGGGCATCCGCCAGGCTAAGGCCATGGCCGACATCGTGGTGGCCTGTTTTCATTGGGGGGTGCACTTCACACATGACCTCGCTATGTATCAGCCCGAGGTGGGATATGCGGCCATTGATGCCGGGGCAGATTTGGTCTTGGGAACACATCCCCATTGTTTGCAAGCCATCGACATTTATCGCGGAAAACCCATTTATTACAGTCTGGGAAATTTCGCCTTCGAACAATCTTTAGAGCTATCGCGGCGCGGGGTAAGCGAGTATCTCTCATTTTACGGAATACATATGGACCTGGACGTTCCATCGCACCCGCACCCACGTCATTGTCGTCAGAGCATGATCCTCAAGTGTGTGATTCGAGACAGACGGATCCATCGGATGTCTTTTATTCCTACCATTTTCGGGAAAAGTGGCCAGCCTGAGATCCTGCCGGGGGATTCCGAAGAATTTCGCGAAGTTTTTAAACTAATGAGAGAACTCTGCGCAGAGCTCGGAGTGGAGCTGTCCGTCGAGAATGGGGAGGTGGTTGTCCCGCAGGCGAAGAGTAAGGATGTGGATACGCGCGACCTGCTTAGGCGCAGCAAAATATCCTATCCCTCGCTCCGCAGGCTTGGCACAGCAAGGATTTGCACCTAAATTGACACGGAGGAGGAGGAAGAATGATGCAAGCTGAAAAAAGTCTCTCGCCAACCAGCACCCTGGCCGAGTTCGCCAGCCATATGACCTTCGAGGCACTGCCTGATGCCGTGGTCCATAAGCTAAAGCTGCACATGCTGGACGCCCTCGGTGCGGCACTCTATGCTTCTACCACCCCCTGGTGTAGAATGGTAAGGGACCTTTTGGCCCGTGACGGTGGAAAGGAGGAGGCAACTATATGGGGCAGCGCCCTTAGGCTACCGGTGCAGGCCGCTGTGATGGCCAATTCAATGGCCACCCACGGCTTCGAGCTGGACGACCGCAGAGTGGCGGCCTCCTTGCACCCTGCCTCCGGCACAATTTCCCCCTGCCTTGCGCTGGCTGAACGGAATGGCGCGGTCGCGGGAAAAGACTTCCTCACCGCCGTGGCCGCTGGATACGAGGTGTCCTGCCGGATCGGGAAGTGCATCGGCATGCCCTCCTTTGCAAGGGGGTTTTATCCACCCGGCTTTGGTAGCGCTTTTGCTGCAACCACTGCGACCTCGAAGCTTCTGGGTCTGGATGCCCAGGGCATAACGCGCGCATTCCATTTGACCGCCACCCAGGCTTGCGGGCTTTACAGTCCCACGCACGTCAAACGGTTCAATATCGGAGTCGGTGCTCGCGCAGGAGTCATGGCCGCACTGTTAGCCAAGGAGGGATACGAGGGTGTGCAGGACATCTTCGAGTCCGAGGAAGGAGGATTCTGTCGGGCCTTTGGGGATGAATGCGATCTGGGACTTCTCACCGAGAGTCTTTCATCGGAATTTGAGATAAGCAAAGTTGAGCTCAAGCCCTATGTCTCCAGTCGTCCCAACCACACAGCCATTGACGCCGCTTTGGAGCTTACGGCCAGGAATACCCAGATCCGCCCGGATTCCATCGATAGGATAGAAATTAAGATCGGAACGGCCAACTACCGTTATGGTGCGGGATATGTTGTGAATACCGTCTCACGCGCATTGATGAGCGTGGCTTACTGCGCGGCTGTGGCCATTGTTGATGGAGACGCTTTTTTAGACCAGTTTACCATGGAAAAAATACGTGACCCACGCGTGCAAAACTTACTGGAACGGTCTGTTGTAGAAATCGATCCTGAAGTGGACGGGCTCGGTCTCGAACGACGGGATCGAACAACACTCACAATTATCCTCAAAGATGGATCCAGATATGCAACAACAAAAGACTTCGCCAAAGGCCACCCAAGCAATCCCATGAGCAGAGAGGAGGTGATAGGAAAGTTTCGCACCTTAGCAGGCAAGGTCTTTGCGGAAGACAGGCTCGAAGAAATTATACAGTCCATTGACGCAATAGAAGGGATGGACGACGTGAGCCGGATCGCCCGGCTGATGGCCACGCCGTCCTGACCAAAGAATGCGGTTTGTAAGGCCGTTGTTCTTGATTGTAATGATCAATCCACCTTTGATGTTGTCCATGCATATACAGCTTACAACGTTTTGCATAGGGCACCCATTTGCTGACATTTTGATGTGATCTCTTGAAGAATCATGAGCTCAGAAGAGGATGATACAATAAATAGTTAACTTATAAGAAATCCCGGATGACGATATGGGTGGCCGGGTGTTGAGGGAAAGGGCTTGGACAACGGCCTTGTGAGCCATGAGATAAAGGAGGAGAAACCATGATGAAAACAATATCATCTAGGATTGGTGTTCTGGTTTTAGCTTTCCTCGTTATAGTTACAACGACCTCTGTCCCGTCTGCTTCTGAGCTGCCTGGAAAATTCGGCGGGACATTCCGGGTGGCAACAGAGGAGGAGGTAGCCATCTGGGATATTCATCGAACCACCGCTGTTCTGGTCAGACAGATCGTGTTGAATTTTATGGAGACTCTCTTTACAGAGGACAAGGATTTCAAGCCGGTTCCCATGCTGGTTGACACTTACACTGTCAACCCGGAGCAAACCATATATACTCTGAACCTTCGGAGGGGTGTTCTGTTTCACAACGGTAAAGAGATGAGCTCTGAGGATGTTGTGGCCTCTCTGAACCGCTGGGGTCAATACGGACCCATCGGGACCACGGTGTATAAGTTCGTCAAGTCTGTGGAAGAGGTGGATCGGTATACAGTGAAGATCAACCTTAAGCAACCATGCGGGGTGCTCTTGTCCGGATTGGCGACCAACCGGCAAGGATCCTTCATCTTCCCCAAGGAGGTGATCGAAAAGGTCGGCAAGGATTACCTCAAGCCTGAACCGGATCAAATGGTTGGAACCGGACCATACAAGTTTGTCGAGTTCAAGCCTGATCGTTACGCCAAGCTGGTGCGGTTTGACAAGTATAAGCCTCGGAGCGAGCCCCCCAGCGGGTACAGCGGGCGCAGGACGGCATACTTCGACGAGATTCGCTACATTCCAGTCAGAGACGCCACAGTGAGGGTAGCGGGCATTGAGACAGGGGAATTCGATTTCTCCATGGGAATCTCCCTGCGCGATTACGAGCGGCTGGAAAAGAACCCGGATGTCGTACCCATTATAGGGCCCCCATGGTATCCCGCCATTATACTTAACATGAAAAAGGGGGTGATGGCGGAAAACCTTAAACTGCGCCAGGCCATTTTGACCGCCCTGGACATTGACGTAATCATGAAAGCGGCTGTTGGGAACCCAAAGTTTTATCGACTGGACCCGTCTGTCATGTGGAGGGAGACTGCCTGGTGGACTGACATGGGCAAGCCGTTTTACAACCAGCATGATATTGAGAAGGCCAAACGCCTGGTTAAGGAATCCGGCTATAAGAATGAGACCATCCGCTGGATATCCACCAGGGATTACCCGGTGCTGTTCGACTCCAGCTTCGCAGCCGTTGCGCAGTTACGAAAGATCGGGCTTAACATTGACCACCGAGCGGTGGATTGGGGAACGTTGGTGAAGATACGTAAAAACCCTGATGAATGGGATGCGCTTCTCATCATGACCAGCTACCGAACCGAGCCCGCATTGATAGTCTACCACGCACCTGACTGGATCAACAATTGGGCGGACCCAGAGAAAGATGCCCTGCGCGACCAGTTTGTTGCAGAGCCGGATCAGAAGAAACGCTACGAGATATGGAAGAAGATCGAAAAGCTCTTTTACGATAAGGTGCCATGGCTCAAGCTGGGTGACTACTTCACCCTGGATGCACGGCGCCCATATGTAAAAGGTTACACACCCACTCCGGAGCGGTTCTTCTGTAATGCATGGTTAGAGAAATAGTCACTGATCAGCGTTTTTGAAGTCCGGGCAAGAGTAAGAAAGAACCACGATTGCCCGGACTTACATTTTATTTTAAAGCGAGATAAACATTTGTACCGATCACATAACAATAAAATTGGGGAAGAACGATGAATCAGAGCATCACTGTGTTATCAAAGATTGCGTTGGAAATTCCTCGCAACGGCTCCAGAGCCTTGGCCCAAAAGGTTGAACAATTGAAGAAACAGGGAAAAAAGGTGCTTCATCTTGCTTCGGCGCCGGTTGATCCTCCGGGCCCCAATGTGATTGAGGCAGCCATAGCGGCCGTTCAGGAAAACAAGCGCGCCTCTTCCCATGGGTTGCCAGAGTTCAGGGAGGCCATCGCAAGGAAAGTTCTCAGAGAAAACGGCATTTGTTGTGACCCTGACAGGGAAATACTGGTCACAAACGGAAGCATGCACGGGATTTTCATATGCATCGCGGGCTGCATCAATCCCGGGGATGAGGTCCTGATGCTGGCTCCCTGTTTCTACTTTTTCGGGGCTGTGCAACTGATGGGGGGCGTCTGCAGACTCGTCCAACTGG